>CAMNKK010000004.1 GCA_946542235.1 uncultured Clostridia bacterium | reverse complement strand
AGGGCATATTTGGGCAAAATTTGATAATTTCTTTCAGTTTATTAGAATTCACTCTTGACGGGAACGGTATAAAACGGTTAAAATACTTCCAGATAAGCAGGTACTCAGCTTTCATATGCTGAGAACCCTGCATTCTTTCCCAGTTTGAGAATTTTTTTTAAGGAGTGTGTGATTCTGTGTTAAGAAAAAAGACATGCGTTGCAATGCTGCTGGCTGGCGGCCAGGGAAGCCGGCTTGGAATTCTGACCAAAGAAGTCGCGAAGCCCGCTGTTCCCTATGGCGGAAAATACCGGATCATCGATTTCCCTCTGAGCAATTGTACGAACAGTGGCATCGACACAGTCGGCGTGCTGACACAGTATCAGCCGCTGGAGCTGAACGCCTATATCGGCAGCGGAGCGCCGTGGGATCTGGACATTTCCAATGGCGGTGTTTTTGTGCTTCCTCCCTATCAAACCGTACGCGGCAGTGAATGGTATCGCGGTACGGCAAATGCTATTTATCAGAACATGGCCTTTATCGAAGAGTACAGCCCGGATTATGTGCTCATCCTGAGCGGAGATCACATTTATAAGATGGACTATAATGCCATGCTGAACGATCATATCCGGAATGGCGCCGATGCGACCATCGCTGTCCGTCCTGTGCCCTGGGAAGAAGCGCCCCGTTTCGGTATTATGAACACTGATACGGAAAACAGGATTATTGAGTTTGAAGAAAAACCGAAAAAGCCGAAGAGCAACAAGGCTTCCATGGGTGTATATATTTTCACCTGGGAGAAACTGCGCCAGTATCTGATTGATGACGAGGCGGACAAGAAGAGCTCCAACGATTTTGGAAAGAATATTATCCCCAAGATGCTGGCAGACCAGCAGCGTATGTACGCCTATAATTTTGACGGATACTGGAAGGATGTCGGAACCATCGAGAGCCTCTGGGAAGCTAACATGGACCTCCTGCTGAAGCCTATGCCGATCGATATGCATGACAAAAGCTGGCGCATCTATGCGAGAACAGCCGGCCTGCCGCCGCATTATGTTGCGAAGGGTGCAGTTGTAACTGATTCACTTGTGACCGAAGGCAGCAGCATCTATGGCAATGTTCATCACAGTGTTATATTTGCCGGTGTTACCGTGGAAGAAGGCGCGAGCGTTCAGGACAGCGTAATCATGCCGGGCAGCGTTATCAAACGCGGCGCTGTGGTCAAAAGGGCAATCGTTGCAGAGGACGCGGTGATTGGCGCAGGCTCTTTTGTGGGAGAAGAAACAGGAAATATTGCAGTGGTCGGGCATTCTGTAAGCGTTCCGGCGGGCGTGAAGGTTGCGGCCGGTGTACAGGTTGATCAGGAAACAACATTCTGACCCGAACGAGAGAAGAAATGAAAGGACGATACAGATATGAAGGACGTCATGGGAATTATTTATACGGGTGAAAACGATACCCGCCTGCGTGAACTGACGATGCTTCGGGCGATCGCTGCCCTGCCAGTTGCCGCCCGGTTCCGTGTTATCGACTTCCAGGTTTCGAGTATGGTGAACGCCGGATTGAAGAATATCGGTGTGATCATGCAAAAGAACTACCACAGCCTGATGGATCATCTGGGATCCGGTAAGGAATGGGATCTTCATGGCAAAAACGAAGGGCTCCACATCCTGCCTCCCTTTCTGACCCGGGAAAATGTCGGCGTGTATACAGGCCTTCTGGATGCGATCCGCTCCAACACCAACTACCTGTCCAGAAGCAAGCAGGGAACGCTTGTCCTCAGCGGAAGTGATATTATTTACAATGCCCGGCTGGAAGAAATGATTCGGTTCCATCAGGATACGGAAGCCAGCGTAACCCTGCTCTATACAAAGGATCCCTCCATGCGGCGGGACGAGCTGGGAACTTATCTGAATCTGGATGAAGCCGGAAATGTAATTGATATGGAGATTCAGCCCACTCATCCGAGCTATGAAAACGCCTATATGAAGGTGCTTGTGATCAAGCGGGAGCTTATGCTGAGCCTGGTTGACAAGGCCGTTGCGCATGGGCTTCATGATTTGGACAGGGATCTTTTGATGAAAATGGTCCGGGAAGGACAGTACAAAGTCAACGCCTGTGAGTACAAGGGCGAGTGTTGGCGGATTGACTCGGTTCAAAGCTTCTTCAAGTTCAATATGGATATTCTGGATCCGGAAAAACGCAGAGGCATTTTCAGGGATGATCTTCCTGTATATACCAAGGTCCGGGACGAAATGCCAACCTATTACGGAGACGAAGCGAACGTGGTCAATTCTCTCCTTGCTGATGGCTGTCAGATTGAAGGCACGGTAGAAAACAGTATCCTTTTCCGCGGTGTGAAGATCGCAGAAGGTGCCCATGTTAAGAACTGCATCATCATGCAGGATGGACAGGTTCATTCCGGCGCATATATTGAAAACTGCATTCTGGACAAGCAATCCATAATCAAGCGGAATGCCAAGCTGATCGGCCCGGAAGCTTATCCCATTGTGATTGCGAAAAATGTTGTAATCTAAGTAAATCAAGCGGCTGCCGCGCTGCCGGCAGCCGCTTATTAGCCTGTTCAAGAATGAAGGAGGTTCCTTTATGAAAATTCTTTTTGCAGCCAGCGAATCGGTTCCGTTTGTCAAAACAGGCGGCCTGGCGGACGTGGTAGGAGCACTGGCACCTGTGCTCGCCCGGGAAGGGCATGATGTCAGGGTTGTTATCCCTATGTTCAGCGCGATTCCAAAGGAGTGGACAGATCGGACTGAACATGTTTGCGACTTTGAAGTTCAACTTGGCTGGCGGCGGCAGTACTGCGGAATTGAATCGCTGAAGAAGGATGGTGTCACCTGGTACTTCATCGACAATAAGTATTACTTTGGCAGGCCGTATATATACGGCATGGGCGGAGACGAATATGAACGATTCGGTTTTTTCTGCCGGAGCGTACTGAATATGCTGCCTCTGCTCGGATTCCAGCCGGAAGTCATTCATGCGCATGACTGGCAAAGCGGCATGATTCCTGCACTGTTGAAAATCCAGTATGCTCATCTGCCTTTTTATGCTAAGATCAAAACGATCTTTACGATTCATAACCTGCAGTACCAGGGAATTTTCGGGATCCGGGAGGTTCAGGACGTACTCGGACTGGGAGACAGTCTGTGGACGGATGACAAGCTTGAATGCTATGGCTGTGCTAACTTTATGAAAGCAGCGCTCGTGTACAGCGATCTGATTACTACGGTGAGTCCTTCCTACGCAGAGGAGATTCAGACAGCCTATTATGGCGAACGCCTGGATGGGCTGCTGCGTGCCAGAAAATCAGATCTTTTCGGCGTGCTTAACGGAATTGACATGGAAGACTATGATCCGGCGAAAGACCGTCGAATTGCAGCGAATTTCACACCGGAGAACATGTCAGGAAAAGCGGAATGCAAACGCGCCCTGCAGGAAAGCCTTGGACTGAATGTACAGGCTGATGTTCCTGTGATTGGAATGGTCGGACGGCTAAGCAATCAGAAAGGTCTTGACCTGGTTGACTACGTAATTGCTGATATTATGCGCCAGAATGTACAGCTGGTTGTACTGGGAATGGGTGAAGGAAGATACTTTAACCTGTTCAGCTGGGCAGAAGGTGAATACAGAGGAAGCATTGCTGCAAGATTTACCATGGATCATAATCTTGCGCATCAGATCTATGCCGGCGCCGATCTTTTCCTGATGCCCAGCCAGTTTGAGCCCTGTGGTCTGAGTCAGATGATCGCCATGAGATATGGGACACTTCCGATTGTTCGTGAAACAGGCGGACTGCGTGATACCGTACTGAGCTACAATGAAGAAAACGGTGAAGGAAACGGCTTCTCCTTCTTCAATTACAACGCTCATGATATGCTGCATACTATTGAAAGGGCAGTTTCTTACTACCATGACCATCCAGAAGTCTGGCAAAAGCTGCAGTATCGCGGCATGACGGGCGATTATAGCTGGAATCATTCCGCCAAGGAATACCTTCGGCTGTATGAAAAACTGTTTGAGAAACGAAAAGAATCACGCGAGGAGAAGGAAGACGAACCGAATCCAGTCGTTGTTGAGATTGTTCCGGAAGAATAAGCTGCTCCCTGTAATATGATTCCGCTGAACGGCGGATCCTGAATTATGAAAGGATTGTGCGGTGATATTTCGCACATCCTTTTTCTTCGAATACATCAAAATCCAGATCGGAAAGAGTAGAGGTTTCCAAAGATGGAAGAGATTGAGATTCTTGATGACGAAACTTTGGAGGATCTTCAGATTCACGGACTTCGTCTGATTCAAAAAAAAGACGGCTTTCGATTTGGTATGGATTCCGTATTGCTGGCAGATTTTGCCCGGGTGCATCCCCGGGATACAGTGGTAGACTTTGGCTGCGGAACGGGAATACTGCCTCTGCTGATGATTGGAAGAGAAAAAGGAGAGCGCTATATCGGGCTGGAAATCCAGGAAAACATGGCAGAAATGGCCAGAAGAACCATGAAGCTGAATCACCTGGAGGAGAAAGTCAGTATTTACTGTGCGGATATCGCACAGGCGAAGGCTATCATACCTCCATGCAGCGTGGAAGCGGTTATCTGCAATCCTCCTTATGGAATGCCGGGACAGGTGCTGCGGAATCAGACAGAGGCGCTGGCGACAGCACGGCATCAGGAGAGATATACACTGCCGCATTTTCTTGATTCAGCTTTCCGGATTCTGAAGGGAAAAGGAAGAATCTTTCTGGTTTATCCAGCGCCGCAGATGTTCAGTCTGATGACGGAGCTGCATCGGTTTCATCTGGAGCCGAAACGTTTCCGGCTGGTATATCCCGATGAAGATCATCCGGCCAACCTCGTTCTGGTAGAAGGCGTCAAGGATGCGCGCCCGCGTCTTCATCCCATGCCTCCCTTAATCGTCAATGACAAAAATGGACTCTTGACAAAAGAACTGAAGTCTATTTATCATATGCAATAACAGTCCGGGTTTTGTTTTCAGTTTCGGACAGAGGAGGGCCAGCACCTGATGGAACAGGCAGATGTGCTTATCATTGGCGCAGGTATGGCCGGAATGTGCGCAGCGATCTCGGCAGCGCGGGAAGGCGAACACCCCGTCCTGCTGGAAGCTCTGGATCAGCCTGGAAAGAAGCTGCTTGCAACCGGAAACGGCAGATGCAATCTGCTGAACCGAAATACGCCCAGGTTTTATGGTGACAGCGAGTTTGCATGCAGAGTGCTTGGAAAAGATCCTGCAGAGGAATTGGAAATATTCTGGAAAGAGTTGGGACTGAGGATCCGCTATGACGCTGAAGGCCGCGGCTATCCCTGTACATTCGCCGCTGCTTCTGTTCTGGATGTTCTGAAAGCCGGGATGAAAAGGGGCTGTGTGGAGATCCTGACCCGAACCGCTGCAAAAGAAATCAGAAGAACGAATGGCTTGTACGAAATCGAAACAAATCGGGATTTTGTGTTTCGAGCACAGAGATTGATACTTGCTACCGGAGGCGCTTCACAGCCCAGGCTGGGAGGAAATCAGTCTGTTTGGCCATGGCTGAAAAAACAGGGGCATCAGCTGATTCACGAACGCCCTGCGCTGACTCCGATTCAAACGGATACGCGATCTGTCTCAGGCCTTTCCGGAATCCGGGTAAAATGCAGGGTTTCCGTACAGACAGGGAAGAACACAGTACATTCGGAAATCGGAGAACTTCTTTTTACGGATACCGGTGTCAGCGGAATCTGTGTAATGCAGTGCGCAAGATTTATTGAAGAACGACGCAGCACGCTTCTTCTGGATTTTTTCCCTGATTTGTTTGAAGACGTGGAAACAGCATTTCAGGACCTGCGGGAGCGACAAAAACGATGGCCGGATGAAGAACCTGTTGACCTTCTGCGCGGCCTGTTAGTTCCGAGGCTGGCCTATGCCGTGTGCAAACAGGCTGGACTGGCACTGCGGGGAGAAAAAAACGGTGACCTCTCCGAAATGCAGCTTCGTTCTGTGGCGGAAACCGTGAAACGATATCAGCTTCAGGCGGAAAGCATCGAAGGATTTGAAAGGGCACAGGTTATGTCCGGAGGAGTCAGCTGCCGTGACATACGGGAAGAAAACCTTGAATCCAGAATCTGTAAGGGCCTGCATATTACCGGAGAATTGCTCAATGCAGACGGAGACTGCGGTGGATTTAACCTGATGTTTGCCAGCATGACAGGAATAAAAGCCGGCAGAAACAGCCATGCAGTTTCTGTCCGGGAATAATCCCTGTTCGATGGAAGACAATACAAACACAAAGACAGGCAGGAGGAAAGATCTGATATGATCAAAGGGGATCTGCGGAAAAAGCAGATACTGGATACTGCAGAAACGCTGTTTGCTGAGCGCGGTTATGAAGCTACCGGAGTTCAGGACATTCTGGATGTGCTCAACCTGAGCAAGGGAAGTTTCTACCATCACTTTGAAAGCAAGGAGCAGGTACTGCAGAAGATCTGCGAAGCCCGGGCGGAACGGGCCGCGGGATTGATCCATGAATCTGAAAACGGGGATGGCCTGGAAAATCTCAATCTTCTGCTCCGAGGCTTTATTCCTTTTCAGGGCGAAGGACTGACTTTCCTGAAGATGATCCTGCCTGTATTTATCCTGCCGGAAGGAAAGAGCGTACGCGCCGGCTATCAGGAGGCCCTGAAAGCATGCTGGCTGCCGATGACAGAAAAAGCAGTGCTGCAGATGATAAGCCAGAGAGAAGCATATACCCAGTATCCGGCGAAAACTGCTGAAATGATTCTGGATCTGGTGAATGATCTGTGGGCACAGATCAGCCAATTATTGATTCAGTCCGGAAGACAGAAGAACCGGGATGCGGAGCAAATCAATCCCGGACAGATTCTGAGCCTTGTGGAGCCTTACCGCGCAGCCGTTGAAAATCTGCTCTGCGCACCCTACGGAAGCATTGGACTGATAAGCCTGGAAGAGTTGGATCAAACCATCCGGGCCATTCATGAGCATATGAATCGTACCGGGAACTGCGGGTGATTCATAGATTGTATTGATGAGATCAATTATGTCAGAAGCATGACATACAATATAAAGGAGGAATAAAGTATGAATCCCAAGATCCCGACACCGCATATCAATGCCCCTGAAGGCGCATTTGCAGAGACCGTGCTGATGCCAGGGGATCCGCTTCGCTCCAGGTTTATTGCAGATAATTTCCTGGAAAACGCAGAGCTTGTCAACAATGTCAGGGGCGTTCAGGGCTATACTGGTACGTATCACGGAAAGCGTGTTTCCGTAATGGCCAGCGGTATGGGCATGCCAGCCATAGGGATTTATTCCTATGAGCTTTTCAACTTTTACGGAGTTAATAATATTATTCGAATCGGATCAGCGGGCGCCCTGAGCAGCCATCTGAAGCTGATGGATATCGTTGCCGGTATGAGCGCGTATACGGATTCCGCATTCGGAAACCAGTTCGGTGTGCGTGGAAACCTGGCTCCCTGCTGCAGCTATGAGCTTCTCCGAAAAGCGGTGGATACGGCAGAGCGGCTCGGGATCAATATTGCCTGCGGTCCGATCTATTCTTCGGATGTATTTTATGATGAAGGACAGAACTCCATCGGCCTTCAGAAGCTTGGCGTACTTGCGGTAGAAATGGAAGCAGCCGCCCTGTATCTTAATGCGGCCAGAGCCGGAAAAAACGCGCTATGCCTCTGCACGATTTCAGATCATGTAATCACCGGGGAGAGCATGCCGGCGGAGCAGCGGCAGATAGGATTCCAACAGATGATGAAGATTGCGCTGGAGATCGCATAACCGGACGGTCAAAAGCGATAGGAAAAAACATTTCTTCTGTGACAGAACAGCTGAATTAAAGCCTGGCCCGTCAGCTGACGGGCCAGGCTTCGTATGCTTCTTGATCAAACAGCGTTTCCAGGGAACGGCCGGATGCCTGAACAAGGGACTCCAGGACACGGCTTCGATCCGCGGAACGGGTCAGGAGAGTAAAGGATACTGCCGAACCAAACTCGAGATCGCTGTATCTGGCAGGCAGCTGATCCAATGTATACCGAACTGTATCCCATGCAGAATAGGGAACTTCACACAGATCATGACATGTTTTTTCCATGCGGACAATGCCGGCTGCTTCCACAGCGATCCGGCACCCCTGGGTATAGGCCCGTACCAGGCCGCCTGTACCGAGCAGGATTCCACCGAAGTATCTGGTTACGACGACACAGCAGTTGACCAGTTTCTCTGCGCGCAGAAGACTCAGCATGGGCATTCCGGCGGTTCCGCCCGGTTCTCCGTCATCAGAATACCGGAGAATGCCTTCGTTTGCTCCGATGATATAGGCATAGCAATGGTGCCGTGCCTCCCGGAAGGACTCACGTATCTCCTTCAGATGCAACAGCGCATCTTCTTCAGAAGAGCAGGGCCAGGCCCGACCGATAAAGCGGCTTTTTTGAATGGTTACCTCATCCTGCCCCGGACCGGCCAGTGTAATATAACTGTCCATCGTTTCAGCTCAGCAGAATACGGCAGAAGCCTTTCTTGCCTTTTTTCAGCAGTACGCCGCTCCGGAGAAGCGCTTCAGATACGGATGCCTTGGAATCAGTGACCTTTTCTCCGTTCAGAGATACTGCATTCTGCTCAATCTGTGTACGGGCATCACTCTGGCTTTTGCACAGGCCGGCGCGTACCAGCAGGGTAGTAATCCGTGCATCCGCTTTCAGTTCTTCCGGTGTCAGCTCCAGGGAGGGGATATTGGCGGAATCGGCTGCTCCGCTGAACAGAGAGGAAGCAGCGTCTGCTGCTTTCCGGGCTTCTTCTTCTCCATGAACCAGCTTGGTAACTTCAAAGGCCAGGACCTTTTTCGCTTCGTTGATTTCAGAGCCCTGCAAAGCACCGAGCCGGCGAACTTCATCCATAGGCAGGAAGGTCAGCAGCGCCAGACACTTCTGAACATCCTGGTCATCTACGTTTCTCCAGTACTGATAGAAATCATAGGGCTTGGTCTTGTTCGGGTCCAGCCACAAAGCACCGGCTTCCGTTTTACCCATTTTACGCCCATCATGTGTCAGAAGCAGCTGGAAAGTGCAGGCGAAGGCTTTTTCACCCAGCTTGCGGCGAACAAGATCCGCCCCGCCGAGCATATTGCTCCACTGATCATTTCCACCCATTTCCAGGCGGCAGCCATACCGATGGAAGAGCTCAAGGAAGTCATAGCTCTGCATCAGCATGTAGGTAAACTCCAGAAAGGACAACCCGTTTTCCGTAGCCATGCGGGCTTTGTAGCAATCCGCGGTCAGCATTCTGTTTACGTTGAACATGGAGCCGATATCCCGCATAAACTCAATGAAGTTAAGATGCCGGAGCCAGTCACCGTTGTTTACAATGATGGCGTTGCCTTCGCTGAAGTCCAGAAAGCGGGACATCTGTGACTTAATGCATTCCACGTTATGATCGATCGTTTCAACGGTCATCATTTTACGCATGTCTGTTTTCCCGGAAGGATCACCGATCATGGCCGTTCCTCCGCCCATCAGCGCAATCGGCTTGTGCCCTGCCCGCTGCATGTGAGCCATAGCCATAATTGGAATATAGTGGCCTATATGCAGACTGTCGGCAGTCGGATCAAAGCCGACGTAGAAGGTAGTAGGAGATTTCAGCTGCTCATAAAGCTCGTCTTCAAAGGTGGTCTGCGCTACAAAGCCGCGTTCCTTCAGAATATCCAGAATGTGTTCCATGATCCAATTTCCTCCTGAACATGTTTATTGTTTCATTTCATTAATGATCAGATCTTTCAGGATGTCCATGCCCTGATCGATCTGGGAAAGGGTACTGCCGGAAAAATTCAGGCGGATGGTGTTCTCGTGGCCGCCGTCCACGAAGAAATGAGTGCCGGGCACAAAGGCGACCTTCTTCTCGATGGCCCTGACCAGCAGATCCTTCGCCACGATGTTTTCCGGAAGCTCCGCCCAGATGAAGAGCCCGCCTTCCGGACGGGTATACCGGACTTCTCCCGGGAAAGCCGACAGATGATCAAGCATCCGGCTGCACTGAACGGCATAATCAGCTGAAATCTTTTTTATGTGGTCCGGCAGCAGGTTCCGCCGAAGGAACTGATCCACGACAGCCTGGGTCAGATTCGCCGTATGCACATCGGTGGACTGCTTTCCGACGGTGCATTTTCGGATGATCCCCGCGTCCCCGGCCATGTATCCGACCCGAAGCCCGGGAGAAATGACCTTGCTGAAGCTTCCGAGGAATACGACCCAACCGTTTTCATCAAAGGTTTTGATGGGAGGAAGATCCTGCCCGCGATACCGCAGATCCCGGTATGGATCGTCTTCCGCTACAACAATGCCGTATTGATTTGCCAGTTCAGCGACCCGCCTGCGCCGCTCCAGGGACAGTGTCCGCCCTGTCGGATTCTGGAAGGTGGGAATGGTATAGATCATCTTCGCGCCGGTTTTCCGGATCAGCTCCTCCAGATGATCCGGATCCAGGCCGTTTTCATCGCTGCGGACCGGAACCAGCTCCGCTTCATACAGTTTCATACATTGAAGATTGCCAAGAAAAGAGGGATTTTCGACAATAATCCTGTCTCCGGGGTTGATCAGGGCCTTGCAGAGCAGATCCATGGCCTGGGTGGAACCTGTTACGGGGAGTACTGCGGGGGCCTGGATTCCGAAATGCGTCCGGATATACTCCTTCAGGCTTTCCAGAAAAGGCGGATATCCTTCCGTTGCGCCATATTGCAGAATCGCCTTTCCATCTTCCCGGAGCACATCTGAAGCCAGCTCTGAAACCATCTGATCCGGCAAAGCGGATTTCGAAGGGTTTCCGCCGGCAAACGAGATCATCCCCGGCTGAGCGATGACCTTGAATATTTCGCGGATCGCGCTGCCGGAAACATGGTCAAACCTGGTTGCATAGGAAAGGGACGTGATGTCCATACTGTTTCACCTCCTGAAAAAATAAAAAAAGGACCTCCTCCGCCGGAAGGCGGGGAGGACCGCGGTACCACTTCCATTCAGCCGGAAGGACAAGACATTTTTCCGGCTCTCGTTAACTCGCTGTAACCGGCGCTCCGGTGTACTCCTACCCAGAATAAACCTTCAGAGTACAGGCTCCGGGATGTACATCCGGATTGCTTTGAACCCCTCGCACCGAACCGGGGCCTCTCTGAACAAAAGCAGAACCGGCATCTTCCCTTCATCGCAGATGAGATGATTATATTTTTTTACTGACTTTTGTCAAGGGGCTATTTTGAAAAAACTTGATTAAACATGGATTATCCTGTATAATCCTTCTGTCCTTTGCGATCAGACCGCGCGGCTGCTGCCGGGCGGCAGAAACGGGGAGGTATTTTTTTCATGGAATGTAAGGTCAAAACAAATGACGGCACGATCTTTATCTCCGAGGACGTCATGATGAAGGTCGTCGGTTATGCGGCTCTGGAGTGCTACGGAATTGTTGCCATGTGCGGCAAGAGAGCTACAGACGGTCTGGTAGAATGGCTGGGTCGGGAAAATCTGTCCAAAGGCGTCCAGATCCGTAATGTGGGCGACATGCTGGATGTCGATCTCTTTATCATCGTGGAATACGGGATTTCCATCGCGGAAGTCTGCAAAACCATTGTGGATACAGTTCGTTACAAGCTGGAATCTATGACCGGTGTAAAGGTCAGGAAGGTCAGCATATCCGTTGAAGGAATCAGGATCTGACCGGAACAGCCTGCCGGTACGTATTTTACAGATTTGAACGGAGGGACATCCTTTGATACAGTTTAAAACAATTGACGGTCTGCTGCTCAGAGACATGGCAATGGCCGGAACTTCCCTGCTGGAAAGGAACCGGGAAGCTGTTGATGCGTTGAACGTTTTTCCCGTTCCGGATGGAGATACCGGAACAAACATGACGCTTACGATGCAAAGCGCAATCCGGGAAATTAACAGCAAGGAATATCTGCGTGCGGACGAGGCTGCCAGTGCCCTGTCCAAGGGCGCACTGAAAGGTGCCCGGGGAAACAGCGGTGTTATTACCAGCCAGCTGCTTCGCGGATTTGCGAAGGCACTGAAGGGCGTGGAGAAGATTACCCCCCTGCAATTTGCTGAAGCCCTTGGAAAAGGAGCTGAAGTAGCCTACAAGGCTGTTATGAAGCCAAAGGAAGGCACGATTCTGACAGTGGCTCGGGTTATTGCCGAGGACGCGCTCAAGCAGGCACAGAAAGATCCCGATGATTATGACGCGCTGATCAGCGTCATGCTGAAAAGCGGAGAGGCTATTCTGAAGAAAACACCGGATATGCTTCCGGCGCTGAAGCAAGCCGGTGTGGTAGACTCCGGCGGCCGCGGACTGCTTCTGATCTATCAGGGATATGCGGCTGTGCTTCGGGGAGAGGACATCAATCTGGCCTGTACCGGAATCGAGGAATCCTCGGAGGATCAGACGGACGACTGGCATGATCTGACCCGGGATCTGACTCACACCTATTGCGTCAATTTTGACATCCACACCTTCCGCGAAGACTGCGACGAGCATGATCTTGACTCTTTCCGCAGAAGGCTGAACCGGATCGGAGACTGCGTCCAGGTTCAGGGAGACCTGAGCGGCGCGCACATCCATGTGCATACCGATAACCCCGGACTGACGCTGGAATACGGAATCGAGCTTGGAGAACTCAGCAATATTCAAATCGATAATCTGGCCGAAATGAAGCGTGCCCTGGAGCAGGGTGAGAATACGGATTCCGCAGAGGAAGAACCTCTGGAACCCGGCAAGGAATACGGGATGGTAGCGGTATCCCTGGGAGACGGGTTTACAAGCTTCTTCCGTGACCTGAATGTCGATCAGATCGTGGAGGGCGGGCAGACCATGAATCCCTCCGTGGATGATATACTGCATGCGATTACGAAAGTAAATGCGGAGCATATTTTTGTTCTGCCCAACAATGGAAATGTGATTTTTGCCGCCAATCAGGCAGCAAAAATGAGCGACCGGGATGTACGGGTGATCCCCACGAAAAACGTCGCGATGGGAATTGCCGCTGCAATTGCTTTTCAGGGTGAGCTTCCCGCGGAGGAAAACTTCGACCGGATGAGCGAAGCGGCAGAACATGTGAAGACGGCCACGGTTACCTATGCCATCAGAGACAGCGAATACAACGGTATTGCCATCAGGGAAGGGGATGTCATCGGCCTTCATAACGGACAGATCGAGATGTCCGGTAACTCCGTAGAAGATGTTGCGCTGGAGATCATGAAGAATGTGGTGACTGAAGAGGATGAACTGATTACCGTTTATTACGGGGCAGATGTTACGGAAGCGCAGGCAAAAGCGCTGGCCTCTCGTCTGGCGGAAGAGTATCGGGACTGCGATGTGGAATATCACAATGGCGGACAGCCTCTGTATTATTATCTGATATCAGTGGAGTAAAGCATGAATCTGGAGGACCTGAAAGGTATCGGACCTACCCGGATCAGTCGAATGCGCGCAGTGGGGATTCACTCATTGCGCGATTTATTGTATTTCTTTCCTGTTCGTTATGAAGACCATATCCATGAAACACCTGTTGCCGAAGCGTGTGAAGGGGAAAAACTGATCCGGGGAATTGTTGCCGACACGCCTCGAATTGCCTACTTTCACGGACGAAGCCGAGTCAGCGCGACGATAAGGGATGGATCGGGAAGCTTGGCTGTATACTGGTTTAACGAGCCCTGGATGAAGCAGCAGCTTCCGATCGGAAAGGAAATTCTCCTTTACGGACGAATTCAGAACAGGAACAGCCGCCGAAGCATGCTGAATCCCAGGATTGTGACCCGGCAAGAATGGATGCCGGTCTATCGCCCCATTCGCGGCTTCCCTGCAAAAACATTTTATGAATTGATAGATGAAGCATTGTCAGCTGTCGAAGAAATCTGTCCGGAAACCCTTCCGCGATCTTTTCGGGACCGGTATTCGCTGATCGGACTTCATGATGCGCTGCGGTGGATTCACTTTCCGGAAAATACGGAGCAGCTGACAAAAGCCAGAAGAAGGCTTGATTTCGAAAACAATCTGATCTATCTGATGGGCGTTTCTATCTTTCGACAGCAGAAGCAGCCCGGATTTCCCTTTGCTTTTTCATCAGATGCCATGACGGAATTCTGGGACAAAAATCCGTTTCCGCCTACGGGAGCACAGCGCAGAGTACTGGAAGAAATAGCCTCCGATCTTCGTCAGGATACGGCAATGGCCCGTCTTGTACAGGGGGATGTCGGAAGCGGAAAAACCATTCTTGCATTCAGCAGCATCTTTCTTGCCTGGAAAAGCGATTATCAGGCAGCCATGATGGCTCCGACTGAAATACTGGCACGCCAGCATTATGAAAATGCCGTTTCTCTGCTGGAGCCGCTGGGAATTCATTGCCGTCTGCTGACAGGAAGTACCCGGGCGGCAGAGCGGAAAAAAATCCTGAAGGAACTCAAGGAAGGAAGCTGCAACGCTGTTTTCGGTACTCATGCATTGATCAGCACAGGAGTTGACTTTGCCCGCCTGGGACTGGTTGTTACAGACGAACAGCATCGCTTCGGGGTGCTGCAGCGAAGCGCCTTGCAGGCGAAGGGCGACAGCCCTGACCGGCGCAGATCTCCTCATGTGCTGGTGATGTCTGCGACGCCTATTCCCAGAACACTTGCCTTGATACTCTACGGGGATCTGAACCTGAGCCTGGTGGATGAAATGCCTCCGGGGAGGCAACCCGTCAAAACAAGAATTGTACCGGAGGAAAAAAGAGCGGCCATGTATCAGTTCCTTCGGGAAAAGATCCGGGAGGGACAGCAGGCTTATATTGTCTGTCCCATGGTGGAGGACAGCGAAGTTTTTCCGGATGTCAGAAGTGCGCAGACCATGTATCGTGAGCTGACCGGGAACGAATTAAAGGAGTTCCGGCTTGGCCTGACCTGGGGTGCGCAAAAGAATGAAGAAAAGGCACGGACGCTGCAGCAGTTTGCCCGAGGAGAGCTGGATGTACTGGTAGCGACCAGCGTAATTGAAGTGGGCATCAATGTGCCTGACGCTACCGTGATGATCATTGAAAACGCGGAAAGGTACGGCCTCAGCCAGCTGCATCAGCTCCGTGGCAGAGTGGGCCGCGGATCCCGGGAAAGCTGGTGTTTCCTGATGTCCAAGGCCAGCCAGAAGCTGAAAATTCTCTGTGATACGGGGGATGGTTTTTTAGTAGCCCAGAAGGATCTGGAACTTCGGGGCCCGGGTGATCTGATGGGGACAAGGCAAAGCGGAGACGCGCTTCAGCATCCTCTGCAATGCGGCAACGTGATGCTGCTGGATGAAGTACAGAAGAGTGTTCACGAGCTCATCAGCGACCCGGCGCTGCTTTCAGAAAAAAAGCAGATTGAGGCTCTGACGAGATCTGTTTTTTCCGGGGAAGATTTTCATGTCGCACTGAATTAGTGTGGAGGGGAGCAGGAGTATGCTGCCGGAAGGGAGAATTGGTCAGTCCATCAGGGACACCAGTACCGTATTCTGCAGATCCATTCCTTTTCGGGTCAGCTTCCAGGAATCGGATTCCCGGAAAAGGAATCCCTGCTGACGGAGAAGATCAAGCCGCTTTCCATAACAGGCCTGGAGAGGAACACCATGACGGAGAAAAAAAGTGTTTTCTGAAACGCCCCGATTCATCCGGAGACCCAGCATCATGGTTTCAAAGCGTGCTTCCTCCGCCTCAATCCATTCTTTTTCTCTGAGAACCGGCCGATCAGCCGCTATTCCTTTCAGATACTCTTCCAACCTGTCTGTATTTGTCCGGCGCAGGTATCGAATCCCCGTTTCG
This sequence comes from uncultured Clostridia bacterium, assembly GCA_946542235.1. GTDB lineage: Bacteria > Bacillota > Clostridia > Christensenellales > Aristaeellaceae > Aristaeella. The sequence continues at coordinate 53,083 of CAMNKK010000004.1, read as the reverse complement.
CTCCTGCTCAAATGAACCATGGAGCTTGCGGAAACGCCCAGCCCAAGATAGGGAGTCTGGTTCCAGTAGCCGATATTATGAATGCATTCAAACCCCGGTTTTGCAAAATTGGAAATTTCATACTGCTGATATCCAAGCCGGCGGGTCAGAGTAAGAAGCTGACTGTACATGGCTCGCTCTTCTTCATCCTCAGGAAGAGACAGACTGCCATTCTGCAGATCCTGCCACAGCGGTGTGTTTTCCTCCGGAATCAGCCCGTAAGCACTGAGGTGATCCGGAAAGAGGGAAAAAGCTGCGGTAAGGGTTTCCGACCAGTCAGAGAGGGTTTGTGAAGGAATTCCGAAGATCAGATCCACGCTCAGATTCTGAAAGCCTGCTTTCCGGGCAGTTTCAAAACTTTTCCTTACTTCCTCGAAGCGATGAATCCGGCCAAGCAGAGCAAGAAGACGCGGCTGATAAGCCTGCATACCCAACGAAAGCCTGGTGATTCCGCAGGAGCGTGCCGCGTCTGCCCATTCCTGTGTCAGCGTTCCGGGATTGGCTTCCGATGTCCACTCTCTGACCTGCCCAAGAGGGAGTCTTTCCGCCAGCCCCCGTGTCAACCGACGCATCAGGCCGGAAGGTACCAATGAAGGTGTGCCTCCGCCGAAATAAACCGTCTCTATGCTCTCGGCAACGTCTCCGGAACAGAGCTCAGCTTCCCGAAGCAGAGCGGTGATATATGCATCCATGGAATCTTCCATGCCGGGAAAGGAAACAAAATCACAATAGCGGCACTTCTGCCTGCAGAATGGAAAATGAATATAGAGTTCCATAGGAATGTATAGTTTCCTCCAATCGGGCGAACGTGGACCGGACGCATATCAGAGATCGTTTGCAAGATTATGAATGGAAAGATGCTGATCATAGGCATAGGATACGGTATTCCATGTACCGCCTCTGCAGCTGGTCAGATAGCAGCAGCATGTATCTGAGTGGTCTACCATGAAGCGGTTTCTTTTCTGCATGCATCCGGGAAAATACTCTTCTGAAACATACAGCACCCTGTCGGAAGCTTTCAGAATCTTCTGATATTCCTGTTGATCAGCCGCGCTCCAGCGCGAGGATTGGCTCCGGCAGGGGAGAACCATGAACAGAGAGACGTCCGAATGACGCTGCCTGATTTCAAGCACCGCCAGCGCAGCCAGCGTATCAAAGCCCAGCGCACCTCCGGAAAGGAAAACGCGTTTTCCGCAGGCATAGCTGTTTTCCAGGTAAGAAGAAAGGCGCTTCTTCAGTTTTTCCCTTTCCTTTTCAGGAATATGTCTGTGTCCTGTAAAGCACAGACAGACGGACGGAGAGCAGGAGACCGCAGAGACGGCAGAATAATCATAACAGGGGAAACCGGATTCTTTCAGCTCGCAGAGAAGAGACCGCCGCTTCCGATGCCGGAGCTTCAGGAATCCATCTTGAGCACCGCGATAAATGCTTCGCTGGGCACCTGTACGCTGCCGAACTGCCGCATCCGCTTTTTGCCTTCCTTCTGCTTTTCCAGCAATTTTTTCTTTCTGGTTATATCGCCGCCGTAACATTTGGCCAGAACATCCTTTCGCATGGCTTTTACGGTTTCCCGCGCTATCACTTTTCCTCCGATGGCTGCCTGGATCGGAATTTCAAATTGCTGTCTCGGAATGACATCCTTCAGCTTTTCCGCGATACTCCGGCCCCGGGCATATGCTTTTTCACGATGAACAATAATGGAAAATGCGTCGCAAAGCTCCCCATTGAGAAGGATATCCAGCTTGACAAGATCTCCCCGGCGGTAGTCCTTCATTTCATAATCAAAGGAGGCATATCCTCTGCTGCGGCTTTTGATCTGATCAAAGAAATCAAAAATGATTTCATTGAGCGGAAGCTCATAATTCAGCTTGACACGGTTTCCTTCGAACTGCATGTCCAGGAATATGCCTCTTTTATCCTGACACAGATCCATGAGCGTGCCGACGGAATCCTGAGGAGTATAGATGGTGGCGTGAACAAAAGGCTCTTCAATGCTTTCAATTTCCGTGACCGGCGGCAGATTGGTGGGATTATCAATCATGATTGATTCTCCGTTTGTCCTGTTCACACGATAAATTACGCTGGGAGCAGTGGTGACCAGGTTCAGATCGAATTCCCTTTCCAGACGCGTCGTCAGGATGTCCATATGCAGAAGCCCCAGGAATCCGCATCGAAAACCGTATCCCAGCGCAGCAGAAGTTTCCGGCTCAAAGGAGAGGGAAGCATCGTTCATTCTCAGCTTTTCCAGGGCGTCCTTCAGAGCGGGATAATCCGCTCCATCGGCCGGATAGATCCCGCAGTATACCATAGGTGTTACATGCCGGTAACCGGGAAGCGGCTCTGAAGCAGGCCGGGCGGCATCGGTGATTGTATCACCTACCCGTGTTTCGCTGACATCTTTGATCGAGGCGGCAACATATCCCACATCTCCGGCTTTCAGGATGTCGCAGGGGGTGTATCCGGGAGAAAAAATGCCTACTTCCACCACATCGAATTCACCGCCGGTGGCCATCAGCCGCATCCGCATTCCGGGGTGGATGCTTCCTTCCTTTACCCGAACGAAACAGATTGCTCCGCGGTAATTGTCATAAAACGCATCAAAAATCAATGCCTGCAGAGGCTTGGCCGGATCGCCGCCCGGAGAAGGAATATGCTCCACGATGGCTTCCAGCACCTGGTCCACATTCAAGCCGGTTTTGGCCGATATGCATGGGGCGTAGCTGGCGTCCAGCCCAATTACTTCCTCAATTTCCTGACGGGTTTCTTCCGGCCTGGCAGAAGGCAGGTCGATCTTGTTGATGACGGGAATAATCTCCAGATCGTGTTCCAGCGCCAGATAAACATTAGCCAGAGTCTGGGCTTCGATGCCCTGGGTTGCATCCACGACCAGGAGTGCGCCTTCGCAGGCTGCGAGCGCCCGGGAGACCTCGTAAGTGAAGTCGACATGCCCGGGAGTGTCAATCAGGTTCAGAATATATTCCTTTCCATTCCTGGCCTGGTAAGGCATGTGAACTGCCTTGCTTTTAATGGTAATGCCCCTTTCCCGTTCCAGCTCCATGCTGTCCAGAATCTGATCAACCATTTCCCTGTGCTCGAATACGCCTGTACGTTCGAGTATTCGGTCCGCCAGAGTGCTTTTTCCATGATCTATATGGGCAATAATGCAAAAATTACGGATATTATTAGCGTCCGACAAAACAGTTTCCCCTTTCTGAGCGGATTGCACAGCAATATCTTCCATGCGGTAAGTGGATTGTCAGGGAGGGAATCAGAGCTTCTTCTTCCCACCCAGCTTGTTTTCGGTTCCGTTGATCAGCCGCTGAATATTGCTCCGATGGCGCAGTATACACATGCCGGCAAGGAGTACGGCCCATAAAATTACCCGCCAGTCAGCAGGGATATAAAGGGCTCCGGGCAAGATGCCGCTGACTGAAATCAGGATGGCATACAGGATCAGAACGGTCAGACTTCCTGCGGACACATACTTTGTCAACAGAATGACAGACAGTCCGGCAGCAAAGCAGATGAGCGCATGAAGCGGGAAGCAGAAAAGCAGAACGCCGCAGCTGCTCGCAACGCCTTTGCCGCCCCTGAAGCCGAAAAATACGGGCCAGTTGTGTCCGATGATCACCCAGATCCCGGCGAAAAGGGCGCCTTCATGGGAGCCTGTTATCAGCTGTCCTAGGAAGCAGGCAATCAGCGCTTTGATGGCATCTCCCCAGAAGGTGATCAGCCCCGGCTTCCAGCCCATGGTGCGCTGGACGTTGGTAGCGCCGGTATTCCTGCTTCCCACGGTATACAGGTCCGGTCCGTGCATGGCACGGGATACCAGAATTCCGGTGGAAATGGAGCCAAGACAATAAGCGGCCACACCGGCCAGCAGGAAAAGAATCCATACAGGCATATCAATTTGCCTCCTTTTTGCGCGGCCTCAGAATAAACCGGATGGGAGTACCCGTGAATTCGAAGGCCTTCCTGAAATAGTTTTCAAGGTAACGCTCATAAGCGAAGAACATAAGCTTCTCATCATTGACGAAAAGAATAAAGGTAGGAGGGCAGGTTCCCTGCTGAGTGGCATAAAAGATCTTCAGACGCCGTCCTCCCTGCAGGGGAGGCTGCAGCGCATTGGTTGCTTCATTCAGAACGTCATTCAATACGCCTGTAGTAATCCGTTTGCAGGCCATGGCATAGACTGACTTCACCTGGTCAAGCACCGTATTCACCCGCTGACCGGTCAGGGCAGATACAAACATCACAGGACAGTAATCCATAAACTTCAGGTCGGACAAAATCTGTTTTCTGGTTTTTTCCAGCGTACCTGTGTCTTTCTCGATCGCATCCCATTTATTGACCAGAAGTATAGCGGCTTTCCCTTCGTCATGAATAATACCCGCAATCTTTGTATCCTGCTCTGTCACCCCGTCCTGCGCGTCAATCATCAGCACGGCAACATCGCACCGCCGGATTGCCGCGATGGATCGAAGCACACTGTAACGTTCCAGGCTTTCGTCTTCTATGGCCCTTTTCCGACGAATGCCCGCGGTATCAATTATATTGACGGATGTTCCGTCCGGCATTCTGAAGAGGGTGTCAATGGCATCCCGGGTCGTTCCGGCAATATCGGAAACCATGGTTCTTTTCTGGCCGAGGAGCCGGTTGGTCAGAGAGCTTTTTCCTACATTCGGCCGGCCGACAACAGCCAGCTGGAGCACGTGGCCTTCCTCTTCTTCCATCGGCGGAATCTCTGGCAGATGACGGAAGATTTCGTCAAGCAGGTCTCCGAACCCGAGCATGTTGGCAGCGCTGATCCCAACAGGATCCCCCAGCCCCAGCTCATAGAACTCGTAGAGATCATTGCTGAGCCCGGGATAGTCGATCTTATTTACCACCAGAATGACCGGCTTATGCGTCCGCCGGAGCATGTTTGCCACTTCCCGGTCATCGTCGGTCAGGCCGTCTCTGGCGTCGGCAAAAAAGCAGATGACATCAGCGGTGTCCATGGCAATCTCCGCCTGCTCCCGCATCTGAGACAGCAGCTCGTCCTCGCTGCGGGGATCGATTCCGCCGGTATCAATCAACGTCAGTTTGCGGCCAAGCCATTCTACATCTGCATAAATCCTGTCCCTTGTAACTCCGGGTATATCATCTACAATACTGATCCGGTGCCCGGCCATCTTGTTAAAAAAGGTTGATTTTCCAACATTAGGCCTTCCGATGATCGCAACAAGTGGATTTGCCATTCTTTGCCTCCTCAGATTTATTCACCGTACAGCGCGCGAAGAAAATCCTCACCGTGATTTTGTACAACGCGAACTGGTATGCCTGTTTTTTCTTCAATCTCCTGAACGGTGCAGTCATCCAGAAAGACGTCTTCGTTCTCCCGAAGCATACTGCATGAAATCAGAATACGGTCTGCCTGCTGCCCCTGCAGAGCTTCCATCAGATCCTTTCCGGTAATTAGCCCCGTAACGGTCACGGAGGGTCCGAAAAAACGGTTGGGAACTGCAAATACATGCACGCTGCATCCGTCAGGGGCGTATTTATCAGCCAGTTCCCGGATGTAGGAATAGGCGGAAACCCCGGTTGGAATCAGAATACGCCGGCGGGATTCGGGAACGGGAGCGCTTTGTAAATCGTTGAATGCAGGCCAATTGTCCTCGCACTCCTGTGCCAACAGGCGCAGCATGCCGATGCCGTTTTCGATCTGCGGATAGCCTTCATATGCGTCTTCCGGAGGGACAGACAGTCCGGCGATACTGTAAAATTCATCTGCCGGGAAAATAAACCGGGTTCCAAGCTCCCGGAGATAATAAGCCTGTATCAGCTCAAAGTCCCGGACAAGTTCCCTGGCTTCTTCCTTTTTGAACAGGCGAAGCGGGAAAAGGCCTTCCCGATGGTCCGTCAAGCCGATGGGAACAATTGCAAGACTTCTTGCAGCAGGATAAAGATTCGCCAGATCCACGATGGTCTGATGAAGCACAGAGCCATCATTCAGACCGGGGCAGAGTACGACCTGGCAGTGGAATTCCAGCCCGGCTTCCTTCATGCGGCGGAGACGGTCCAGCAGATTTCCGGCATTGGGGTTGCGAAGCATGCGACTGCGGACTTCCGGATCCGTTGCGTGGACGGAAATATATAGCGGAGAAGCTTTTCTCCGGAGAATCCGATCGAACTCCCGGTCATCCACATTTGTCAGCGTAACAAAATTACCCATCATCAGGCTCAGACGCCAGTCATCGTCCTTCACATACAGCGTAGGCCGCATTCCTTTCGGCATCTGATCTACAAAGCAGAAGACACAGTGATTCCTGCAGACTCTGGGTTCCAGGATGATCCGCTCATCCAGCTGCAGCCCAAGAGGAGAGGAGGCATGCTTGTGCACGGTAAGGGTCCGAGGCTGCCCCTGAACATCCTGCAGCTCCAGTCTGAGCCGGTTTTTTATGGAGAGAGCCTGATAGTCAATCTCATCCAGAATATCCTCTCCGTCGATTTTCAGCAACGTTTCTCCCGGCCTGATTCCGGCTTTGTCCGCCGGAGAACCCCTGGTCACAGACAGAATCTGAATCGCCACCCGGCTCCCTCCTTTCCGTAAAACTCAGATCATATTATTATGAAGGAATAAAACTGGATTGTCAAGAAAGCTTGAATTTGAACAGGGTTCATGTTATCATGACACTTGCTCGATATTTCGGGCCTGAAAGGATTTTTTCATGGCGCAGGTTAACGATATTGCAATCGATCTGGGGACGTCAAATGTTGTCATCTACATGAAGGGCCAGGGGGTTGTCCTTCGTGAACCTTCTGCTGTTTCGGTTGATCAGGAAACGCGGCGGATTCTGGCTTTCGGGACAGAAGCCTGGCGAATGATCGGCCGGACTCCGTCCAACATTCAGGTGATTCGGCCGCTTGCGCAGGGTGAAATGATCGACTTCGATCTGACTGGAAATATGCTGCGCTTTTTTGTGGCACGGGTAACGGGAAACCATCGGCTTTCCCGTCCAAGAGCCATTCTTTCAACGCCTTCCGGAGTCAAGGAAATCGAGAAAAAGGCGCTGGTAACTACGCTGTTTGACGCCGGAGTCAGAAGGACGCAGCTTCTGGACCGGAATATTGCTACTGCACTGGGAGCGCAGCTGAACTTTCTGGGAGAATATGGATGCATGCTGGTGGATATAAGCGCCGGAGGCACGGATCTTTCCGTCCTGTATAACGGTACCCCGACGGTTATCAGCAGCCTTCATATTGGCGGGGATCAGTTTGATGACGCCATTATCCGTTTCCTGCGCCGCAAGTATAACATGCTGATCGGAGAACGGACCGCCGAACAGGTCAAGATTACCCTTGGCAGTGCAATCCGACGGGATCAGCTGATTTCCATGGACATCACCGGCAGAAATCTTATATCCGGCCTGCCCAAAACCATGACGGTTGAGTCCGACGAGATCTATGAATCCCTGATTGACTGCGTCAATGATCTGATCGAAGGCATTCAGGTGCTGATCGAAAAAACGCCGCCCCAGCTCGCCTCAGATATCTTTGAAAGCGGAATTACGCTGGCCGGCGGAGCCTCCCAACTCTACGGCCTTTCTGAAGCCATTTCCAGCGTTCTGAAAGTACCCTGCAGAGTCGCGGATGAAGCAAGAGACTGCACGGTTCTCGGCTGCGCCAGGGTTCTGGAGGATCCTGCACAATACAAGTATCTTCTTAACATCTGATCAAGGATAGCAAAGCCCCCGGCGGTTTCAGCCGGGGGTCTTTTCGCTGCCTTGCAGCAGGCTTACGATCTGCTTTTCGCAGTATCAATGCCCGCCGCGTTTTGCAGCTTCAGCTTTTCAATAGCTTCCTCCCGCATTCTGTATTTCAGTACTTTTCCTGCGGCGTTCATGGGGAAGGAGCTTACGAATTCAATATACTGAGGAACCTTGTGGCGGGCCATATGGCTCTGGATATATTCCGTCATCTCCTTCTCTGTCACTTTCTGACCTTCCTTCAGAATGATACAGGCCATGACAGCTTCCCCATATCTGGCATCAGGTACACCGATCACCTGAACATCTTCCACGGCTGGATGCGTATAGATGAACTCCTCAATTTCCTTGGGGTAGATATTTTCTCCGCCCCGAATGATCATATCCTTCAGCCGCCCTGTAATTACGTAGGTTCCGTCTTCATTCCGACGGGCCAGATCTCCGGAATGAAGCCATCCTTCTGCGTCGATGGCGGAAGCTGTGGCTTCCGGCATCTTGTAGTATCCTTTCATCGTATTGTATCCCCGGGAACAGAATTCGCCGTCCATTCCGTCAGGAAGCTCTTTGCCGGTTTCCGGATCAATCACCTTGCATTCCACGTTCGGAAAAGCATAGCCAACCGTATTAGTCCGAAGATCCAGGCTGTCCTCCCAGGCAGACATGGTGCTTCCGGGAGCGGACTCCGTCTGCCCGTATACGCTGACAATACCGCGCATATTCATCTCATCCGGCTGGGCTGCACGGCGCATCAGCTCAGGAGGGCATCCTGCACCGGCCATGATCCCGGTTCTCATATGAGAAAAATCTGTCTTCCGGTAATCCTCGTGATTGAACATGGCAATGAACATCGTCGGCACACCATTGAAGCAAGTGATTCTTTCCTGATGAATGCATGCCAGAGAGTTCTTGGCGGAGAAATAGGGCATGGGACAAAGGGTTGCCCCATGGGTTATGGAAGAGGTCATGGAAAGAACCATTCCGAAACAGTGGAACATGGGGACCTGAATCATCATGCGGTCCGCAGTGGAGAGGCCCATCCGGTCTCCGATACATTTTCCGTTGTTTACCACATTGTAATGGGTAAGCATGACGCCCTTGGGAAAGCCAGTGGTACCGGAGGTGTATTGCATATTGCACACGTCATCCGGCTTGACGCGGCTGGCATATTCCCGCAGCTTTTCCTCCGGCACGCTGTCAGCCCGCTCCATGGCTTCCTCAAAAGTCAGGCAGCCGCTTTGGGTGAAGCCTACCGTGATAATGTTCCGCAGAAAGGGGAGCCGCTTGCAGTGGAGCGGTTCTCCGGCTTTGGTTCCGGAAATCTCAGGACACAGCTCATTCATGATCGCACGGTAGTTGCTGTCCAGGCAGGATTCAATCATGACCAGCGTATGTGTGTCGCTCTGTCGGAAAAGATATTCTGCCTCGTGAATCTTATAGGCAGTGTTTACGGTAACCAGAATCGCTCCGATCTTTGTGGCCGCCCAGAAGGTGATATACCAGGCCGGTACATTGGTCGCCCAGATGGCTACCTTGCTTCCGGGGCGGACGCCCATGGAAATCAGTGCGCGGGCAAAACGATCCACATCCTCACGGAATTCCTCGTAGGTTCTGGTATAGTCCAGCGTGGTGTATCGGAAGGCATACTGATCCGGAAACTCCTCAACAACACGGTCCAGAACCTGTGGAAATGTCAGGCTGATGAGCTCATCCTTTTTCCAGATATACCTTCCTGTTCCGTCATGGTTCGGGTAAAGCAGCTTTCGCTTTCCCCGGGGATTTTCAAATCGGCGCATGTAATTGATAAAATAGGGAAGTATAATGTCCCGGGCAGGAAGCTCGGGCATCCATTCCGGCTTCCATTCCATGGAAAGAAATCCGTTATAATCGATGGAACCAAGTGCCCGCATCAGGTCCTTCAGCGGAAGGGTGCCTTCACCGATCAGATTGTAGTTTCCTTCTTCGTCAGAATCCCGCAGGTGGACGTGACGGACATAGGCTCCCAGGTTTCGAATGGTAACATCCGGCTTTTCCCCAAAGTCCCGGTAAGGATGATGCATATCCCAGAGAGCGCCCAGTTCATCTCTTGCGTAGGAGTCGAGCAGAGCCCTCAGGCGTTCCGTATCCGCATAAATTCCGGTCGTTTTCATCAGAAGGCAGATTTCCGTGCCTTCCAGCATCGGCAGAATCAGATCAAGGTTCCGGCGGATCCGCTTTTCCGTGTCGTTCAATGCACAGACGGAGATACACGGAGAGCGAAGCACGGAGGCCGCCTGAATCAGCTGATGAAACTCCTCCCGGGAAACATCTTCATCGCTCAGGTCGATGGAAGTATCCAGACAGGAAACGGCCAGGTGACGTTCCTTCATATTCCGCATGGTCTCATTCAGGTGATACTCGTGGAAGGGACCGCTGCGGTCGGTGAGGGACGGAATCCTGGTCAGGTTATAGACCTCGATGCCTTGAAAATGATATTCTTCTGCATCCTGAAGCTGCTCTTCCCAGGGGAGGTCATTCCAGCCGCGGGTTGAAAATGAAAGATTCACTCTGCTTCCTCCTCATAGACTATTTTATTCAGTGCATTCACATAAGCCATAATGCTGGCGCCGACAATGTCAGTGGAAATTCCTCTGCCGGAATACAGCTTTCCCTGGGAGCGAAGGCGTACAATCGTTTCACCCATTGCTTCCCGACCCTCCGTGATTGCCTGAATCTGGAAATCATCCAGTTCGAAGTGTCTGCCGACAGCCTTTTCGAGGGCCAGAAAGGCAGCATCGATGACACCGTCTCCCACGGAAATGCCTTCCAGTGTTTGTCCGTGGAATGACAGCTTCATATGCGCCATGGCACCGATTTCATTGCCTGAATTAATGACAAAACGAACTACCTGATAGGAAGGCGGCACCTGCATGGCTTCCGCGGCGACCAGTGCGTCCATTTCACGCAGGGATATACTGCCTTTTTTTTCTGCGATCTGGATGAACGCCTGATACACTTTATCCTGATCTTCCGGGCTGAGAATATATCCCAGCTGCTCCACGGAACGAAGAATACTCTCCCGACTGTCATGGAAGCTCAGCTCCGCTTCGTCTCCGGAATCCTGCAGACCGGAAAGAACGCTCTGGGACGGCATATTGGTTCGGCACAGCATCCCGATCTGAGAGGTCACCCGATGAATTTCTTCCCTCCGAACCCCGCAGGAGACCCCCATTTTTTCTCCCTTCAGCGAAAGAATTCTGACGATGTTGGCCAGGCTCGCACAGCCCAGGGGGAACGATGCAGCCTTGATCTCCCGAACACCGCAGCGCAGAGATTCGACCGCACAGGCATCTGCAAGGCATAAATCGTCCGAACAGTCGATTCCGAACCGAACCCGTCCCTCGCTTCGTATACTTTTCATAATTTCTTCCAGCTCCCGGCGCATTTCCTCGGGAAGGGAAGTACCGGCCGATTCCTGAAAGGTGATCTGGGAAGCTCCGGCATCAATGGCAGCCTGGACGAGCGAGATCAGAAAAGCCCTGTCCCCGCGGAATGCGTCCTCCGCAATATACTCAACCCTGTCCGTATATTTCCGGCATTCCTGAATGGTCTCTGCAACGCGGGAGAGCAGTGCGGCAGGCTTCAGATGAAAAATATATTCCATCTGTACGGAACTGGCCGGAGCGCATACCTGCAGCCGCGCGGAGCGCGCCTCCTGCAAGGCGCTCCAGGTTCTGGCAACGCTCTCGGCATTCAGAAGAACGGGAACTGCAATCTCCGCCCGCTTAACCGCGGAGGATACGGACTTGATTAAAAGAGAATCCACCTTCTGATTCTCGATAGCCGGAAGCTCTATTGAATCCACTTCCAACCGGTCAATAATCCTGCTAAGCTCAATTTTTTCCCGAAAGCTGAGGGGCATCTGCCTGCCCGCCTGCTTTAATGTTCTGTCAGAAATATAAATCCGGTCCATTTTTTCAACCCCCTGTAACAAAATAAACCCTGAAGCAGATATGCTTCAGGGACGAAAACGAATTCCGCGGTACCACCCAGTTTGCCCTTTTCCATTTACGGAAAAAGGCCGTCTTTTGAGCTCTATCAAGCTCTCAGCCTGTCACGGGGCATCCGTGCCCCCTTACCAGCCGGTATGGCGTTCAAAGGGCAAACTCAGGAAGCAGTCATTCTTCGTTCCGGTACCGGCTCGCAGCAACAACCGGCTCTCTGAAACCTTCCGGAAGAAATTCCTTCCATCATCGTCGTTCATATGAAATTGGTGGCATGATAGCACAGTTTTACTGATTCGTCAACGATTTATTGACAAAAAAACGAAATTGATTATGATAGTAAAGAAGCACTTTCAGGATTTCATTCAGAAGGGAAGGACAGAATTGCCGCTGAACCACAGGATGGATTTATCGACACAGTCCATGGACGCCTATCTCTCCCTGTTCGGGATGAATGATCAGAACATTACGCTGGTAGAGCAGGAATGCCGCGTCGCTGTTTCTCTTCAGGGGAATGCTCTGGTAGTCTCCGGAGAAAATGAAGATGATATTGCCTGCGCAGAGGAAACAATCCGGATTCTGCTGGATCTGATTGACCGGAATGAAGCGGTGGATCGGCAGCGAATCCGGTACGTTATTTCCATGATCCGGGAAGGACAGTCAAATCTGATTGAAAGTGAACTGGATTCTGTTGTGGCTGTTACCCACAGGGGTAAGCAGATCCGCTGCAAAACAGTTGGCCAGAAGCACTATGTCGACACAATCCGCCAGCATGATCTGACATTTGCCATTGGACCAGCCGGTACGGGCAAGACCTATCTGGCGATGGCTCTTGCCGTTGTCGCACTGAAAAACAAGGAAGTGGAAAGAATCATTCTGACCCGGCCGGCAGTGGAAGCAGGAGAAAAACTGGGGTTTCTGCCGGGAGATCTGACCCAGAAGGTGGATCCGTATCTTCGGCCGCTGTTTGACGCCCTATATGATTTTATGGGACCGGACGCATATCCAAGACTCATTGAGAGAGGCATTGTGGAAATTGCCCCGCTGGCGTACATGCGAGGAAGAACCCTTTCCGATGCATTCATTATCCTCGATGAAGCACAGAATACCACTTCCGAACAGATGAAAATGTTTCTGACCAGGATGGGGTTCCGATCCCGGATGGTTGTGACCGGGGATATTACCCAGACAGATCTTCCCAGCGGCGTCACGTCCGGGCTCGCAGAGGCGATCAGCATTCTGGAAGGGATCGATTCCATCGGTATTGTAAAGCTGACGACGCTGGATATCGTACGCCATGAATTGGTCATGCGGATTATTCAGGCCTATGAAAACCGGGAGCAGGAGAAAAAAAAGCGGGTATTGGTTCCTCCTGTCCGGATCAGATCCTGAGGAAACCGCATCCGGATGCTTCTTTTTGCTTTTTGTAAAGAAGGGAGGGAAGATCATTGCAGAAGAAAAAAAACAGAGTAGTTCTCAGGGCGCAGGGCTTTTTGAAATGGTTCGGCTCAGCGCACGCAAAAAATACCCTGATCATTTTCTGCGCCTATGTGATCATCTTCGGCCTTTACTGTCTGGTGTGCGCTCCGAAACGATATGATCTGTCAGTGGGCTCCATCTCCAGGGATACGATCAACGCCACCAAGGATGTGGTGGATGAGGTGACGACCGAAGAAAAACGGCAGGCTGCTGCAAATGCGGTAGAACCGACTTACCGCTTTCAGGAAGGTGTAAAAGAGGAGGTTCTGACATCCCTGAGCGCCGTTTTCAGCGAGCTGAGAACAGTTCAGCAGTATTCGCAGACACTGCGGGAAGAAGGCAGTAAACCCAAAACAACTTTTTCTGATGCGGAAATTGAATATGCACAGGGCCTTGTCACCCTGATCAGCCTCAGCAGATATCAAATCAGTACATTGCTCCGGACAAGGACTGAGGCCTTTGAGGACATGGTTTCCACTGTAACGGTAGCGGTCGAGAATTCCCTGAATACAACCATTCGGGAAGGACAGCTCAATCAGTCCATTCAGACCATACTGCAGATTGTAGGCTACAAGCTGGACGTTTCTCTTACACAGAATATTATTCCTACGATTCTCCGGGCCTGCCTGAAGCCGAACATGGTCATTGAGCAGGAGACGACGGAGATTGCAAGGCAGGCGGCCAAGGATGCAGTGGAACCTGTCATTTATCTGCAGGGGCAGAATATCATCCGCTCTGGGGACAGGATCACCCGAAGCCAGATGGAAATGCTGAAATCCCTTGGCTTGCTCAAGGATAACAATTATGATTTTTCCAGCTATCAGGGGGCAGCCATCCTGGTGTTTATGGCCATGGTCTGCTATGTGGTGTCCCTTCGTCTGGTCTGTAAGGAAGTCCTGTTTGATTCCCGAAAGCTGCTCGTCGTTATGATTGTTTCCATTCTCGGGCTTGCAGTTTCCGTGCTGTTCCATCTTTATTTCAGTCCTTACTTTGTCCCTATGGTTTTCTCTTCGCTGCTTCTGTGCGTTCTTCTTGGCTCAAAAGCAGGCTTTGCAAGCACCGCCCCCATGGCAATTCTGATTTCAGGCATTGCTGCGGGAAACAATTCCACCTATCTCTACGAAATGATTCTCCTTCTGATCATGAGCCTTCTGGGAGGAATCTGCGCAGTACGGTTTATGAAGGCCCATCCCCAGCGCCTTCGGGTTCTTATCGCCGGCTTGATTTCATCTTCCATTAATTTCCTCTCAATTCTTGCTATCCGATGGATGACTTCCACGGAAACGCAGAATCTGATCTCCACCGCACTGTGGGCGATGGGAGGAGGCCTGCTGAGCGGTGTTCTGGCCGTCAGCCTGCAGCCGGTATTTGAATCCATCTTTCGCCTGCCAACCTCCAGCAAGCTGCAGGAACTGTGCAATCCAAACCAGCCGCTTTTGCGGCGTCTTCAGATTGAAGCCTCCGGAACCTATCATCACTCGCTGATTGTTGCCAATCTGGCAGAAGCTGCGGCGGAAAGAATCGGAGCAAACCCTTATCTTGCCAGAGCTGCCGGCTATTATCATGATATAGGTAAGCTGAAGCGCCCTCAGTATTTCAAGGAGAACCAGCTTGGAGTGAATCTGCACGACAGTCTGGATCCCTATGTATCCGCTGCCATTCTGACCAGTCATACCAAGGATGGATATCAGATGGCCATGCGGGAGAGAATGCCGCAGGAGGTGGCAGACATTATCCTGCAGCATCATGGGGACACGCCTGTCATGTTCTTTTATCACAAGGCGCTCCAGATGTCTGACGGCTCCCCGGTGGATCTGAAGGAATTCCGCTATGAAGGGCCGAGACCGAATTCGAAGGAAGCGGCCATTGTCATGCTGGCGGATACGATTGAAGCGGCAGTTCGTTCCATGCAGGATCCCACGCCCAAAGCCATCAATCAGTTTATTGAAAGGCTGGTGCGCGGAAAGCTGGAGGATGGACAGCTCAGCGATTCTCCGATTACGCTTCGGGACATCGATGAAATCTGCAGCGCGTTTACCGGCGTACTGCAGGGCGTTTTCCATGAGCGTATTGAATATCCGGAGGTGCGCCACCGGGTTCCTTCTCATTTAACCGCGCAGGCTGTGCCGGAAAAACAGAAGGATGCCATGGAAACTGAAAAGCAGCCCAGTGCTGAAGAAAACAATAAATCGCTTCAGGATGGCCAGATCCCCGAGCATCATGATTCGGGGAGCGAACACCCGCAGACAGAGTCATCCGATAAGGAAGGTTCCGTATGAAACTTGAATGGAATCTTGATTTCCCCGTAAATTCGGGTCTGCTGTCCCTGATGCAGACAGCGGCAGATCAGACATTGCTGACAGAAGGCATCCCGTTTCCGTGCTGTGCTTCTGTGAGAATTTGCGATGATAAAGCGATACGCCTGCTGAACAGGGAATTCCGTGGGATGGACAGCGCGACGGATGTGCTTTCATTTCCCAGTGTGGCCTGGCCCGAGGGAGTGACAGCCGGAAAGCAGCCATCCCGTCTGAAACAGGAATATGACGAGATGATGGACGCCTGCTTTCTGGGGGATATTGTTATATCCCTGGATCATGTAAAAGCACAAGCGGCAGAATACGGCCATTCGGAGGCGAGGGAAAGCGCCTATCTGCTGGTCCATTCCCTTTGTCATCTGATGGGCTATGACCACGTGAAGGAGGCTGATCAGAAGATGATGCGCGTTCAGGAAGAAGCGGTACTTTCCGCGATAGGAATTTCACGGGACGATTCGCCTGCTGTTTCGGATGAGACAATGCTCATGCTGGCCCGGGAGGCCATGAAGCGCAGCTATTCACCCTATTCCCGGTATCCGGTTGGCGCAGCCCTGCATGCAAAGGACGGAAGAATCTTTACCGGATGCAATATCGAAAACGCTTCTCTGGGAGCAACTATCTGCGCGGAAAGGACAGCCATGGTAAAAGCTGTCAGTGAGGGCGCCCGGGAGTTTGATGTGATTGCCATTGCCACCGGGGATACACCGGGTTGGCCCTGCGGGATATGCCGCCAGTTCATGAGCGAATTTTCACCTGATATTCGTGTGCTTGTGACTTGGGGAGAAGGCGCCCATGTGGAAGAATCTACGCTGCAGAAAATTCTGCCGCATCAATTTGAACTGAAAGGATAATTCGGTTTCATGTCAGAAAAAGAAAAGTTTTACTCCGGATTTATTCCCATTATCGGACGGCCCAATGTTGGAAAATCCTCCATTATGAACGCCATGATCGGTGAAAAAGTTGCTATCGTTTCCAACCGGTCTCAGACCACCCGGAACCGGATTATGGGGGTTGTTACCGGAGCGGATCATCAGTTTGTTTTTCTGGACACCCCAGGGATTCATGATCCCAGAACCAGACTGGGAGATTACATGATGCATTCCGTTCGGGACGCAATGGATGGAATGGACTGCATCCTGATGGTAACAGACGTTACCTCCGTCCGGGAAAAGGATTTCGAAATTGCGGATTCCCTTACAGACAGGAAAACGCCTCGGATTCTGGCCATCAATAAGATTGATCTTGTGAAGCCTGAAGAGATTCTGAGTGTGACAGCTCTGTTTTCTGAAAAAGGCTTTGATGAGATTATTCCTGTCAGCGCCGTGACCGGCAGCGGGCTTCCTGAACTGAGCGCTTGCCTGAAATCCTATCTGCCGGAAGGCCCAAGATATTTTCCGGAAGATATGATGACCGACCAGCCGGAGCGTCAGCTCTGCGCGGAACTCATCCGGGAAAAGGCGCTCAGGCATCTGCGGGACGAAATCCCTCACGGAATCGGCGTGGAAATGATGAAGATTGAAAAAATCAGTGAAAGGCTGACGGAAATTCACGCTACGATATACTGTGAAAAGGAATCACACAAACGGATTATTATCGGGAGCCGCGGAAGCATGCTCAGAATAATCGGTACGGAAGCAAGGGCAGACATCGAAAAGCTTCTGGCAACCCATATCAATCTGAATCTATGGGTAAAAATCCGTCCTGACTGGCGTAACAATCTTTCTGACCTGAAGACCTTGGGCTATGAAGCAAAATAATCAAAAAAGGAGCCTGCACCTGCAGCCCCTTTCCGGATTTCAGTTTATCTCCGATGTTTCATGCTCCTGAATCTGTATATGATCTATTCGGATCGCACGGTACTCTTCATCACCGCGAACACATTTCATACAGTTATCGCAGATTTTGTCCGGATCCAGGTCGCAGCGGTCGCATTCGCCGCAGCCGATGCATTCCCGGTCATACAGAACGCACATCCTGTGCAGGGCCATCCTTCATTCCTCCTTGACTCAACTGGAGTTATTATACATCCCACCAGAAAGGAAGGTCAAGCCTTTGGTCATTCAGCTCAGACCACTCACCGAGCCGGAATATCATTGCTTCTTTCAAAAATATGTATCGGATCCGATCATGGAACCGTTTCCTTTTGTGTATAACCGGGAAGCGGTGGAGAGATCCTATGTGTATAACTACCAGGTTCGGAAGCAGTACGCCCACTACGGTATTTTTGAGGGAGAGGAACCGGTGGGATGCCTCCAGCTGAAAAGGATGGATGAGAAGAATAAAAGCTGCGAATTCGGAATCATCCTTCGGGACGACAGCTGCAAAAACCGCGGCATCGGGACCCAGGCCATCCGGATGGGGATGAATCTTGCACGAACCTGCTATGGGATGAAAACCATCCTTGGCGATACGGCCAGCCGGAACAAGCGGATGATCAGAGTATTTGAAAAGCTTGGATTTACCTTGATTGAAACGGTTCCGGGCGCGTTTCGGCTGACGGACGGCCGACCGGACGACCGTCTGGTTTACCGGAAAGATCTGAACGAATGCAGCGGAGAAGGGGAGTTGGTTCCATGAAAAAAGCTGTTCTGATTCCAGGAAAAGAAAAACGGGTCTTTTCAAGGCATCCCTGGATTTTTCGGAGTGATATTGCCCGCGTGGAAGGAGATATTATTCCGGGAGATGTTCTGGATATTTGTTCTTCCAAAGGGAAATTTCTCGCCAGGGGGTTCTATAACCCGGCGAGTCAGATTGCGCTTCGGATTCTGACCTACAGGGACGAACCGATTGATCGGGATTTTATAGCCGGAAGAGTCCGCGAAGCAATATCCTATCGCCGCACCTTTGCAGATCTGCATTCCTGCCGCATGATCTTTGCGGAAAGCGACAGGCTTCCTGCGCTTATCGTGGATTCCTTTGGGGATGTCCTGGTTCTCCAATGCCTTGCACTGGGAATGGAACGATTCAAGCAGGATGTGGTTGACGCCTTGGTCAGCGAACTTCATCCAGCCGGGATCTGGGAACGGAATGATGTTCCTGTACGGCGTCTGGAAGGCCTTGAAATGCAGACCGGGCTTCTTTATGGCAACGTTCCTGACCGGGTTCAGATGACGGAAAACGGAATCCATTTCTGGGTGGATGTGAAGGAAGGGCAGAAAACGGGCTTCTTCCTGGATCAGAAGGAAAACCGGGCAGCTATTGCTCCCTTCGTCCGCGGAAAGAGAGTTCTGGACTGCTTTACGCATACCGGGTCATTTGCCCTGCATGCGGGATACTATGGAGCCAGTGAAGTAACCGGAGTGGATATCAGCGAATTTGCCTGCGCATTCGCGGAGGAAAATGCCCGGCTGAACCGGTTGGAAAACCGTGTCCGGTTTATCGCCGCCAACGCTTTTGATCTGCTGGCGGAGGAAAGCCGCGAAGGGAAAAAATATGATGTGATTATCCTGGATCCTCCGGCGTTTACAAAATCCCGCTCCACAGTGGACAGTGCCCGCCGCGGATACAAGGAGATCAACCTCAGGGCCATGAAAATGCTTGAGCCCGGCGGATTTCTGATTACCTGCTCCTGCAGCCAGCATATCCTGCCGGATGTTTTTCAGGATATTGTCCGTGATGCGGCCTCGGACGCCCGGGTTCTGCTTCGTCAGGTGGAATTCAGAACGCAGGGAAAAGATCATCCCATCCTGCCTTTCGCTCCGGAGACGCAGTATCTGAAATGCGGGATCTATCAGGTCTTTCCGGTCTGATCCGCAGGCATCAAAAAAAGCCGGCTTCGCTTTTGAAAGCCGGCTTTTTCACTCCAGTCATTTTTCGCTGAATTCCGGATCTCCGGGGAGATGAACGTGCTCCGCGGCCATCCGTCTTCGCGCGTCTGTCATATCTGCATAATGCTTTCGGGTCGTATCAACGGAAGTGTGACCCAAAACATCCGCAACCAGATATATATCGCCTGTTTCCTGATACAAATTGGTGGCATAGGTGCTGCGAAGCTTATGCGGACTGATCCGCGGCTTCAGAGGCGCCGCAATGGCGGCATATTTTTTCACCAGATTCTGCACCGCACGCTGGGAAATCCGCTTTTTCTGCAGGCTCAGGAACAGGGCATCCTCATGGCCGGGCAAGGTTTCAATTTCTTTTCTTTCTTCCAAATATTCACCGAGAGCGTCCGCGGTTTCCGGAGGAAAATAAAGAACAACCTGATTTCCGCCTTTCCTGGTAACCAGAACGGCGTTATTTTCCATATCCAGGTCCCGCAGGTTAATACCGACGCATTCGCTGACCCGCATGCCGGTTCCGAGAAACAGGCAGAGAATGGCATAGTCCCGGCGGGCGGTGATCCGCTGGAAACGCTGCTGTCCTTTACTCATGTCAGCACCGTCCTGAGCGGTGGACAGCAGCTTCATCATCTCTGCCTTGCTGAGGCGCAGGATTGGCTTTTCATGTATTTTCGGCAAAGGAACAAGCTCAGTTATATTTGATCCAATCCTTTGATTCTTAAATAGATAGTCATAAAAGGATCGGATGGAACAAAGCTTTCTTTTTATCGCAAGGTCATGATTTACCAAAACCCGGTCTTCCGAATGGCTTTCGTCGGATTTCAGATAATATGTCAAATACTCGGCATATGCTGTCAGGTCCGACTGAGTCAGCTTTTCAAGGTCGGAATCGTCCAGCAGGGGAATCGGCTTCTGCGCAAAAAAGAGCCGCTCCTGATGAAGGAATTGAAAGAATGTATTCAAATCGATGGCATAGGCGAGCCTTGTGAGCGAGCTTGTCGTTAAGGCGATTGCCCGAAGAAAATCACCGCAGGCCTGGGGCAAATCCCTGGCAATTTCACGAATTTGCAAAATTCGTTTAGCGTCCATTTCATCCCGATACTTATTTCGATTTGAATCAGCCATCAGGTGAATACTTCCTTTCAAATGGCGGCCGGACGGCCTTGGAATCTCTCTATGGAGGATATGTCTTTTCTGCTGCTCAACTATTCGTAAAACTGTGGTTTAGCGAATAGTTGAATCAATATTTCTCCCTTCCCCAGAGGCGCCGGGATTCATAAATGGAAGGGATATCCACTGAACCCGGATTAGTTGTAATACATTATCTGCGCTAAGTCAAGAATAACTTGCTGATGCTTTTTCTGCTTCCGACCGGCAAACGGCCCGTTCGAAGCGGCGGAGAGACTCGTCGGCAGATCCGCGTTGAAGGGACAGATTCGGTCACACCCCGGATTATTTTGCACACAGCAAACCGCAGACAATAAATGAGCTAAAACGAGAAGGCTGCGCTCCCCCGCACAGCCTTCTTTTCGTTCAGGAATCCTTGGTCTGCAATCAGACCGTCTTTTCGAAATACATAACTACTTCAGTGCCGTTGGAATCAACAGTAATGGAAATCTGGCCGTTATCATTCATGATAAAAACTGTAACCGTTCCGTCATCATCCGTGCACTGCAGCTTTCCGTCCGCGAACTGGGTGGGAGAAGTATATTTTTGCCCATCGTAGTCTATGGTTGCGCTGCCGGGTTCGATGATAATCGTTGCTTTCAGGCCTAACGCCTCACCGGGCAGAAGAATGCCGTTCACGCGGCCCTGAACCAGCGCCCAGGTTCCCAGATAGGCTTCTTCGTTTTCCGCTGCAACAGGATTGATTTCAGAAGCGGCAGGTACAGCGTCCGGATTCTGGGAGAAGATCATGGAGCCGCCCTCCTGTGTGAGAATCAGGCGGTCATCCTCCAGGGTAAGGGAAATGCTGCCTTCGTCCTGTGAAATGGTCACCTGATTGCCCTCAAAAGCCCAGGTTCCCTTGTTTTCAGTGGTTTCTTCCCCATAAGTAGTGCTGATATCCGCGGATCCATCCTCATTCAGAACCAGGATCATTTTCATTCCCAGTGCCGAAGGCTGTAACGAAACGCTGCCGGAAGAAACCTCGACCAGGTACCAGGTTCCAGCCGGAGTCGTTTCCGCCCCCGCGGGAATCAACGCCAGAAGCATCAGGATTGCAAGCAGCAGGGATACGAGCTTCTTCATCTTTGGGTCCTCCTCTTTCTACCATGATTCATTTTTGTACAGTGCCGAATCCGACACGGAATCCAAACCTGGAGCGTTATGCGTCGGTGAACGTGCATCCATACTTTACCTATAGTTTATCATATGAAAGCATGGTTGGCAATACTACCTGAAAACATGGAATGTCCGCTGCCCGGTACAGCATCCGGATCAATCCGGGAGATATGTTTATTCCATCTGTGCTGCGTTCTCTGTCAGCGGAGGGTTCAGCCGTCTGTACTCCTCAATTGCGGCTCTGGCCAGTTCATCGCATCTGTTGTTCTGCGGATGATCAGCGTGGCCCTTTACCTTGAAAAACTCCACATGATGCTTTCTGGTCTGTGCGGTCAGTATGAACCAGAGATCCTGATTCTCCACCGGTTCTCCGTCACTTTTTTTCCATCCCCGCTTTTTCCAGCCGTCGATCCAATGCTCGTTGAAAGCATTGACAAGGTAGGCACTGTCGGAATAAAGCTTCACGTTGCAGGGCTCCTTCAGGGCTCCCAGTCCGCTGATAGCGGCAAAAAGTTCCATCCGGTTATTGGTTGTTCCAGCCATAAACCCGGAGATTTCCTTCTGATGAGGTCCGAATTCAAGGATAGCAGCCCAGCCGCCGGGGCCGGGATTTCCGCTGCACGCTCCGTCAGTATAGATGTTTACGGATTTCCTGTTTTCCGCGTCCATTCGACCTTACCTCGACATCTCTCTGCTTTTTTCCGCGCAAACTCTCATTGCCTCCAGAATTGCGTTCCGGAAACCGTTTTTTTCAAGTGCGGCCACTGCTTCAATTGTCGTTCCCCCGGGAGAACAGACAGCATCCTTCAGAGCTGCGGGGTGTGTCCCGGAGGAAAGCACCATCAGCGCACTGCCCAGTACGCTCTGAGCGGCCATTTCATAGGCATAGGATCTTGGAAGCCCTTCCCGGACACCCGCATCTGCCATAGCTTCGATCATCATGTATACATAAGCGGGACTGCTGCCGCTGATGGCGATGACTCCGTCAAAGAGACGTTCGGGAAGGACCCGTGTCTTTCCTACCGCATCGAAGATTCCCTTGGCAAAGTCAAAATCTTCCTGACTGAAGGTCGTATCATCACAGATGGCAGTCATGCCTTCCCCTACCAGCGCGGGTGTGTTGGGCATCACACGCAGCCAGGCGGCACCGGAGCCTTCCAGCTCCTTTTTCAGCATGCTGACGGTCCAGCCCGCCGCGATACTGAGCACGGCTTTTCCCTGCAGAAACGGATGAATCTCATCGATGACTTCCCGGATGTAGAGCGGTTTGACAGCCAGAATGATCAGATCGGAGTTCTCCGCGACGTCCTGGCAGTCTTCTGCCGGATTGATACCGGGAATATCTTCGGTAATTTCCCGCATCTTTCGTTTGCTGACGTCATAAACATAAATCTGGCCGGCTTTGACATAATCCGCGTCTACAATTCCTCTCAGAATAGCGGATCCCATATTTCCTGTGCCAATCATCCCGATTTTTCGGATCATGCTGACTCCCCTCCCATTCTCCCACAGTACTTCCGTCAGATAATATATTTCTTCAGGTCCATTGGTTTGTTTTCATCCTTCAGGTGCTCTTCCACATATGCGGAGTCGATGGAAAGCGAGAAAGGCGGCATGTTTTCGTCTCCGGCATTGAAGCTGACATCTTCCAGCAGCTGTTCAAATACCGCGTGAAGACGTCTGGCCCCGATATCCTCCTGGTTCTCATTGGCGTTGAAAGCAGCTTCCGCGATGGCGGAAATGGCGGAAGGCTGGAAATCCAGCAGCACCCTGTCTACTTCCAGCAGCGCTCTGTACTGACGGGTCAGTGCATTTTCCGGTTCAGTAAGGATCTTTTCGAAATCCTCCTTCGACAGGCTGTTCAGCTGCACATGCACCGGAAACCGACCCTGAAGCTCCGGAATCAGATCAGACACCTTGCTCACATGGAAAGCACCCGCTGCGATGAAAAGCATAAAGTCTGTCTTGACCGCGCCGTATTTGGTATTGACAGTGCAGCCTTCCACAATCGGCAGAATATCCCGCTGTACGCCTTCCCTGCTGACATCAGGCCCATGCCCGGAAGAAGAGGATGCAATCTTATCGATTTCATCGATAAAAACGATCCCGTTCTGTTCAGTCCTGCGAATTGCCTCCTCCTGCACCGCGTCGTTATCAATCAGCTTGGCTGCTTCCTGCTCCGTCAGTATTTTACGGGCTTCCCTGACCTTTACATGCCGGAGTCTTGTTTTCTGCGGCATCATATTGCCCATCATATCCCCGAGGGAAATGCTGCTTCCGCCGACTTCCAGGGTGGGCATTTCCTCCGCAACCTCGATTTCCAGTTCATTCTCTTCCAGTTCACCCCGCATCAGCTGCTGGCGGACATCTTCTTTCTTCCGGGCCAGCGCTGTGGCTTCCTCACCGGAAGGAGTTTGCTCCTTTTGCCGTCCCAGCAGATAATCCAGCGGATTCGACATTGCGCCGCCGGTTTTCCGGGGCGGATGAACCAGCAGCTCAGCCAGAGCATCTTCCGCCAGAACTCTTGCTCTGGGCAGTACGCGTTCTTCATGCTCTTTCCGAACCATTCGGATCGCATTTTCCGTCAGATCGCGGATAATGCTCTCCACATCCCGGCCCACATAGCCGACTTCCGTAAATTTAGTGGCTTCCACCTTAATGAAGGGGGCGTTCACCAGCCGGGCAAGTCTCCTGGCGATTTCAGTTTTTCCGACGCCGGTCGGCCCGATCATCAGAATATTCTTCGGACTAATCTCATCCCGGAGCTCTTCAGGGACACGGCTCCGGCGGTATCTGTTCCGCAGCGCGATAGCAACGGATTTCTTGGCTTCCTCCTGGCCGATAATATACCGGTCCAGCTCATGTACGATCTGTCTCGGTGTAAGTTCCATCCTGTGCTCCCCCTCTGTCAGACATCTTCAACGATAATATTGTTATTGGTGAACACGCAGATGCTGGCGGCAATCTGCAGCGATTTTTCAGCAATCTCATGGGCGGAAAGATCCGTATTTCCGCAAAGAGCCCTGGCCGCAGCCAGTGCGTAATTTCCTCCGGAACCAATGGCGGCAATACCCTCATCCGGTTCGATGACTTCTCCGGTTCCGCTCAGAATCAGCAGCTTTTCGTGATTTGCGACAATCATCATGGATTCAAGCTGCCGCATGGCCTGATCACCCCTCCAGGTCTGAGCCAGCGCGACAGCGGCCTTTTCCAGATTTCCGCCGCATTGTTCCAGCTTCTCTTCA
The DNA here is from genome assembly GCA_946542235.1 of uncultured Clostridia bacterium. GTDB lineage: Bacteria > Bacillota > Clostridia > Christensenellales > Aristaeellaceae > Aristaeella. The sequence goes on along the minus strand of CAMNKK010000004.1, from coordinate 28,215 downwards.
AATTTTTCGCACAGGATGAAAGCGTCCACCACGCTTCCGGCAAATCCTACCGCTACGGTGCCGTGATAAAGCCGGCGAACCTTCCGGGCGGTTGTTTTGAAAATGGTGCTTTCTCCCATGGTGACCTGCCCGTCTCCGGCGATGGCAATTTTCCCGTTTTTCCTGACGGCGCAGATGGTCGTTCCTCTGAACGGACTGCTCATTCCATAACTCCTTCCTGGATCATCTGTTCATGGTCCTGCCAGTACTCCAGTGCTCTGGCTGAAATGGCCTCATATCTTTCCGCCTTGTTCCGGATTTTCCTTTTTCCGGGTTCTGCGGGAAGTGAATCAATCAGCCCAAAAGCGCAGTTCATCGGCTGAAACCGGACATTGGGCGTGGAAATATACCTTCCCATGGCTCCCAGGGCGGTCAGGCCAGGGAATTCCATCCTTGGCAGGCCCAGAAGGCTTCTGGCCAGGGAAACCCCCGCCACCAGCCCGCTGGCCGCGCTTTCAACATATCCTTCCACTCCGGTCATCTGTCCCGCAAAGTAAACGCCGGGCCGGCTGATCATTTCGAATTGATCGTTCAGAAAACCCGGACTGTTCAGAAAAGTATTCCGGTGCATGACGCCATATCTGGCAAATTCGGCATGCTCCAGCCCCGGAATCATCCGAAAAACCCGCTGCTGCTCAGGAAATTTCAGCCTTGTCTGAAAGCCTACCAGGTTATAAAGCGTGTCAGCAGCATCATCCTGCCGCAGCTGAACCACGGCAAAGGGCAGCCTTTCTCCCTCCCGCTTCAGGCCGACAGGCTTCATGGGACCAAATGCAGGTACCATTCTTCCCCGCTTTGCCATGCTTTCAATGGGCATACAGCCTTCAAAGACTTTCTTTTCTTCAAAGCCATGGATCTCAGCGGTTTCGGCACCGATCAGCTCGGTAATGAAAGCGTCGTATTCCGCTTCCGTCATGGGACAGTTCAGATAATCGTCGCCCCGGCCGTACCGGCTCATTCGAAAGATCCGGCTCATGTCAAGCGATTCCCGGACCACAATCGGAGCAGCGGCATCATAGAAATTCAGCGTCCCAAGTCCGGGAAGCCCGCGGATTGCCGATGCCATTTTTTCGCTGGTCAGAGGTCCCGTAGCGATGACTGCCGGCGCTTCTGGTACCGTATCCGCTTCAGCGGAAACAGTTTCAATCAATGGATGGCTGCGAATTCTTTCGGTAACCTCCCGGGCAAATCCTGTCCGGTCGACAGCCAGCGCGCCGCCGGCTGGAACCCGCTGATGATCCGCTGCGGAAAGAATCAGAGAGCCGAAACGCCGCATTTCCTCCTTCAGGAGGCCGACTGCATTGCTCAGCCGGTCCCCCCGAAAGCTGTTGGAGCAAACCAGCTCCGCAAAGTCGGCAGAATGATGCGCCGGAGAGCTCTTTCCCGGTTTCATCTCAGTCAGACGCACCGGGATTCCCCTTCTGGCCAGCTGCCAGGCTGCCTCACAGCCGGCCAGCCCTGCTCCGATGACCTGCACCTTATTCATTTTCAGCCTCATCAGCTGCCACTGTTTCACGATAGCGGCAGGTTTCATTCGTACAGAGATGCGTTACCCCTTTTCTGCTGTTTCGTTTCTCCACCATGAAGCTTCCGCATCGGGGGCATTTTTCGGGGACAGGTTTGTCCCAGCTGACGAAGTCGCAGTCAGGATATCCCTCGCATCCGTAGAATTTCCGATTCTTCTTGCTGACCTTTTCCAGCAGACGTTTGCCGCATTTGGGGCAGGGCGTATCCAGATAGGTCAGAATAGGTTTTGTATTCCGGCAATCGGGGAAATTCGGACAAGCCAGGAACCTTCCGAAACGGCCCATCTTGTAAACCATCATGGCACCGCACTGATCGCAGACCACGTCGCTGACTTCATCCTGTATTTCTATTTTCTCGATTTCCTGCTCGGCAACATCCAGTTCCTTTTTGAACCCCGGATAGAATTCCCGCAGAATCTGCTTCCAGTCCCGGGTTCCCTCTTCCACCTGATCCAGCCGTTCTTCCATATCGGCAGTAAATTCCGTGTCCACAATATCACTGAAATATTCCTGCATCAGGCTTGTGACCATGATCCCGAGCTCTGTCGGATAAATCCGCTTTTTTTCACGGGTAACATACCCCCGGGAAACGATGGTGGATATGGTAGGCGCATAAGTGGAGGGACGGCCGATGCCGTTTTCCTCCAGCGTCTTGACCAGACTGGCTTCCGTATATCTGCTCGGGGGCTGGGTAAAATGCTGCTGAGGATCCACGCTGTCCGCTTTCAGAAGGAGTTTTTCCTTCAGAGCCGGCAGGGCGCCTTCCTTTTTCTGGATTGTTTCATCATCCGTACTTTCTTCATAAAGGGTTGTAAAGCCGGCGAAAGTTTTATGCTCGCCATAGTACCGGAGACCTACACACGAATCCCCGATCTCGATGGCCATGGTTTCATAAACAGCCGGCGCCATCTGACTGGCTACAAAGCGATTATAGATCAGACGGTACAGCATCAGCTGATCCCTTGTCAGGGAGGACTTGACCGATTCCGGGGTTCTTGTCACATCCGTAGGACGGATTGCTTCATGGGCATCCTGAGCATTCTTCCGTCCCTTGTATTCCAGCGGAGTTTCCGGCAGATATTCCGGGCCGAACTTCCGCGGGATCCATTCCCGAAGACTTTGCAGGGCTTCCTCGCTGACGCGGACCGAGTCTGTACGAATATAGGTAACCAGGCCCTGTGTTCCTTCTCCGGCCAGATCAATTCCTTCATACAGCTGCTGGACAACCTGCATGGTTCGGGACGTGGTGAAAGAAAGCTTTCGGCTTGCTTCCTGCTGCAGGCTGGAGGTAGTAAAGGGCGGTGCGGGCATCCTCTTCTTTTCCTTGCTTCTGATTTCCTGAATCTGCAGCTTTGCAGCCCTGATTTTCTTCAGTGCTGCATCCGCTTCCTCCCGATTGGTGATTTTTGCTTTTTTTCCGTCCAGCGTGACCAGCTTCGTATCCAGATGAAAGGTTTTGCCTTCCATTTTTCCTGTGCAGTCCACATTAATGTCCCAGTACTCCTCCGGAATGAAGCTGTCAATTTCTTTCTCCCGGTCTACAACCATCCTGGTTGCGACACTTTGCACTCTTCCGGCAGAAAGACCTTTTTTGATTTTTGCCCACAGCAGCGGACTGATTTTGTATCCAACCAGACGGTCCAGCGCCCGGCGGGCCTGCTGTGCATCGATGCGCCCCATATCCAGCTGCCGCGGATGTTTAACTGCGTTCTGAACAGCTTTTTTGGTCACTTCGTGAAACTCGATCCGGCAGGGCTTGCTTTCATCTACGCCCAGAGCATGGAAAAGATGCCAGCTGATGGCCTCTCCTTCCCGGTCAGGGTCTGTTGCGAAGTAGATCTCTTTCGCATTTTTTGCTTCCTTCCGGATTCGGGCAAGGATATCACCCCGACCCCGGATCGTGATATATTTCATCTCGAAATCCTTTTCGGGATCCACTCCCAGCTGGGATTTGGGAAGGTCGCATACATGTCCCTGCGAAGCTTCCACCTTGTATCCTTTCCCGAGGTAACGGCTGACCGCTTTGGCCTTGGCCGGGGATTCCACGATGATCAGTTTCTTTTTTGTTTCCGTCGGCATACCCTTCTCATTCCTTTTTCTGATGTTTGTTCCTTTCGGAGTGCTTCCTCTGAGTCAACCGGTTCCCGCTCTTTCAGGCAAAATTCCCGGCCTGATCTGAAATCCGGTACAGCTTGCCGGGCAATGCCTGAATCAGACCCCTGATCTGCAGCAGGGACAGTGTTGCGTTCAGCATGGCTGCCGGCATATTCAGCGCTTCACAAAGCTGGTCAAAACCCTGTTCACCATCCTTCAGCCGATGAAGAACCTGTTCTTCCGCCGGAGAATTTCGAACTGCCGATTCAGCCTGATGATCGCTATTTTGCCCCACATCGTTATTCTTGTCAAGCCAGCCCATATCTTCCATGATATCTTCTGCCGATGTGAAATAGATGGCTCCCTCCCGCAGCAGCTGATGATTGCCCTCGCTCTTCGGACTTCCAGGTTCCCCGGGATAGACAAATACATCCCTGCCCTGATTCAGGGCATGCTGAACGCTGGTCATGGATCCGCTTCGGATTCTGGCTTCCATCAGGATCAGGCAATCTCCCATACCGCTGATAATCCTGTTCCGATAAGGGAAATGCCATCCCAGAGGCTTTTCTCCCGGTGGGTATTCACTGAGAACCAGTCCGCCCCGGGACAGTATTTCCCGCCGGAGCTGAGCATTTTCCTGCGGATAGTCCTGATCCAGACCGCAGCCCAGAATGGCAATCGTCGGGCTGCCGCCCTTCAGACATCCCTGATGTGCTGCGGCATCAATGCCGTATGCGAGCCCGCTGACGATGGCAATGCCGTTTCGGCTCAAATGCTCCGCAATCCTGCGGGCAGCATCCAGTCCTTTATAGGAAGCGCTTCGGCTGCCGACCATCGCCGCGGAAGGGCGGTCTGCGGCGGCAGGCGAACCCTGATAAAAAAGAATCGCCGGTGATTCAGACAAAGGAAGGAGGCGGCCCGGATAGTCTTCCCCGGTGACGGTCATTCCCTTGATTTGATACTTTTCAATCAATCCGGTCCAGAAGGACATCTGATCAGACTGGCAGTTTTTCTTCAGCATTCGTCTTATTTTTTCAGGGAGAGGCCGCTCACCTGGCAGTTCTCCCCTTGACTGGAAATGCATCAATATCCGTTCCGGGTCCGGCTCAGCTTCCAAAACTTCCCGCAGATATTCCGGAGCGAGCCCGGCACTGGATAACCAGGCCAGCGCAGCCGTACGGCAATCCGTGTTCAAAATAATGTCCTCCGTTCTTTAAAGCGTACCGTTTCTCCAGTATTTCTGATCCAGCTCCCTGAATTGGATTGCTTCCGCGATTTCAGCCATGCCGATTCTGTCGCTGCCGGAAAGATCAGCCAGGGTTCGTGCCACTTTAATGACCCGGTGATAGGCGCGCATGCTCAGGCTCATTTTTTCCACTGCCAGATGCAGCAGGTTTTCCGCTTCCTGGGTCATGGAACAGTATTTCCGGATGGCGTTGTTGTCCAGCTGGGCGTTGCAGAAAAACCCGCTGCCTGCATATCTGTCCATCTGGAGAATTCTGGCTTTCTCCACCCGCGCCGCCACAGCTGCTGAGCTTTCCGCAGGGGCTGAGGAGCGAATCTCTGCCACCGGAACGGAATCCACTTCCACCTGAATATCTATTCTGTCCAGCAGCGGCCCGGAAACCCGATCCAGATACCTGCGGATTTCCTGTGGGGTACACCGGCATTCCCGCTGTCTGCTTCCGTAATAACCGCAGGGACAGGGGTTCATTCCGGCAATCATCATGAAGGAGGACTGATAGCAGGCCTGATTCCGAACCCGGCTGACGGTTACTACGCCATCCTCCAAAGGCTGCCTGAGTGCTTCCAGGGCTCCGCGGCTGAATTCCGGCAGCTCGTCCAGAAAAAGGACGCCGTTATGGGAAAGGGAAACCTCTCCGGGAGCAGCATTCATCCCGCCGCCGATCAGCGAGGCGACGGATGCGCTGTGGTGGGGCGCACAGAAGGGACGTTCCACCATCAGACCGCTTCCGGGAGCTATTTTTCCCGCGATGGAGAAAATCCTTGTGGTTTCCAGCGATTCCTGGAAGCTCAGGGGCGGCAGGATTCCGGGCAGGCATCTGGCCAGCATGGTTTTTCCGCTGCCGGGCGCACCGATCATCAGCATATTATGTCCGCCGGCTGCTGCTACCTCCAGGGCGCGCCTGGCGCCCTCCTGGCCCTTTACCTGGCTCATATCCACCGCCACAGTCCGATGCCTTTTCAGCTCTTCATAGTCCATTTGCTTCTGGGGCCGAATGGGCAATGTACCTTCCAGATGCCCGATCACTTCCTTCAGATGGCAGACCGGATATATGTTCATTCCCTGGATACAGGCCACCTCCATCGCATTTCCGGCCGGAAGGATAATATCCGTGTATCCGTATTCACTGGCGGAAATCGCCATCGCCAGTGCGCCTCTTACCGGCTGAATTCTCCCATCCAGGCTCAGCTCTCCGAAAAAAACCGTCTTCGACAGATCGATCGAAGGGATGATGTGAATCTGCCGATTTGCAGCCAGAAGCCCTACTGCGATGGGAAGGTCAAATCCCGGCCCTTCCTTTTTTGTATCCGCCGGAGCAAGATTGATGGTAATCCGGCGGGGCGGCATTTCCTTTCCGCTGTTCAGAATAGCTGCATTGACCCTTTCTCTGCTTTCCCGTACGGAAGCGTCCGGCAGACCGATTACCTCCATCCCGGGCATTCCACCGGTGGAAAATACCTCCACCTGAACCGGGAATCCGCTGACCCCGCTGACACCGAATGCCAGGATATGCGCCATCATTTCGTTCATTGATTATCCCCCTGCTGATATTTCCGCAGTCAGGAATTCCTGACGCTCTGCATTTTGAATCCGGGGCTGTCAGTACCAGATTCTCAGGAACTTCTTTCCCAGATCCAGCCAGGAAACAGGAGCCATAATTCCGCTTGCATACGGGAAGAACAGGATAAAGGAAGCCAGCGCGGCAGCAGTAAAGCCAACCATCAGCCTCAGGCCGGCCCGGGGTGCCCGAAGCCGGATCTGCTCAAATCCGGCCGTCAGCCCCAGAATCAGGAACGGCACACTGGCAAAATAATGATATATATATGTTCCGCGCGGTACCAGCGTCCAGGGCAGATACTGTGCCAGGAACCCTGTCAGGATGAACACAAGGGCTGTATCAAGGCTGGCTGGATTCCGGCTTCCGTCCGTTCCGGCGGCGTCAGGCAGGCTCAGCTTTTTTTCCCGGTTCCGGATCCAGCACAAGACAGCCATGATCATGCCCGGAATTCCTGCCCACCAGATGACGGGATTCCCGAAGCAGAAGATGCTGAAGCTAAGATCGTCATTGAAAATATACTGTTTGGTGGAATAGAACATGGGTTTGCCGATGACGGGCCATTCGTACCAGGGCGAATAGAAGGGATGATCCATTCCCAGCCCGGGCGTTGAATGATAATTGAACATACCCTCCTGGCTTGCCACAACTGCCTGCAGATAGTCCCCCAGACTGGTAAAATGACGGTGGGCAAAATAAGGGATATAGCTGAGCAGATAGACCAGAATCGGCACGATGACAAAGAAAAGCACACACCAAAGGCAGATTATCTCGAATTTATGTGCCGTGCCGGACGGGTCCTTCCTTTCCTCCCTGAAAACCCTGTACCCGTGCCAGAAGAAAAGAACGGCAAGTCCTGCGCCGGCATAAATTCCGATCCATTTGCTGGCAATGGACAGTCCCATTCCGAGTCCGCACAGGCCAAGATCACAAAGAATCCTCCGCATTCCTTCTGTCCGCCAGTCCGTCTGCAGGAAACGCAGCATGAAGAAATAGGCCATCAGGATAAACAGCACGGGGAAACTGTCTATGGTCGCGATCTGTGTCTGAGTCAGATGCATACAGTCCAGCGCCAGGAGTCCCGTACCAAAGGCAGCTGAACCTGTCGTCTTGAACATCTGCTTCAGAATCAGATAGATCAGAGCAAGCATCAGAATGCCGGCCAATGCTCCGGCAAATCTCCAGCCGAAGGGAGTCATTCCAAAGAGGGCTACACTCCAGCTCATCAACACCTTGCCCAGCGGTGGATGGCTTGTTTCATAGGGAGCGGAACCCTGTAAGAATTCCCAGGCAGTGCGGGCATGATAGATTTCATCAAAGTAAGTGGAGTTCCACCAGGAAGGCTGCGCTGTGCGGGGATTATCTTCGCCCTCCGCCTGACCCGCCACCGGGAAATAGATGGGCATCGCTTCCATGCTGTCCTGCTCATCCGTCAGATACTCAACCGGGGAATACAGGGATGATTCCGGATCTCCTCCATTTCTTGTCACGCCTGCGACAGGCAGAATATGCCCGTCCCCGTCCCGGAAAATGACTTCACACAGAGCCAGGTTGATCTGGTGTGAAGTAATTCGCACGTACCTGCCCTGGAACCAGTGACGGGCACTTCCGTAGGTTCGCGAACCGGATTCCGACTGAGTGCTGTCCGTCACATATTTCCATTTCCAGCACTGACCCTGATCCATCTGAGCCCAGGTTTCATCCTCCCAGTTGATTCCGTCCCGGCTGGTCGCGACGGTAAAGTCGTAGCGGCTTACTCTGGCAAAGTAGAGCATGGTAAAACTTTCCTGTTCTTCTCCCAGATCCAGCACAGCGCTTTCCGTGTATTCAGTGGACGTCCAGGCGGTCTGAGGCGCCTTCGTGCTTCCCAGCGTCATCAGGGAAACAAGGGAATAAATCCCGATGATCCCGCACAGCAAAATGGTATCCTTTTTATTCCAGTGCAGGCTGTTATCCTGATACGCGATATCGCCTGACACGGACGAAACAGGACGCTCTGTCCGCTGCGGCATGGCCAGGCTGAATCCCAGCCATACGGCATATCCGGCAGTCAGGCAGTTCACAACGCTCAAAATCATTGCCAGGACATAGGTATCCTGATTCAGATGTCCGCTGGCGGAACCCAGCCGAATGCTGTTGTCCAGTACAATTCCTTCATTAATGAAGGCAGTGCAGGAAATCGTCAGCAGGACATACAGAATTCTCCTGTCCCGTTTTATGCCATACGCCATGGCCAGCAGCAGGAAAGCAGGAAAGATATACCTCTCATGCATCTTGACGCCGAATATATACAGCAGAAGGAACAGCAGCCCGCCCAGATATGGCAGAAAATGAATATCTCCTTTCCGAAGATAGAGGCTGATCACAATCACAAAGGCAAAAACCATGGCGCCTGTTCCGACCGTGCCCCAGGATGCTCCAGTCAATCCGCAGTAAACAAACCAGATCATGACTGCTGCTGACAGCGAGGGTTCGATCCACGCAAAACGCCATTCTTTTCGTGTTCTGAAGTAGAACAAACAACCGCATACGGCCGCTGCTGCCGTCATACCCAGCGCCGCCCAGGCAGGCCCAAGATGGCCCGCTGTACGCAGAGAATCCGACTGCAGGATGATTCCCCATCCCGGAGAGACTGTTCCGATGGCACTCCAGTTCCCGTTCAGCAGGTAATAGAAGTTGGCGGTATTTACGGTTGCATAGGGATAGGAAGCCAGCGTTCCGGCATATTGATCAATAATCCACAGCGGATCCTGACGGATGCTGAAAGGAATCACCACGACTGCCAGTACTGCCGCAGCCCATCCGATCCCTTTCATGATCCTTTTTCTGGCATCTTTTTCCCGGACCCAGACAAGAGCAATGGCAGCCAGACCGAGAAATCCAAGCATCAGTGCCTGAGGCTTCACAAGTACGGCCAGCATATAGGCCGGCAGGCATATTTCCCATTTTCCTTCGATGGCATAAACAGCTACCAGAAGAATCAGCAGCGCCAGCGCACTGTCCATCTGTCCCCAGGCAGCGCTGTTCAGAATCAGAACAGGGTGGAAGGCCAGCAGAAGCAGACCGGTAACCCTGGCCTTAACGGAAAGACCGGACTCCCGGCTCTGCAGAAAGCGATCCAGCACCAGGCAGCAGAGTATATCGCACAGGGATGGGAAGAAGCGGAAAACAACCCGGCGCATTTCATCGCCGATCCCGGGTATCAGCCTGCAGATCAGCGAGTTGAGTCCCAGAATATAGGTGTAAGCAGGGGGATAGTCGCAGAAGTTGGTTTCCGGATAGAAACCTGCAGGGCCGTAGGTTGCCATGGTGTTTCCCCAGGAGAGGAAGCAGTTTACATCCACCATATATCCGAGAACCTGGCTGCTCACAGCCATCCGGAACAGCAGCGCCGCTGCAAGGCCGGCCCAGAATACAATACGGATTCCTTTCTTCTCTTCCATCAGCTCCCGTCTTTCGCGCCGCAGCCACTGGGTCAGCAGGATCGCGATCAGGGTATAAAGCAATGTAAGCATGATGAGCCTGGGCCAGGCGGGCGATGCGCTTCCAGCCTCTTCGGGCTCTTCGTCCTCCTCATAATAGCTGATGTTTTTTTCCTGATACCATCTGGAAGCAATGCCGCTTCCCGGAACCACATTTACCTTCTCAAGCTTCAGATCGTCAAACCAGGCCTTTCCCCGGCTTTCGCCGCTGTATCCGCCCAACCTGGCAAAAAGCGTCACGGAGTGCTGTCCTTCGCCAGTCTCTCCGTACCATTCGATATACTGCCATCCGTCACTTGTATCATAGACGCTTTCGCTGAAGGCATAAAGGCCTTCAATGGAAAGATTGGCACCTCGGCCGCCTTCCACATTCTCCGTCCGGATATAACCGCTGAACCGGTAGAGACTTTCAGGTTCAACATTGACCTTCTGATAAAAGCGGGCGTCATTGTCCCCGATGTTCCGGATTACAGCCGCTCTGCTGCCTTCGCAGAAATCCTCTTCCGTCACGGAAAAAACAGTGTATCCCTCTTCCTTGACATAGGAATCCGTCTTCCATTCTTTCGGGAGACCGCTCTGATCCAGTGCTTCAAAGCTGCTGTTTTTTAACAGATTCTCCTCCCCGGCTGCGGAAACAGCAGCCATTGCGGCCAGAGCCAGCAGAATAAAAAAAGCCTTCCGGATTCTTCCTGCATGACGGCAGAAAGGGTTTCTCAGTTTCATTCTACTCAAAATCTTATGCCTCCAGGCTGAAATGCATTCGGAACATGGACGATTCCGTGCTGATTGATTTCCACCACATCAAACCTTATATCTCTGCGAAGCCATCCCTGCTTCATCAGATACAGCATCGCGGTCCGGGCAATTCTTCGCTGCTTGGCAGGGGTAACCGCCCGCAGCCCTTCCCCATTTGCCTGCATGGAAAAACGGGCCTTTACCTCAACAAAGACAACAGTCGTCCCGTCTTCCATGATCAGATCTATTTCACCGGTTTTTTCCCGGTGACGGGATTCGATAAGCCGGAATCCGAGACTCCGCAGGTAATTCTCTGCGATTTCCTCTCCCTGAATGCCGGTTTCATAGGTGACTTTCTTCCGGCTTTCTGGTGACATTCAGCTCCCCTTCTTCTTCTGTTCCGGCATTTCTTTGCTTCTGGCTGAAAGCCGGATGAACACTTAGCATTACCTTTGGAAAAACTCAGTACCGTCCTGCTGCGTAAAGTGTCCGATAAACGTTCTCCGATGGACAGGACAGGGACCGTACTTTTTCAGCGCTTCAATGTGCGCAGCCGTTCCGTAGCCTTTGTTTTTCGCAAATCCATATTCCGGATATATTCTGTCCAGCTCCCGCATTTCCCTGTCCCTCGTCACTTTGGCCACTATGCTGGCGGCGGCAATGGCGTAGGAGGTGGCATCACCGCGAATCAGCGGGACTTCCCTTCCCGGCAGCCCGAGCCCTGTTACGGCGTCAATCAGAAAGATTTCCGCCGGAATCCCAAAGGCGGCCTCCCTCATGGCTTTTTTGGTTGCTTCCAGAATATTGATACGATCAATTTCCTGTGGAGTGCAGCGTCCGATCCCAACATGCAGAGCCAGGGACATGATTTCTTCATAGACCTTTTCCCTGCGGCTTTCAGACAGTTTTTTACTGTCATCCACCCAGAGAATAAGCGGCTCGGCAGGCATCACTACGCAGGCTGTGACCACATTCCCAGCCAGAGGCCCCCGACCGGCTTCATCCATCCCGGCGACTGCACCAACATACTGAAGATCCCAGGCCATCAGAGCTTCCGCTCTTTCCTTCCGGCTGATTTTCATCTATTCAGTCCTCCCCGGGTATTTCCAGCGTGATTCGCCCCAGCTTGCCTTCCCGGAATTCGTCCAGTACGACGCTGCAGCATCGGTCATAGTCATATTCATTTCCGCGCAGCAGAAATCCGCGTCCGCGGCATACCGCATCCATCAGCTCGGGACCCCGCAGATCAGGGTCCTGAACGTGAAACCGTTCCATCAATCTGTCGGGAACGGAATCAGCCAGGTCGTTCAGCAGGCTCAGTGCCAGGTCATCCAGATTCAGGACCTCATCCCGGATGGTTCCCAGATAGCTCAGCCGCCGGGCCGCTGTCTGGTCGTCCAGCCGCGGCCACAAAAGCCCCGGTGTGTCCATGATTTCCAGATAGGGTGTCACACGAATCCACTGGGTGCTCCTGGTTACACCCGGGCGATCACCGGTCTGGGCAATATGTCCCCCATGCAGCTGATTGATGTAGGTGCTCTTTCCCACGTTAGGCACCCCGACGACCATAGCCCGAACGGTTTTCCGGATTCCTCTGGCCGCAGCCTGCTGAACTGCTTTTTGCGTAGATCGTTCGATCGCCGCAAGCGCCTCTTTGTTTTTCAGCTGCTTCGCCTGAATCGCAGCAGCCTCTATTCCCCGGCTCCTGAAATAGGAAAGCCATCGGCTTGTCAGTGCGGGATCAGCCAGATCTGCCTTGTTCAGCAGCAGGATCCTGTTTTTTCCCCGGCACATCCGGTCCAGATCCGGATTGCGGCTGGAATAGGGCAGCCGTGCATCGCAAAGCTCAATCATCAGATCTACCCGGCTGATCATCTCCGACAGCTGCCGCCTGGTTTTGGCCATATGCCCGGGATACCAGTTAATGTCCATTCTTCCTTATCCTTCCAAAGCCTTTTGCAATGGCGTAAGATCGATCCCTTCTGTTCCTTTAAGTACATCCATCAGCCTGTCCAGCATGACATTCACACCGCCATCAACATCGCTTTCGCAATTCACAGGCAGTACCGGATCGTGGACGCTCAATCGAAGAAGGAACCATCCGGAATCCTTTTCTCCCTTCAGATCAAATGAAACACGGATTCCTTCCCGGTTATCGGGAGCTGCATGCCATTCCGGATCATTCTCTGTCCGGCTCATCACCCGGTTGATCGCATTCTGTCCGGCTGTCCGGAAATCAGGTTCCGTAATGTTCAGGCGGATTTCCGTGCTCTCTGCCGGTTCCCGCAGGTCCGCGATCAGGCTTCCCAGGGTCTGCCCCATTCGCTTCATCTCCATCGCCTTCACGATCAGCACCGTTACCAAATACATGCCGTCATCCAGAAAATGGTTTTCCTGAAGAGCTGCATGGCCGCTGGTTTCAATGGCCAGAGGGCAGCGCAGGCCCTCCCCGTTCAGACGGATCGCTTCATCGATTACATTTCTGTATCCCCGTTTAAACCGGTAGTGTATTCCGCCGTGATCTTCGATAAACTTTTTCAGACCCGAGGAAGTCACCGAATCGGTTACGATGGTAAGCCCTTTTTCCTTCTCCAGCAGGATTGCGCTGATCAGTGCAATCAATCTGTTCCGGTTGATTTCGCGGCCGTCCGCATCCACTACGGCCGCCCGGTCGCAGTCCGTGTCGAAAATTACACCGAGGTCGGCACCGCTCCGGATGACGGCATCACGGATGCTGGCAATCGCGTCCGGGTTTTCGGGGTTGGGAATGTGATTTGGAAACATTCCGTCCGGATCAAGAAACTGGCTTCCGTCGGTATTGGCTCCGAGACTCCGGAGCATGTCCGCATAGAAGCCGCCTGCTCCGTTTCCCGCGTCTACGGCAATATGCAGCCCGGAAAGCGGCCTTTCTTCCGATACGCCCAGTCCGGATCTGATCCTGTCAGCCAGCTGATTCATGTATACCGGAAGAAATGCTTTCCGCTCGGCTTTTCCGCGGGGAGGCTGAGATTCCGGGTTCAGTCCCTGGGCATCCTTCAGCAGCTCTTCCACTTCCCGGCTCTCTATCCCGCCTCTTCCGGTGAAAAATTTCAGCCCGTTTCGGTCCCAGGGATGATGGCTTGCCGTGATCATAATGGATCCATCGGGCTCAAAGCCCGGGGTAATCACAGCCATAAACATGGCCGGCGTAGTGCACATATCAAAATCCAGCACTCCGGCTCCGGCCCGGAGAATGCCGTCTGCGGCAGCTTCCAGGAGGGCCCGGCCCGTAATCCGGCTGTCCCGTCCCAGCGCGACAGTTATTTTTTCCGGGCATTTCCCTGTTTCCTTTTCCAGCTTATGTACAAAGGCCATTCCAAGCGCCCGGGCTACCGCACCGGTAATCACGGCGTCCTCTCCGCAGGCTTTTCCTCTTACATCCGATCCGCTTTTCAGCTTCAACCAGTCCATTTCTTTTTCTCCTTTCAGCCTTATATCTCATCACAGATTCCGCGCAGTGTCTGATACAGCGGTGCCATTGCCAGAAAGTCCTTTTCCATTTCCGTTTTCAGCCGATCAGAAAAGGCCCATTCATATGCAGGGTCTACCTTTCCGATATACATGTCCCTGCTCAGATACCATCTTTTCAGCCTGTCCGGAATCTGTTCTGGAACGGGCATCCGCTTGAACCAGCTTCCTCCAAGCCCAAGGTGTCTTTCCGGCAGATCCATATCGTCAATCATGGCCATGATTCCGTCAGGATTTGCTTCCATCCGCTTCCGGAACATATCCATGACCTCCCTGTTCTCTCCCCAGATGCCAAGCCCCCAGTCCAGGCGGTCCGGCCCGAATTCCCCATAATAGAAGAGGGATTTCTCCCTGGGCTCAGCCGCCCTCCGGAAAAGAAACCACAGGTGATCCCTGTAGGGGCTCTTGTCCTTGCTGAATCTGGTGTCACGGTGGATCCGGGAAAGGCATTTGTATGGCCGGACTTCCATCCGGGGGTCAACGGACAGCATGGCTGGCGCCAGATCCTCGATCAGGCTGTAAAACAGCTGCTGGACATTTTCCACATACCGGTCATGCTGCTGATGAAAATAATCCGTATAGTTATGAAACCGCAGATCAAGGAAAAACTGGATTGTTTCATCTGTAAAACCGGCAAACATAAAAACACCTCCGCTAAAATCCGTACATATTATATGCGAATCAGGAGAGGAATGCAATGTTTCCGATTCGAAGCCGGGACATAAAAAAACCGCCGAAGTTCGGCGGCTTTTTGCACAATCAAACACGTTTGACTTCCTTGATCTTGGCAGCTTTGCCCTGCCGGTCGCGAAGATAGTACAGCTTCGCGCGGCGAACCTTGCCGTGCCGGATCAGTTCTACGTGATCCACCCGGGGAGAATGCAGCGGGAACGTACGTTCCACGCCGATACCGTAGGAAACCCGACGAACCGTGAACGTTTCACGGACGCCGCCGTTGCGCTTGGCAAGCACAGTGCCCTCAAAGGCCTGCAGCCGCTCGCGCGTTCCTTCCACAACCTTCACCCATACGCGAACCGTGTCGCCGACGTTGATCTGGGGAAGATCAGTCCGGATCTGCTTGGCCTCAATGGAGCGAATGATCTCATTCATGTTGATGTGCCTCCTTCCCTCTCAGACGTTCTTACGCCGTTCAGCCTGTCCGAACGGACAGACCGTAATCATCCCGGCCAGAGGACCGCCCGCATAACTTGGTTATTCTAACACAAATTTCGTAAAAAAGCAAGCAGAAAACCGAAATTCAGAAATCAATAAACTTCCGGAATTCCGGCAGGATGCCGATTCCGTCCGGATAATGGGCGGCAAACTGAGGAATGGCGTGGCTCGGGAAGCTGTTTCCCTCGATGAAGGTTGGCCCCTTTTCCGTAATTGCCACATCCCAGGCGATAAAACGCATTTGCGGAATAACCTGCGCGGCTTCAAGACACATGGCCTTTGCTTCTTCCCAATAGGGAATCTGAAAGCCGATGATGCTCGTGTTCGTCATGGGATGCTTCAGGAAGGTGTTGCCCTGCTTATCAGCGCCTACCGTCAGGAGCTTTCCGGTGGCAATATCAATTCGTGCGGCCATACCGCCGCAGTCCACATTATCCATGACCTTTCCGTTCCCGATCCGCAGAAAAGCGTAAACAATTCCCTGCTGCTTGTCGCCAAGCAGCGTAGCGATCCGGCAGGTGTTTACGGAGGTGGGACAGAGAGAAGCCATGGCGGGATGCTGGATCACGATTTCCTCCAGAATGCCGATTCCGTCGTCTTTCAGCTTTTTCAGAAAGGCTTCGGGGCCGTCCTTCCAGTCCTCCTCCGTATATTTCAGAATTCCGACGCCGCTGGAGCCCTCGAGGGGTTTTCCGAGCAGCGCTTTATTCCGCCGGCACAGCTCATAAAGGGCTTCCGGATTCGTATCTTGATCAATCCGGATCCATTTTCGCGGAATCCATTTGGAAAATGTTTCATTGAACTCAGCCTTGTCATCAAAGGTATGCCAGAATTCCTTCGGATTCATCCTGCGAACAATGTCATTGGAGATTCCGCGGGTAATCACCGTCTGCCGCTGCTGATCATTCAGCCTGTACATCTGAGCAATTTTGTAGTCAATGTACCCGGCATTGTATTTCACAGCGCATTTCAGCATGTCACAAAGCAGCCAGATCCGGCTCTTCCCGCTTCTCTTTTTCAGGATGCCGGTGGTTTTCCACATGGCTTTCCAGTCCATCTTGAATACCCGGTTCAGGAAATACTGTACTCGAGACATTTTCTCCTCCCGTTCATTTCCGTCATGTTAATTCTTCCCATGGGACGATGCCTTCTGATGCAGTGTGAAAGCGCAGCGAGGCTTCAGAAAGCCATCTTCCGCTCCGGACCCCTATACATTGAAACGGAACAGGGTAATATCCCCGTCCTTCATGACATAATCTTTTCCCTCGCTCCGGATCAGCCCTTTTTCCCGGCAGGCTGCCATGCTTCCGTTTTCCACCAGCGTATCAAAGGGAACTACCTCGGCTCTGATGAATCCCTTTTCAAAATCCGTATGAATCTTTCCGGCTGCCTGGGGAGCTTTGGTTCCCCGGGTAATCGTCCAGGCACGGCATTCATCCTCACCGGCCGTCAGGAAGCTGATCAGGCCCAGCAGGTGATAGCATGCGGTGATCAGACGATCCAGCCCGCTCTGCCCGATGCCCAGATCCTGCAGGAATTCCTCTTTTTCCTCCGGATCCATCTGGGCGATCTCCTCTTCAATGGCCGCAGAAATGACAATCATCTCTGCATGCTCACTGTCCGCGACTTTCCGGACTTCCCTGGCAAAGGGAATTTCATTTTCGGGTTTGCCGAGATCGTCCTCCGAGATGTTCGCAGCATAAATGACCGGCTTGGTTGTCAGCAGAAACCAGGAATTAAGAATTTCCCTTTCTTCCTCATTTGCCGGATAGGTTCTTGCGGGGAGCCCTTTTTCCAGATGCTGATAGATCGCATCGGCCAGCTCGGCTTCCGCCCCGGCTTTTTTATCGCCGCCGCGGAAATTCTTCTGGGCCTTCTCCCTCCGGCGCGTGACCGTCTCCATATCTGCAAAGATAAGCTCCAGATTGATGGTCTCGATATCGCGGACCGGATCAACGCTGCCGTCCACATGGATAATATTCTCATTCTCGAAGCAGCGAACCACATGCACGATGGCATCCACTTCCCGGATGTGGCTCAGAAATTTGTTGCCCAGGCCTTCTCCGCGGCTGGCTCCCTTGACCAGACCCGCGATGTCCACAAATTCTATGGTTGTCGGAGTCACTTTTTTGGGATGATACATCTCTGCAAGCACCTGCAGCCGTGAATCCGGCACCATGACAACCCCGGTATTGGGTTCAATTGTACAGAAGGGATAATTCTCCGCCTGTGCTCCGGCTTTCGTAATCGCGTTAAACAGCGTGCTTTTTCCCACATTCGGAAGTCCAACAACACCCAGCTTCATCTTCTCTTTTCTTCTCCTTCTCCGTCCGGGGCCGCTCCCGATCAGCCTGCGCGGGAAAATCTGTCCGTCCGCCGGTCCGTAATTCTGTGCGCCCCTGACCGGCTCTCCGGGCAGGCCGGTATAAAACCGGTGAAGTCATTTCCGAGCCATGCTGACAGAATGGCGCAAAAATGATTATATCATCCCGCGCGACCTTTTTCAACGCCCGTAAACTTTTCAAAAAGGCGGTTTTATGTTATGATAAGCTGTTGATTTGAAGGGAGGATTTTTCCATGAGCATTCTCGAATCCGCATTTCTCGGGCTTCTTCAGGGACTTGCCGAGTTCCTTCCCGTTTCCTCCAGCGGCCATCTGTTGCTGGCCCGCCTTTTTCTGGGTATCCAGACGGATACCCCGGCCATGAAAATGCTCGATATTTTGCTGCATGTAGGTACGCTGATCCCCGTAGTTGTGATATTCTGGAAGGACTGGATGGCCATGCTGGCCCATCCGGTAAAAAATAAAACGCTTCTTTTGCTGATTACGGCTTCCCTTCCTACCCTTGCAATCTATCTTCTGGCCAAAAAACTGCTTCCGGATTATAACGGATTTGCGATTTTTGATTCAGGATGGCTGCTGGGGGTCAGTTTCCTGCTGTCGGCTGCTTTCCTGCTGCTTTGTGATCTGCGGGGACGCTCCGCCGGAAAAAAGGAGATCGGATTCGGGACTGCTGCTGTGATGGGCCTTTTTCAGGGAGTTGGTATGATTCCCGGTGTGTCGCGCTCCGGTTCCACCATTACCGGCGGCGTGCTGACCGGCACTGCCAAGAACGCGGCTGCCCGGTTCTCCTTTATGATGAGTGCACCCGCCATCCTCGGCTCCCTCCTGATGGAAGGAAAGGATGCCCTGGAGGAAGGGTACATTCATGACATCGAACTGGTTCCTACCCTGGTTGGGATTCTCGTAGCCTGCGCAGCCGGTTTTCTGGCAATCCGGCTGATGCTGAAAATCATTTCCAGGGTTCCTATGGGATGGTTTGCTCTGTATCTGGCCGTCATCGGCATTGTCTATCTTCTTCTGCAGCTGACAGGAAATCCCCTGCTTCCGCCCTTCCACGCCCCGGCACTCGGCTGACGCAGTTCCCCAAGCGGAAGTTTTTTCCGCCGGAAATCGCAATGGAACATTCTGCTCCGGTTCGGATCGGAAGGAGGTGCCTCGTTGAACAAAGCTGCGCTTCGACTTTTTTCTGTCTTTCTCTGCCTGTTTATTCTGCTTCAGTCCGGCGGATCTTTGTCCGAGACTCCGACTGATGTGATTCCCGAGCCCACGCTCTCCCCGGAAGCCGCTCCCTATGACGCGGACCGGCCTGAAAATCTGGAGCCTGAACAGCTCTATGCACTTTCGGCCATCCTGATAACGGCAGACAAGGGCGAGATCATTTTTGAAAAGGATCCCTATACAATCCGCTATCCCGCTTCCACCACGAAAATCCTTACGGTGCTGCTCGGAATCATGATGGTGGAGGACCTGAACCGGAAGGTTACGGTTTCCGAAACGGCCATGAATATTCCTGCGGACTCTTCCACCATGGGTCTTCATATCGGAGAAGAGATCAGCTTCATGGATGTGCTTTACGGCACGATGATGCTCTCCGGAAACGACGGGGCCAATGTTATCGCCGAAACGGTATCCGGATCCATTCCCGCTTTTGTGGATCTGATGAATCAGACTGCGGCAGTATTCGGCTGCGTCAATACACATTTTGAAAATGCCCACGGATATCATGATGACAACCATTATACAACGGCCTATGATATGGCGCTGATTACCCGGGAGGCCATGAAAAATGAAACCTTCCGGAAAATTGCAGCCACGGTGACTTACGCCATTCCCCGCACCAACATGCAGAAAGCCCGGACAATTACCACCAAAACGGAATATATGCTCACCGGGTCGGAAGAAAAGCCGAACAAGTATTATTTTCCGGATGCGACCGGTGTCAAGACAGGAAGTCATTCCCATTCCGGCTACTGCTTTGTCGGCTCCGCGTCCCGCGATGGGGTGGATCTGATTTCCGTCGTCTATTTCACGGGAAAGCGTGCCCGATGGGCGGATACCATCAAGCTGATGAACTACGGCTTTTCCCAGTATATGTCCGTTACGCCCCAGCAGCTGTACCAGATGAATCCCATTACCATCGAGACCAGCAACTATTCCACTTCCGACGGGAACCGCGGGCGGGTTCAGCTGGTCTGCCAGACCCGGCCTGACAGTACGAATCCTGTCATTATCGCTACCAAGACCGAAGTGGAGCAGATGGCTGCCAGTATTCAGGACACCCTGCTGATTCAGTATTCCCGGGATTTTGAAGCTCCGATTGCTGCCGGGGAGGTCATGGGAACCCTGACCTATTTTCCGGAATCAGGTGAGCCGGCTGTCTACAATCTGACCGCCTCCAGGGCTGTCGCAGTCCGGGAAAATGTTCCCAAAACCCTGGAGGAGATTATTGCTGAAACCTATGCAGATCCGAATCCCTTTCCGCCGTTTTCACTGGAACTTGCACTGATTCTTTTCGGACCTGTGCTGATCGTTGTGCTGATTGTTCTGCTGGTGATCCTGCTCCGCCACTGGCGCCGGAGCAGGCACAACAAGGCTCCGAAGCCGGTCAGCCGTTATCTGAAATGAAGATTGCAAATTAAAGTGCCCTGTGGTACGATGGCTTTATCCGGAAAAGCATAAAGATTTCCATCAGGGGGCTTCTTTTCCGGAAGCGTTCCTGACAAATAAAAAAGAGGAGATTGAATCCATGAAAAACCTGATTGAAAGCGGCTCCGTCATTCTAGGAATTGAATTCGGCTCCACCCGGATCAAGTCCGTGCTCATTGGCCCGGATCACACTCCGCTGGCCTCCGGAAGCCATGAGTGGGAAAATGACTATGTGAACGGCATCTGGACCTATTCGGAAGAAGCGATTCTGCATGGCTTTCAGGCCAGCTATGCAGATCTGAAGAAAAACGTGAAAGAGCTCTGCGGCGCAAAGCTGACCAGGCTGGCCGGGATCGGCGTCAGCGCCATGATGCACGGGTATCTTCCTTTCAATGAAAGAATGGAGCTCCTGGTTCCCTTCCGTACCTGGCGGAATACCATTACGGCCGAGGCCGCCGAAAAGCTGACTGCCGCCTTTTCCTTCAACATGCCTCAGCGGTGGAGCCTGTCCCATCTCTATCAGGCGGTTCTGAACGAAGAGGATCATGTAAAGGATATCCGCTTTCTGACGACGCTGGCCGGCTGGGCGCATTACTGGCTGACCGGCCGGAAGGTGCTGGGCATCGGCGACGCTTCCGGCATGATGCCCGTGGATTCTGCAACGCATGATTTTGATGCCGGCATGGTAGAGACCTTCGATCGTCTGATCTCCGGAAAAGGGTACCCCTGGAAACTGCGGGATATTCTGCCCGAGGTGCTTTCCGCCGGAGAGGATGCAGGAACGCTGACGCCGGATGGCGCGCTGCTGCTGGATCCCGAAGGAGACCTGCAGCCCGGATGCCCCGTGTGTCCTCCGGAGGGTGACGCGGGCACCGGCATGGCAGCCACCAACAGTGTCCGTCCCCGTACAGGCAATGTCAGCGCCGGAACCTCGATCTTCAGCATGATTGTTCTGGAAAAGCCGCTCAGCCAGGTATATCCCGAAATCGATGTGGTAACGACTCCCACCGGAATGCCCGTGGGAATGGTTCACTGCAATTCCTGCTCTTCGGATATCAATGCCTGGGTAGGCCTTTTCCGGGAGTTCGGCGAGGCCATGGGCGTTTCCATGGATATGGGCGAGATCTATACCCGGCTTTTCCGGAAGGCTCTGGAGGGAGATCCGGCCGGCGGAGGACTGGTCAGCTTCAATTATTTCGCAGGGGAACCCGTCACCGGGCTGGAGGAAGGAAGACCCATGCTCGTTCGTCTTCCGGATGCCAGAATGTCCCTGGCGAACTTTATGCGGGTACAGCTTTATGCCAGCATGGAAACCCTGAAGTACGGCATGGAAATCATGGCCCGGGAACATGTGGCAATTGATCAGGTCTTTGGCCATGGCGGTCTGTTCAAGACGGAGGGGGTTGCTCAGCGTATTCTGGCGGCGGCGATTCACGCGCCTGTTACGGTGATGCAGACGGCAGGAGAAGGCGGTGCCTGGGGCATCGCGCTGCTGTCCGCCTATCAGGTTTACCGGCGCCCGGGCGAATCCCTGGAGGATTATCTTCAGAACCGTGTCTTTGCCGGCCTGAAGCAGTCCACCCTGTCTCCGGCCCGGGAGGATGAAGAAGGATTCGAGGCATATATGAGCCGCTTCGTTTCCTGTATTCCTGCCCAGAAAGAAGCGGTCCGCGGATTCAGAGGGTAAGGAGGAAAGCATATTCCGTGAGGACACAATACCCCTTTCAGGCAGTCGCTTTCGATCTGGATGACACCCTTCTCCGGGATGATCTCAGCATTTCGCCCCATACTGTTTCAGTGCTTCGCCGTCTCTCGGCCATGGGGGTTCGGATCATTCCCGCCAGCGGCAGGGCTCAGCTCAGCATGAAGCCCTTCGTGGATCAGCTGGCCTGCGCTTCCCTCTATATTTCCTGCAACGGTGCGGAGCTGTGGTCCGCGGAGGGTCATACCCTGCTGCATGCAGAGACCTTTTCCGCGGCGCTTGGACGGGAAATTGCGGCCTTTGGCAAACGTCACCATGTTTATGCGCAGACCTATGCCGGCCCCAGCTTTTTCTATAATGAGGAATCCGTCTGGGCGGAGCGTTACGCAGTCTCCTCCATGCTTTCCGGCGTTTATGTCGGCGATCTGGAGGCATTCATCCGGGAACCGCGTTCCAAAATCCTGATGATGGCAGAGGAAGCAAAGATTGCTTCCATGCTGTCCGAGGCGCAGGCTCTTTTTCAGGGACGGGTCTCTGTTACCTGCTCCAAACCCTGGTTTCTGGAGTTTAATGCCCTCGGGGCAACAAAAGGTCTCGCTCTGCGGCGCGCTGCGGAGCAACTGGGTCTCTCTCCGTCAGATTTTATTGCCTTCGGAGACAGTCTCAATGATCTTTCCATGCTTCAGGCTGCCGGACGGGGCGTGCTGATGGCCAACGGGCGTGATTCCCTTAGATCCCTGGCGGATGATATCTGCCATTCCAATCAGGAGGACGGCGTAGCAGTCTATCTGGAATCCCTGATGCAGGATATGCCCGCCTGAAGGCTTGCCGCCGCATTCTGCTTTTCCGGTCTTCATCCTTTCATCTCCGGAGGTTTGGCCATGATTTCTGCCACTAAATTTCAAAAGGATATGAATCTTCTCTGCCTTGTCAAATCAAGCAGGGAAATGCTTGCGATCCAATCCCCGGACCTGAACCGGCCGGGAATGCAGTTCTGCGGATTCTATGAGCACTTTGCCTGGGAGCGGCCTCAGCTGATCGGAATCGTGGAAATGGCTTATCTGAAGCAGCAGGAGCCTCAGGAGCGGATCAAGGTACTCAAGAAATATTTCGAATATTCCCTTCCCTGCGTCATTATCTGCCGGAGTCTGATTCCGCCGCCCGAACTGCTGTCTCTCGCCGAAGCTGCTGATATTCCGGTATACCAGACTCCCACGGAAACAAGCCGATTTACTGCCCGCCTTATTCACTATCTCTCCCGGGAACTGGCTCCCCATGAGCTTCGGCACGGCGTGCTGCTGGATGTCTTCGGTGTCGGCGTCCTGCTTTCCGGAAAAAGCGGCGTCGGGAAAAGCGAAGCCGCCCTGGAATTGATTAAGCGCGGCCACATGCTGGTAGCGGATGACCTCGTGGACATTTGCCGCGTGGCGGAAAACCGTCTGATCGGTACCTGTCCGGACGCCATCCGGCATCTGATGGAAATCCGCGGAATCGGGCTGATCGATGTCCAGGCCATGTTCGGCGTTTCCGCGGTCACCAATTCCAAAACCATCGATCTGGTGATGGAGCTGGAAGCCTGGGATGAAACGAAGCTTTATGACCGGGTCGGGTTGAATGATGAAACCACGGAAATTCTTGGGGTTCCTATTACGCGCGTGTTCATGCCCATCCGCCCCGGCCGGAATCTGGCCATCATCATAGAAGCTGCTGCCCGGAATCTCAGCCTCAAGCGCCTGGGTTATCATGCAGCCCGCGACCTGAAGCAGAGAGTATTTCGATCTGAACCCTATTCATTTGAAAACCAACATCACGAGGAGGAAATGGAATCATGATCAGAATCGGACTGGACATCGGAGGAACGGGAATTCAGATTGGCGCCGTGGACGAAAACAACAAAATTATCGCCCAGGACTCCATTCCGACGCGCACAGACATCTCTTTTGAAGAGCAGGTGGACCGGATGGTGGAGTGCATCCGCAGGATTCTGAATCCTTCCGTTCATCCTGAACTGACCCTGGAACATGTTGTCTCCATCGGAGCAGGCATTCCCGGGATTGCCGATGATAACGGAACAGTCATTGACTGCACCAATCTTGGCTGGAAATATACCCCTCTTCGGCAGGAATTCCAGAAGCGAATCGACAAGCCCTTCTTTGTGGACAATGATGCCAATGTTGCCGCGCTGGCGGAAAGCGTGGCCGGAAAGAGCGCGGGAACCTCTTCCTCCGTTTTCATCACCCTTGGTACCGGAATCGGTGCAGGAATTATTCTGAACGGCAAAATCTGGAAAGGATTCCATGGCGTCGGCGGTGAGTTTGGACATACCATTCTGGAGGTGGACGGTGTGCCCTGCTCCTGCGGCAACCGCGGCTGTGTGGAGCAGTATTGCTCCGCCACGGCGATCATTCGGATGGCTCGGGAAGCAGTGGCTGTTCATCCGGACTCCCTTATCCTGGAAATGGCACAGGGGGATCCTGCCCGGATCAATGCCAAGATTGTGATCGATGCCGCCAGGGAGGCGGATCCGATCGCGGAAAAAGTCTTCCGCCGCTATATTACATACCTTTCCCTGTCGGTTGCCAATCTGGTCAATTTCATGGATCCGGAAATAATCCTTCTCGGCGGAGGGGTAAGCAAGGCCGGAAGCATCCTCTCAGACGCTGTCAATCTGGAATATCCGAAGTATGTTCTCTTTAACACGCTGCCCCTGCCAAAGGTGGAAATTGCCGCTCTCAGCTCTGAAGCAGGTATCATCGGGGCGGCTATGCTGTCGTGAGGGCGTATGTATTTTTCTGAATTTATGAAAAATTGTCCGCAGATAAAGACAGGGAGGCAGACTGATGGTTTCTTTTGAAAGCGACTATATTGCCGGAGCCCATCCGGAAATCATCCGAAAGCTGACTGAAACCAACCTGGAATCTCTTTCCGGCTATGGTTCCGATCATTATACTGAAAGCGCCAGGCAAAAAATCCGCGCGGCCTGCGGACTGGAAAATGCAGAGGTGGAGTTTCTGGTGGGCGGAACGCAAACCAATGCCGTGGTTATTTCCACTATGCTGGCGGATTATGAAGGCGTAATTGCAGCCTCCACCGGCCATATCAGCAGTCATGAAGCCGGCGCGGTGGAATACACGGGTCATGAAGTGCTCGAAATACCCGGACGGGAAGGCAAAATATCTGCAGAAGCGCTGGAAAAGTATCTGTCTGACTTTTACGCGGATGACAACCATGAGCATATGGTTTTTCCCGGGATGGTTTATATTTCCTTTCCGACTGAGTACGGCACGCTGTATTCCCAAAAAGAGCTGAGCGCTCTTTCTGAAATCTGCCGCAGATATCAGATTCCGCTGTTTATTGACGGAGCCCGTCTCGGATACGGACTGATGAGCCGCCAGTCGGATCTGACGCTGCCGGAGCTCGCGAAGCTATGTGATGTTTTCTATATCGGCGGCACCAAGGTAGGCGCACTGTGCGGTGAAGCGGTTGTATTTTCAGGAGCCGGGAGGCCGAAGCATTTCCTGACATCCGTGAAAAAGCGGGGAGCGCTGCTTGCCAAGGGAAGGCTTCTGGGAATTCAGTTTGATACCCTTTTTACAGATGATCTTTATTTCCGGATCAGCCGGCATGCCATCGATATGGCGGACCGAATGAAGAAGCTCTTCCAGGCTGCGGGACTTCCCTTTTATCTGGAATCCCCAACCAATCAGCAGTTTGTAATTCTGGAAAACCGGCAGATGGAAAAGCTGAAAAGCCAGGTGGCTTTCAGCTTCTGGGAAAAGGCGGATGAATCCCGCACCGTAGTCCGCTTCGCAACAGGCTGGTCTACCACGGAGGAAGATCTCGACGCACTTGAAAAAGCGCTGCTGTCCCTGTGACGGGACAGCAGTTTTTTACAGAGTTCCCCGGGAAATCATCCTGTTCAGGGCTTCGGCCAGGGCGATCCGGCCGTGGACATAGGTCAGTCCGCCCTGCATATAGGCTGTATAAGGTTCCCGCATGGGGCCGTCGCAGCTCAGCTCAATGCTTGCACCGGCGACAAAGGTCCCGGCTGCCATGACAACCTGATCCTCGTATCCAGGCATGTCCCAGGGCTCCGGAAGAGCCATGGAATCAATGGGACTTGCCATTTGAATGCCCTGGCAGAAGGCTACGAGCCGCTCAGGCGTTCCCATCTGAATTGCCTGTATAATATCCGCTCTTCTTTCGTCGGAGGATGGGGACGCTTTCAGGCCGAGGTTTTCAAACAGCTTTGCTGCCAGCATAGCCACTTTCATAGCCTGGCATACCGTATGCGGAGCCATGAACAGTCCCTGATAGTAGGGACGGTAATCCCCTGCATAGGAGCCGAGCTCCCGGCCCAGCCCCGGCGCCGTCAGACGCCAGGAAACCCGATCCACAGCGTCCCTGCTCCCGGCAATATAGCCTCCGGTGGGGGCAATACCGCCTCCCGGATTTTTGATCAGGCTTCCCACGCAGACATCTGCTCCGTAATCGGTTGGTTCCTTGTCCCGAACAAATTCACCGTAACAGTTGTCTACCATCAGCCGGACATTCGGATACTCAGAATGGATCATTTCTGCCAGCGGCGCAAAGGCTTCCGGCATCAGGCTCGGCCGCCAGGCGTATCCGCGGCTGCGCTGAGCAATGACCAGCGAGGTTTGGGGGGTCATGGCCGCCCGTACCGCGGCCAGATCGATGCTTCCGTCGGGTTTCAGCTCTACGCAGTCAAATCCGACGCCCATTTCCTTCAGGGATCCGGGCGGTGTTCCTTCCCCGGTTCCAATGATTCCAAGCAGCGTGTCATAGGGCATGCCTGTGGCACTCAGAATCCGCTCTCCCGGTCGGGTCAGTCCGAACAGGGTCAGGCTCAGGGCTGCGGTGCCGCTGGCTATATGGGGCCGCATCAGCGCTGCTTCCGTATGAAAAACATCCGCGTAAACCTTTTCCAGCGTATCTCTTCCCACATCGTCATAGCCATAGCCTGTGGTGGATGCGAAATGACGGTAGCTGATCTGATGATTGCGGAAGATATCGAGAATCTGCCTGGTTCTCATTTCTTCCGTGCTCTCTGCTTCCGCAAAGTCATCCTTCAGCTCGTTCTCCGCCTGTCGAATCAGGCTTTCAATCTTTTCCTTCATGACTGTTCTTCCTTCTGTTTACTGTTTATTTTGAGCTGGTATTTCCGATGCGGGATTCTTCCGTGAATCAGGTCAGAATTGACTCTGCCTGTTCAAAAGCATCCTTTTCCAGCATATTTATATATTGAATCTGAGGTTCCCGCTTCAGGAAGGTTTCCTGTCTTTTTGCATAGTGCCTGGTTCTTTTCCGGATTTCCTCCACCGCTCTGTCCAGCGGCCAGATCCCTTCCAGATACCAAACAAGTTCCTTGTATCCAAGCGCCTGCATACTCTGCGCTTCCGGAGAAACACCCCGGTTCAGCAGCGACCTGACCTCCCCTTCCAGCCCCTGCTCCATCATATTCTCAACCCTTCGGTTGATCCGTTCATACAGGATTTCTCTCGGAAGGCTTG
Source organism: uncultured Clostridia bacterium (assembly GCA_946542235.1). Taxonomy (GTDB): domain Bacteria; phylum Bacillota; class Clostridia; order Christensenellales; family Aristaeellaceae; genus Aristaeella. The sequence continues at coordinate 636 of CAMNKK010000004.1, read as the reverse complement.
TGGAGGCAACCTTCCAGGTGAACTCCGAAGTCATCTCCCGCTGAGGCTGTCTGGAAAAGGGGATTCCCGAAATCCGGGTAACTTCGATAGCCCGGACAATCCTGCGAATATCATTCAAAGGAAGTTTTTCAGCCGTTTCCGGATCCAGCTTTTCCAACAATACGTGCAGTTTTTCCCTTCCGCCCGGCTGATCCGCCAGCTGATGGAGCTCCCTCCGCATTTCTTCGTCTGCGGGCACGGTTCCCATCCCCATGGGATGCATCATGGCCTGCAGATACAATCCGGTACCGCCGACAAACAGAAGCTCCCTTCGTTCCTCTTCCCATTTCCGCCGGATCAGGCTTTCGGCAGCTTCCCGGTATAGGGTGACACTGAAGGATTCCCCGGGATCGCAGATGTCCAGCAGATGATGTCGTACCCGCTGCCGCTCCGCTTCGGTGGGCTTTGCGGTACCGATATCCATGCCACGGTAGATCTGCATGCTGTCCATACAGCAGATTTCCCAGCCGTGCTTTTCAGCCATCCGCAGGCTCAGCGCAGTCTTTCCGCTGGCGGTTGGTCCGGTAATGACTCTGCATACAATTCGATCTTTCATGTTTTTCGGAATTCTGCGCTCCTCTCCGGGCGGCTCGGCTT
>CAMNKK010000003.1 GCA_946542235.1 uncultured Clostridia bacterium | reverse complement strand
TCGGAATCACGGCGATGGTCGCGCCGGCGAACATGATGTTCCAGGCCGCGGCGCCAAAGCCGCCAGGTAGTTGCATGAAAACTTTTACTCATGATACAATCAGAACATAACCAGACCAACTTTACAGGAAAGAGAGGCATAGGGACCGGATGAAGGAATATATTGAGCAGACGCTGGCTCCCCGGATTCAGGGAGACGGCGGCTGGGTGGAATTCGTCTCGCTGGAAGGGGATCGGCTGACCCTGATCTTCCGGGGAGAGTGCTCCAAATGCAACATTCTGAACCGCTGCACCGACTGGATTGAGGACAGGATCCTGCAGGATCTGGGGCAGAAGGTCTCCGTGACCGCCCTTCGGAAAAAGCCCTACTTCCAGCAGACCAGCTGAAGACCGCAGGGGACATCTCTGCCCGGGCGTCCGGCCGGCAGGGAAAGAACCCCGCACCGCAATCTCAGAACCTGACACGAGGGAGGAAAAACGGATGGCACATGTCAAGGTGGTCCGGCGTTCCATGCGGCCGGAGGAATGGACGGATCTCCGCTTCGCCTGGCTGCAGCGGGGAATCTATGAGGATCAGGAGGAAATCACCGGATGGATGATCCGGGATGCCCGGCAGATCTCGGAAAACGAATATGAATACACGGACGGGCCGGAGCGGCCCCTGCAGCGGGGAGACCTTTATTTCACCCCGGACGGCACCGCCTTTCTCCGGGCCCGCGCAGTCATTCCCGACCGCTTCGCCGGCCGGAACATTTACCTCTCCCTGAAAACCGCCGCGGAGATGATTGTAAAGGTCAACGGAAAATACGCGGGCGGCATCGATCCCAACCGGGAGCGGATTCTGCTCAATCCCTTCCTGGAGGGGCGGGAGGCGGAGATTCAGATCGAAGCCTACAACCGGTCCAAGCCGGACGACGAGCGGAACCCCAATTCCCTGGGAAAGCGGGGCTGCCGCCAGATTTTTGAGGGGGCGTTTCTCTCCCTGGTCCGGGACAATGTGCAGTCCCTGGTATACGATTACATCCTTCTGATGGACATCGCCCACTGCGAATATTTCAATGAGGATTACCGGAAGTTCCTCTTTACGGAGCTGAGCCGGGCGCTGGACAGGGTCGATTTTGACACCTGGGAAGGCGTGGATGACGCGGCGGAATACGTACAGAAAGTCATCTATGAAAACACGGACTTCCGGGGTACCGGCGACGTGGCCCTGGTGGGGCACTCCCATCTGGATATCGCCTATTACTGGCGGCGGATCCACGCGGTGCAGAAGAACGCCCGCACCATCCTGATCCAGCTCCGCCTCATGGATCAGTATCCGGAATTCCGCTATACCCATACCCAGGCCTACACCTATGAAACCCTGGAAAAGTATTATCCTGAGCTCTTCGCGGAGCTGAAGGAGAAGGTCGCCTCCGGCCAGTTCGAGCCGGTGGGCGCCATGTACGTGGAGCCGGACTGCAACATCCCCGCAGCGGAAAGCCTGATCCGCCAGTTCCTCTACGGCCAGCATTTCTTCCGCCGCGCCTTCGGCCGGACCCTGGACAACGCCTGGCTGCCCGATGTGTTCGGCAACAGCTGGATCATGCCTCAGATTCTGAAAAAATCCGGCGTGGATTACTTTGTTTCCAATAAGATGTCCACCTGGAACGATACAAACCGCTTCCCCCACAACAATTTCATCTGGCAGGGCATCGACGGCAGTCAGGTGTATGCCTCCGTACCGCCCACCCACTTCATCAGCTGGAACATGCCCAGCCAGATCCAGGAAAACTGGGAAGCCTATCAGGACAAGGAAACCGGCGGGCAGACCCTGTCCATGTACGGATACGGAGACGGCGGCAGCGGCGTCACGGAGGAAATGCTGGAGATGGCCCGCCGATTCGGGAAGCTTTCCGTCATGCCGAAGACGGAAATGACCGGGGGCGCGGATTTCCTGCATAAAAATCTGAAGGGAAACGACCGGCTGGCCGTCTGGGACGGAGAGCTGTATCTGGAGATGCACCGGGGCACCTTCACCACGAAATCAAACCTGAAAAAATTCAACCGGGCGCTGGAGTTCCGGCTGCGGGAAGCGGAGCTGGTCTGCGCCCTGGCCGCCCTCCGGGGAGCGGAATATCCTGCGGAGGAGCTGCGGGAATGCTGGAAAAAGCTGCTGCTGAACCAGTTCCATGATATTCTTCCCGGATCCCATATTCATCCTGTCTATGAAGACGCGCTGGCGGACTACGCGGAGATCAGCGAAAGGCTGGACGCCCTGCTGTCCCCCTATGCCGCGGACGTCTGGTTCAATTCCCTCCCCTTTGCGCGGGATCAGCTGACCTTCGTTCCCGCGGAGGGCGGTCCCGTGATCCGGGACGGACAGCCCGGTTTCTGGACCCGCCCCGACCTGCCCGGCCTGACCGCCGGAGAAATCTCTCCCCTGGCCGGAGCGCCCGGATGGCTTCATACGGATCGCCGGGAAAACGGCCAATGGCAGGTTGAAACGCCCTTCTATTCCCTGATCCTCAACCCCGACGGCAGCTTTGCCTCCCTGAAGGATATGGAGCTGAACCGGGAATGGGTGCGCCCCGGATGCGGATTCAACCGGCTGCACCTCTGGGCGGATCACCCCGGCACCTACGATGCCTGGGATATCCTTCCAAACTATCGGGATGTGGAAAGAGCCCTGCCCCTGACCGAAGGGCTCCGGCTTACCTTCTCCGATGATGTCAGCGCTGAATTTACCGTGGATTTTGCCACGGAAAAGAGCACCTGGCGGATGATCATCCGCCTCTTCGCCGAAGATCGGGAAATTGAGGTGGAGCACCTCGTTGACTGGCAGGAGAAGCATACCCTGGCCAAGGTGAACTTCGGCCCGGATGTACTGACCCGGGAGCTTCTCTGCGATACCAGCGCCGGCTTCATCCGCCGCAGCCTGACCAAGAACACCTCCTGGGAGGAAGCCCGCTTCGAGGTCTGCCACCACAAATGGTTTGACATGAGCGAAACGGACGCCGGCCTGGCCGTGATCAACAGCGGAAAATACGGCGTGGGCCTGGAGGGGAAGGAAGTCAGCCTGAGCCTGCTGCGGGCTACCATCCGTCCCGATATCACCAGCGACATGGGCCGCCATGACCTCCGCTATGTCATCCTGCCCCACAGGGGAGACGCGGTTGCCGCCGGAATCAACCGCACCGCCTTCGCCTACAACGTGCCCCTGACGCCCGTCGCCGCGCCCGCCCTTCCGGAGGAATGGCGCCGGTGCCTGTGCGAAAGCGGCCTCTGGCTCCAGTCCCTGAAGCTTTCGGAGGACGGCGGATCCGCCGTGGTCCGGCTCAGCGAGCAGGACGGCTGCCGCCGCTCCCTCCGCTTCCCCGCGCCGGTACAGCTGATGAACATGCTGGAGGATCCGGAGCAGGAGATCCGGAGCCTGTCGGTGAAGCCCTTCGAAATCGTAACCTTCGGCATTCCGCTTTCCGCCCTGTCGGAAAACAGCTGATTTCTCTCCGTCTCCCCCGGCGTTTGCGCCGGGGGCTTTTTCATCCATCCGGTCTGAAAGCCATTGTCAAACCAAAAAGCGGAAAAAGGATTGAATGAATCCGGAAATCCGGTATAATGCAGGAAAGAAAGGAAGCAGAGGAGGCGCCCCATGAGCTCCGGAAGAGCAAAACTGACCATTCTTTTCCCGGATCAGGATCGGATTACCTACCAGCCCATGCCGGATGAAACGGTGCACGATCTGGGGCTGGATACCCTCTGTCAGAAGGTGGCCTCCGACCCGAAGGAGCAGGCCATGATCCTGCAGGTGCTCCGAAGCCTGACGCCGGATCCCGGGGTAGCCCGGTTCCGCGCGGACGTGTTTGACGACCTTTTCCGTCACCCCGAAATCCGGGAAAAGCTTCTTTCCCTGCTGGACCATGTCAAGTTCCTGAACGACTTCGGTGCCGTCCGGCGCACCTCCGAGGAAAGCATCGGCGTATGGGACCTGATTCATCGGCTGGACGAGCTGCGGGATTACATCACAACGGTGGAAGCCATCGAAGGCTGCCTGAAGGACGCCTCCCTCCAGTCGGAAGGGCTGAGGCGGCTTCGGGAAGACATCCACGCCATCTGGGAGGACAGCGGCTTCGACGGTCTGAAGCGGGATATCGCGTCCCTGCAGGCAACCACCGACAGCGTAAAGAGCGTAACCATCGGGCTTAACCTGAACGAGCGGTTCGAACCCGTGCAGGCCGGGCTGGTTTCCGTCAACAGCAAGCCCTTCTCCAAATCCAGCCTGCTGCAGCACTTCGCCGAATCCCTGGTGCGCCGGGATCAGGTTCAGCCCACGGAGGCCTGGAACGGCTCCATGAACTGGCAGCCCGCGGACAGCGGCCGCTCCTTCCTGGGGGAAAAGGTCAGCGAGATCACCGGCACCGCCGTGTTTATGCGAAATCCCCTGCTGGCCATGACCATGTCCCACGTCCCTGACGGGGACGGAGCCCGGGATCTTCCCCGGACCATGGATTCCGCCCTCACCCACCTGCTCTCCGGGCTGGTGAAAAAGCTTCGGGAGGTGCTGAACCGCTACGCCGCCATCAGCATCCGGGAGGTATCGGATCTGATTCCGGAGCTGCTGTACTACGTCCGCTGGGCGGAATACTGGGAAAAGCGGAAGCAGGAGGGCTGGCCCTTCTGCAAGCCGGAAGCGGTTTCCGGCGAGGGGCCGGAGTCCCCGGCCCGGGAAACCATGCAGGCCCGGAGCTTCTACAATCTGCGGCTGACCCTGGTGGAAAGCCCCGCCACCACCGTCCGCAACGATCTTTCCTTCGGAGAACGGCAGCGGGTCTATCTGCTGACCGGCGCCAACCGGGGCGGCAAGACCACCGTCACCCAGGCCATCGGCCAGCTTTTTCTTCTGGCCCAGGGCGGGCTTTATGTCCCGGCGGACCGGTTTGTGTATGTTCCGGCGGATGCGGTCCGGACCCATTTCCCGGCGGACGAGGACCGGACGCTTGATCTGGGGCGCCTGGGCGAGGAATGCAGCCGGTTCCGCGATCTCTTCCGGCAGTGTACGGAAAAGAGCCTGCTGCTCCTGAACGAATCCTTCTCCACCACCTCCTTCGAAGAAGGATACTATATCGCCACCGACGCAGTCCGGGCGATTCTGCGCAGGGGGATGCGCTGCATCTACAACACCCATATGCACAAGCTGGCCCTGGATCTGACGGATCCGGGCCGCGGGCCGGATACGGAGGGCGCCTGCTCCCTGATTGTCCGTTCCGAGGGGCATCAGCGCTCCTTCCGGATCGAAACCGCGCCGCCGGAGGGATCCTCCTATGCCCGGGATATCGCCGAAAAATACGGCGTGACCTATGAAGAATTGCTGAAATCCAATTCCTGATCTGTTTTCGGAGGACTGTTTCCGTGCTGAAGCGTTTCATTGGCAGCCGTGCCTTCTATCGTTCCGTTCTGACCCTGCTGATTCCCATCATCATCCAGCAGTTTATCTCCAGCTTTGTGTCCCTGCTGGACAACATCATGGTCGGCAGCCTGGGCACAGAGGCCATTTCCGCCGCCTCCATCGCCAACTCCGTGCTGAACGTGCTGATGCTGGCCCTGTTCGGCGGGCTCAGCGGCATCAGCATCTACGGCGCCCAGTTCTTCGGAAAGGGCGATATGGAGGGCATGCGCCATTCCTTCCGGCTGAAGATCATCTTCAGTCTGACCTGCACCGTCCTGGGAACAGCGATCTATTACTTCCTGGGAGAAGGCTTCATCCGGAGCTTCCTGCAGGGGGAAAGCGACGGGGGAGACCTGACGCTGGCGCTGCAGGAAGGAACCACCTATCTGAACATCATGCTCTGGGGCCAGATTCCCTTTGCCCTGGTTCAGGCCTATGCCAGCACGCTTCGGGAAAGCGGGGAAACCGTCGTTCCCATGACAGCGGGCATCTGCGCCATTCTGACCAACCTGTTTCTGAACTGGGTGCTGATTTTCGGGCACCTGGGCGCTCCGGCCATGGGGATCCGCGGCGCCGCCATCGCCACGGTGATCTCCCGGTACGTGGAGATGTCCATCGTCATGATCTATGCCCACCGCCATACCGGGAAGTATCCCTATGTAAAGGGGCTCTATCAGAGTCTCCGGGTTCCCCTGCCCATGATCCGGAAGGTGCTGCCCACGGCAGCTCCCCTGCTGGTCAATGAAATCCTGTGGTCCCTGGGGATGACCATGATCAACCAGTTCTATTCCAGCCGGGGGCTGAACGCCGTCGCCGCGCTGAACATCACCGGCACAGCCTGGAATCTTTTCTGCGTCATCATGTTCGCCATGGGCAGCGCGGTTTCCATCATGGTTGGCCAGCGCCTCGGCGCCGGCCTGCTGGAGGAAGCCCGGGATGTGGATCGGAAGCTGATCTTCCTGACGGAGGTGATCCATGTGGTCATCGGCGTCGTCATGGTGTTTGCTTCCCCCTATATTCCCCTGCTGTACAACGTGGGACCGGAGGTCCGGGATCTGACACGCCGGATGCTGATCATCGCCGGGCTGTCCCTTCCCCTTCATTCCTTTGCCCATGTCTGCTATTTCACCATCCGCTCCGGAGGAAAAACCATCATCACCTTCCTGTTTGATGCGGTCTATACCTGGGCTGTCACGGTGCTGCTGGCCTTCCTGCTGACCCGGTTCACGGATATGCCCATCGTCCGGATCTATTTCTGCGTGCAGTTCATTGACATCATCAAGCTGGTGATCGGGCTCCTGATGCTGCGCAGCGACTTCTGGGCGCAGAACGTGGTTTCGGATCTGTAAAGCCCGGCCGGCGAATCCTCCCGCGCCTCTCTTTCCGACCGGAAGGAAGGCGCTTTTTCTGCCTGCCCGGAGAAAAGGTTTGCTTCCCTCTTCCCGGTGTAGTACAATCAGAGAGCCCTGAACCGGGCCCATTCCCGTTTCCGGGGTCATTCTCCTGAAGGGGGTCCGAATTCAAATGAAAAAAAGATGGCTTGCCTGTCTTCTGGCGCTGATCATGCTGCTGCCCGCCGCCGGTCCGGCCGAATCCGCCGGTTCCTCCGCGTCCTGGCTTTATTCCTTTTCCGCCGGAGAGATCCTTTCCGGAAAGGAAATGGACAAAATCCGGGAGTTCCTGGACGCGGTGCAGCTTCAGCTGGGAACGGAAACCCGGGATGATCAGTCTCTGGGCGAAGCAATTCTCCTGTCCTACGGGAAGCCTGTTTTCACCCTTCGCGCAGCTTCCTCCTCCGCCCTGGAAAGCATTGGCCTGTACTGCTCCCTGATGGGAGACTGCACGCTGATGTGCCGGCAGGATCAGGTCAGTGATTTCCTGACGACCCTTGTCCGGATGCTGGCGGATTATTCCATTCTGAAGCAGGAAAGCCTGGAGAAGGCGGAAAACCTGGCTGCGCGGGCCGGAAATCTGATTACCTCCGTCATCGAAAACCGGAATGGTTCCAATCCCTCCGTATTCTTTGACCTGCAGTACTATCTGCAGCAGGCGGACAGGCTCTCCTCCAGCGCGGAGACCGCAGAGCTGGATCCCGGGAATCAGGAATGTCCCGGCGCCGTCCTTTGCCGGACATGGCATCTGAACGAAGCGGAGCTGAATTCGCTGGCGGAAACCGGGATCGAAAAGCTGAAGGGCTTTCCCCTGCTGGGGGACGCTTTCGTGTCCGGACAGCTGAAAATCGGATCCCAGGCCGTCACGGATGTTTTCCTGCGGGACCTTTTCGCCTCCATGCACGGGGACACCACGCTGGTCATCTATACCGACGCGGAAGAAAAGGTACTCCGGCTGAGTCTCCGGACGCCGGATCTGTCCGGTCTGGTGGAGGATCCGGAATTCAGCCGGGTCCGCGGCCTCGAGTTCTCCGTTTCCCGGGAAACCCTTCCCGACGGGATTTCCGTCAGTGAGACCGGCATCTCCCTCTCCGGGCTGGAAGGAACCCTGCTTTCGATCCGCATGGAAAAGCGGCCGGGCTGTTCCATTCCCGATCTTCCGCGGGATACCGTCTATCAGGTCGGAGAAATGAACAGCTCCGAGCTGTGGGACCTGCTCCGCGGTCTCTGGCTGACCATTGGAAGAAACGCGATCAATCTGATCATGGATCTGCCCCGTATCGTTTTCGATACCCTGGTAGACCGGCTCTTCTGAAGCCGGATGGGAAGGCTCCATGATCTCCCCTGAAAGGAACCTGAAATGGCGCTGACTGCCTACTGTAAAAAATGCAACCGGGAAGTTTCCCCGGGGGAAAGCTGCCCGCTGTGCGGCGCAAAGCTGGCAAAAACCGCCACCCATGCCGCCTGGGTTACGGAACGAAAGCCCGTGGCGGACTGGATGTGCTGGAATGCCGTCATGCGCTGGGTGCTTCCCGCCGGACTGGCCGTGCTGCTTCTGGCGCTGGTGCTGGAAGCGATCGCCGGCGGAACGGCCGCGGTGGAGAAGCTCTTTCAGAGCGGATTCCTTCTCACCCTGCTGCTCCTGCTGGGCACGCTCCTGCTCCTGGTTTTTCTGATCCTTCTGCTGCAGGGAAAGGAGCTTATGGATTACGTGGTAGACAGCCGGGGCGTCCATGTCACCCGCTATCTGCCGTCTCCCACCCCCCTGAAGCTGATCGCCCGCGGAAAATCCCCGGGCCTCCTGAATCAGATTCCTCCCGGCACGGAAATGCCGGTTCTCCGCCTGGAAGAGCGGAATCTTTCCTGGCGGGAGGTTTCCCGGGTGCAGCTCTGGCCCGAAAAATGCTACCTCCTCTTCTATGCCCCTGCCTGGTGGCTTCGGATTCCCGTCCGCTGCACCCCCTTCTCCTGGGACGACGCCCTGTACTACGTCCGGGATAAGCTGGGCCGGAAGAAGGCCGTGGATCTGCCGGAGCACCTGCGGGTGCAGGCGGAAAAAAAGAAGGTTTCTCCCCGCCGGACAGCTGCCGCCGGAGGCCGGGAAACGGATTTCCGGGACTCCGGTTCGCCGGAGGAACAGCCTGAACAGATACAGATGTTTGATGAATAAAGGAGGTTATCAGGATGAAAAGGTTTCTGGCCATTGATATCGGCGCTTCTTCCGGGCGGCACATCGTCGGCTGGAAGGAAGGGGGCCGGCTTCATACCGAGGAGGTTTTCCGCTTTCCGAACGGAGTTGCCGAGCAGAACGGGCATCTGGTCTGGAATCTGGAGGAGCTGCTCGGCTACGTTCGGGAGGGCATCCGGATCGCCAGGGAAGCCTGGCCGGATCTCTGGAGCCTCTCCGTGGACACCTGGGGTGTGGATTATGTCCTGATGAAGGGAGACCGGGAGATTCTTCCCTGCTATGCCTACCGGGACAGCCGGACGGAGAAGGTCATTCCCGAAGTGCATGAAAAAGTACCCTTCTCCGATCTCTACCGGCACACAGGCATCCAGTTTCAACCCTTCAACACCGTTTATCAGCTGGCTGCGGATCAGAAGGCCGGCCGGCTGGAGGAAGCCACTGATTTCCTGATGCTTCCCTGCTGGATCATGTACAGGCTCTGCGGCGTGAAGGCGCATGAGTACACCAACGCCACCACCGGCGGGCTGGTCAGCGCCGAAACCGGAGAATACGACCGGGAGCTGATCCGCGCCCTGCATCTTCCGGACGGGCTGTTTCCGAAGCTGAGCAGACCCGGCGAAATCCTTGGCGAATATGAAGGGATCAAGGTGGTTCTCTGCGCCACCCATGATACCGGCAGCGCCGTGGAAGGCATTCCCATGGAGGAGGACGCGCCCTATATTTCCTCAGGCACCTGGAGTCTTCTGGGCATCAAAACGCCCAGACCCCTGACGGATGCCGCCAGCCAGGCCGCCAACTGGAGCAACGAGGGCGGCGTAGGCTATAACCGCTACCAGAAAAACATCATGGGCATGTGGCTTGTCAACCGCCTCCGGGCAGAGCTCTGCCCGGACACGCCCTGGAACGAGATTACCGCGGAAGCCGAACAGAAGCATTTCGACCACCTGGTGGACGCCAATGACCCCATTTTCCTGGCTCCGGAAAGCATGAAGGAAGCCTTTGACGCCAAGCTGCCCCATCCTCCGAAATGCACCGCGGGCTATTTCCGCTGCGCCTACCGTTCCCTGGCCCAGTGCTACCGCCAGGCCATCGAGGAAATGGAGCGGAATACCGGAAAAACCGCCTCCAGGCTGTACATCGTCGGCGGCGGTGCCAAAAACGCCTTCCTGAACCGGCTTACGGAGGAGGCCACCGGCAAGCAGGTCATCGCGCTTCCCATTGAAGCCACGGCCATCGGCAATCTGCAGATTCAGATGCGCGCCGCGGAATCTTCCCCGGACTGACAGGATACATAGGCTTTCATGCTTCAGACCCGGCAGCTTTTTCGCTGCCGGGTTTTTCTGATGCGTATCCGGATGATCCCTCCGCCGGACGGCAGGCTGCCGGCGCAGGACCGGATCCGGCGCATGCGGCAGCCTCTCCCCGCCAAAAACCTGCTTGTTTTCCGCAGACACATGAAGTATAATCCGCATGTCAGGGTTTTCTTCACCCGTTTTTCCAGATTCAGAACAGGATGCGCCCGGTCGGTCTGGAGGATGCCGGATTCTCCTCCTTCCAGCAATGGGAACCGTCTGCGTATCATGCTGTCTGACCAGAACCATCAGAAGGAGGTTATCCCATGTTAGTCAACACCAAAGCCCGGGTCGGCGTTTTCGCCATCGCGCTGGGCGCCTACCTGCCCCAGTTTCCCTCCCTCGTCCCGGAATTTCAGGGCCAGTACGAGACTTTCAGGAAAAGGATTCCGGATTCCGTCGAGCTGATTGACGGCGGTATCGTCACCACCAAGGAGCTGGCCATGGCCGCCGGTGACAAATTCCGCACCGCGGATGTGGATCTGGTCATTCTGCAGCTGCTGACCTATGCCACCAGCTACAATATGCTGCCCGCCGTCCGGGATCTGGATGTGCCGGTGGTTCTGGTGAATATACAGAAAAAGAAGGCGCCGGATTATGCCACTACGGATACCCCCACCTGGCTGGGCGAGCTTTATGCCTGCGGCGCCGTCGGCGAAATGGTCGCTGACCTGGAGCGGGCAGGCAAGCGCCATGCCGTCATCACCGGCGTGGATGAAGGCGGCGATCCGGCTCTGCAGGCCGAAATTGAGGACTGGTGCCGGGCCGCGCAGGTCCGCCGCCGCTTCCGGGATACCAACATCGCCCAGATCGGCCGTCCCTATCCGGGCATGATGGATCTCTATATTGACGAAACCAACCTGTATCACCGGATGTGGCTGTACACCAAGCAGTTCGACTGGGAAAAAATGTGGGCCATCGCCGACGACATCACCGATGAGGCCGCCATCCGCGCCAAGGCGGAGGACATTCTCGATACCTTCGACATCGAGGGAGGCGCCACCGTGGAAACGGTCTGGGATATGGCCCGCTACGTGGTTGCCTTTGAACGGTGGGTCCGGGAGGAGCAGCTGGGCTTTGTCGCCTCCCATTATGACGGCTTCGCCCAGGGAATTGCCGGCAAGCTGGACAGCATGCTGATCCCCGCTTTCTCCATGCTGATCAAGCAGGGCACCGCCTGCGCCGTAGAAGGGGACATCAAGGTCGCCATGGCCATGGGAATCCTGAAAACCATCGCCGGAACCGGCCAGCTTTCCGAAATGTATTCCATCGATTTCGAGAAGGATATCTGCATCATCGGCCATTCCGGCTCCGGAGACGCGGATATCTCCCAGGCCCGGAAGCCTACCATGAAAATCGTTCCCGTTTTCCACGGAAAAACCGGCGGCGGTTATCTGACTCAGTTCTATCCGCCCACGAACAGCCCCATCACCTTCCTGGGCATCACCCAGGACCGGGACGGACATTTCAAGTTTGTGGTCGCGGAAGGCGTCAATGAAGAAGGTCCCATCTTCATGTTCGGGGATACCAACATGCGGATGCGCTTCTCCATCAGCGCCAGGGAATTCTGCAACAGATGGAGCGAAGCCGGCCCCACCCATCACATGGCCGCCGCCGCAGGACGGCATATCGATACCATCCTGAAGGTTGCCAAGATCTTCAATGTCCCGGTGGACGTGATCACCCGGTGAGTTCCTTCTTCCCTCCGAAAAGAGCTCCCGGAGCGGAATGATCTTCCCTCCGGGCGCCCCTGTTTTTCCTGAATCACGCAACAATATCTGTGCAGAAAGGATTAATTTGAAAATGAGCATGCTTGACCTGGACATTATGAAACGCTTTATCCGCACCTGCAACGACGGCTGGCTGCAGGGCTGGCACGAACGCAACGGCGGCAACCTGACCTATCGGCTGTTTCCCGCAGAAGTGGAGGAAATGAAACCTTTCCTTGATGCGGAGCCCCGTCCCTGGGTACCCATGGGCGTTACCGGCAGCAATCTGGCGGGAGAATTCTTCATTGCCACCGGCAGCGGGAAATTTTTCCGGAACGTGATTCTGGATCCGGAAGACAGCCTCTGCGTTGTGGAAATCAATGAGAAGGGCGATTCCTACCGCGTCCGCTGGGGCCTTGTCCATGGAGGCCGGCCCACCAGCGAATTCCCTACCCACTTCATGAACCATTCCGTCCGGGCAGCCGCCACCGGAGGAGCCACCCGGGTTATTTACCATGCGCATACTCCGAACGTCATCGCCATGACCTATGTCCTTCCCCTGACGGACCGGGATTTCAGCCGGGCCCTGTGGAAGAGCGCGACCGAATGCCCCGTCGTCTTCCCCGGCGGCGTCGGTGTTGTGCCGTGGATGGTTCCCGGCGGCGCGGACATCGCCCTGGCCACCTGCGAGAAGATGAAGGAATTCGAAGCCGCCGTCTGGGCTCAGCACGGCCTGTTCGTTTCCGGCCCGGACTTTGACATTACCTTCGGCCTGATGCACACCATCGAAAAGAGCGCACAGATCTGGGTTCTCCAGAAGAGCACAGGCCTTCCGGAGCTGCAGACCATCACCGACGACGGTCTCCGCGCCATCGCAAAGGAATTCGGCGTAACCCTGCGGGAAGAATTTCTCGGCTGACCTCTGTCAGAATCCGTGACTTCCGCTGCCGCCGGAGCTTCCGCCTCCGCCGCCGCCGGAAAAGCCGCCGCCCCCGCCGTCATGGGAATTTGAACTGATATCGGTTTTCTTCTGTTTGATCATTTTTCTTTCCCTGTTGAGATTCACGGCGGCGAAGGTCGCCGCCGCGGCGGCGGTGACCGGCAGAGCAGCTCCGGCCTTTCCGAATTTCGGACGGGTTTCATATCTGGTACTGACATAAATGTACACGCCCAGCAGCGCCAAAACCAGCCCCAGGAGCACGTTGCCGGCCGTCTTCATGGGCCGGTCAATCTGCTCTCCCTTCAGCAGCTGAAGCATTTGCTGAAAGGCGCTGCTGGCGCAGGCATAATATTCGCCCCTTCCAGCCATCCGGAACACATTGTCCGTGATGGTTTCTTCTTCTGCCCTGTTCACAACCCGGTAAACCGCGCCGTCCGCGCTGATGACCAGCTGCCGGTACAGCATATTGATGGTAAACACGACGCCGTCTCCGCCCTGTCCAACCCGGCTGTGAAGAAAATTCTCCGACAGGGTTTCATAATCTCCGGCCTCCGTCGTGGTCCAGAACATCGGTGTTCCGTATTCACACAGCGGAAGCATTTCCTGATACAGCGCCGCTTCTTCCTCCGATGTCAGCAGATCCGCATCATCCTGAATAACCGGCTCCCGCTCTGCCGCAGCCCACCCCATCAGGCAGAAACAAATCATCAGAAATCCCGAAAACAGCACCGCTGCCGTTCTTTTTTTCATTCTGCATCCTCCTCCCTGTCAAAGAAAGGCACAGGCCGGGAAGCATATTCGTTATGCGCCCGGTTGATCATCACCAGCTCCACCGCACTGGCCAGCAGCATGACCCCGGCACAGCCATAGTAGAGCAGATCCTCCACCTGGCCGGCCAGCATGCTCACCAGCGCCGCACCGCATGCAAGAACCGACAGAATCCGGGGCCACAGAGGGCCTGCCTCCGGTTTGCGGATTCTGCGGATGGTATGAATCACCATCACCGCCAGGGAAGCAACCAGAATTACGAGGATCACCAGCCTTCGATCCGCGCTGGTGCCGGTGCGGGAAATCAGCCTGGGCAGCAGGCCGAAGCCAAGGATCACCGCAATCCAGGTCAGCGCGCGGCCGACGCCGGCCAGCTTCTCTCCCAGCCCGGCAGCCACCGTGCTTTTCTCCTCAATGCCGTCCTTTTTCACATTCAGCATGGCCTGGGCGGGACCCACAAAGGAGGACATTCCCGTATCCTCCTTATGGGGTTCAAAAGCCCTGGTTCTGCGGTTGAAAAGCCGCTTCTGCGTCCCGCTGAACTGGAACTGGATAATCAGGCTCAGCAGCGCGCACAGGGCCATCAGGATCTCCGGACGCATGGTCAGGAACATCTGCAGCAGGAAGAAAATGATCACCGCCAGCACCGCGGTAACCGCAATCTCCTTTCCGTTGCTGACAGGCACATCACAGACAACATCTCCGCTGTCCCCGTTGACGGCGGTATAGACGACCCGCTGCCCCTGCCGGTGCGCCAGCAGCCAGACCGGCATCATCACCAGCTCCTCCTGATACCGCGCGTGGGGAAGGCCAAAGTTTTCGGAAATATCCCCCTTCATGGTCACAGAGTCCATCTTCTGCTCTTTTTTGACCTGGTCCATGAACATCCGCACCGCGGTCGCCGCCGCCTCCTGATGATAGGTATCTCCCGGCACATCCGCCCCCTGGGCGTAAAAGCCGCTGAGATAGGCCGAATGGAAGGGAACGGCTTCCCGGGTCGTATGCTGCAGCATGGCGGCGGTCTCATCCTCAAAGGCAGAGGACGCATCATACAGGATTCCCTTCTGCCGGATTTCCGCATCCATGCTCAGGTCGTAGGTCTCATCATACCTGTAGTCCCCCTGGGTATAGCTTCTCTTCCCTTCCAGCCTGGCCGGGCCTTCCGCCTCCACCGAATAGGACCAGAAGGGAACGTAAACCGGACGAAAATGGGACAGCGTTTCCGCCTTTTTCAGATCTCCCGGCGCCAGCCGATATTTTTTCAGATGATTCCGGTAGGCTTCCTCGCATTTCTCCCGCGTCACCGCAAAGGGAACAATCCGGGCCGGACGCTTTGTCCTGCCCATTTTCCCCGTCAGTACCACGTCGCTGCCGCAGAAGCTGCAGAAGCTGGTCACCTCGGTATCGGTGGAATAAATCGCCGCTCCGCACTGGGGGCAGTGATATTCCGTAACCTCCATGGTATCCTCTGCTTTTTCCTCCTGCAGCGACGAAACGGCCGTCAGCCTGTCACATCGGTCGCATTTCATTTTTCCGGACAAAATATCATATTGCAGCCCTCCGCCGCAGGAGGGACAGCCAAACCGCCGGGTTGCGGCTCCCTGCTCCGTCATGTTTTTCCTTCTCTCCTTTCGGTTTTCCCTTCACCGGACACCTTCCGAGCCTGCGCTCCATGGCTCCCGCCGGATGCCGCCGCATTCGGATGAAACCGGAATCCTTCCTTATGCAGACGAAATCCGCCTTTCCGCTCCTTCAGTGCTTTCTCTGATTTTACCAGAAAAGAACCTGACTGGCAATGCGTCAGCCGGCCGAGCCGCTGAAAAGGACGTTGATTCCCGGATCATGCCGGGAGCGGACAGGCGCCGGTTCCGCCGCCTTGAAAAGCACTATCAGGTGTGATACACTGTGCCCATCAGCATGCAGCGGCGGAATGCCTGCCCGGCTTTCCGGAAAGGAAATTTATGAGCGAGCTCTACTATTTTTTCACCTTCATCCTGTCCGTTCTCCTGACAGGTCTGTATATGTTCATCTGGCACCGCCATTTTGATGTCCATATCACCCTGGTATTCGTGCTGGTCCCCATCGTCAACCTTGGATTCTGGCTTCTGTCCCGCTCCCAGGGGCTGGAGGAAGCGCTGCTGGCGCATAAAATTACCTATCTGGGCGGCTGTTTTCTTCAGCTGATGGTTCTGCTGACCGTATTCAGCCTCTGCGGACTTCCGATGAACCGCCTGGTCAAAACCGGGCTGCTGGCCCTCAGTAACGTGGTATTCTTTCTGTCGCTGAGCCAGGGAGAACAATCCGACTTTTATACATCCGTTTCCTTTCTGCGGAAGAATAATCTGAGCATTCTGCAGCGGGAATACGGATATCTGCATCATATCTTTGTCGCGATGGTGATTCTGTACTTTGCCGCAAGCATGATCGCCATCATTTATACCTTCTGCCGGAAAAACCAGGTTTCCAGAATCATTCTGTTTTTTCTTTTTCTGCCTGAAATCATCAGCATGTTCTGCTATTTCGGAGGCCGGATCCTGATCCCGGATCTGGATCTCATGCCGGCTGCCTATCTTCTGGCCCAGGTCATGTATCTGATGATTGTCCATCGGATCGGCCTGTACGATATCACCGATACGGCGGTGGACTCCCTGATGCGCTCCGGTAAAACAGGGTTTATTCACTTTGACTTCAGATACCGGTATCTGGGAAGCAACGAAGCCGCCAAAGAGCTCTTCCCCGAATTGAATCTGATGACGGTGGATTTTCCCCTGAAAAAAAATACCGAAATCGCCGGCCTGCTGCTCCCATGGATCAGATCCTTCGAGGAAAATGAAACGGATCACCGGCAAAATCATGAAATCGGCGATAAAATTTATCTCTTTGATCTTTCCTGGCTCTATAACGGCAGAAAGAAAAAAGGATATGAGATGGTCATTACGGACAACACCCAGGATCAAAACTATATCCGCCTGCTGAACCAGTTCAATTCAGACCTGCAAACGCAGGTGGACAAAGCCACCGTCCATATCATCGAAATGCATGACCAGCTGATTCTGGGAATGGCAACCATGGTGGAAAGCCGGGATAATTCCACCGGCGGGCATATCCGTCGGACAAGCGAGGGCGTCCGCATCCTGATCGACGAAATGAAAAAGAACCCGGACTGTCCCCTGGAGGATGATTTCTGCAAAAAACTGATCAAGGCCGCGCCCATGCACGACCTTGGTAAAATATCCGTAGACGACGCCATTCTCCGGAAGCCGGGCCGGTTTTCCCCCGAGGAATATGAAATCATGAAAACCCATGCGCCGGAAGGCGCCCGCATTGTCCATGAGATTCTGAAGAATACAGATGACACGGAATTTCAGAGGATTGCGGAGAATGTCGCGCATTATCATCATGAGCGATGGGACGGAAAAGGATATCCCGACGGACTGCAGGGGGAGGAAATTCCCCTGGAAGCCCGTATTATGGCTATCGCCGATGTATATGACGCGCTGGTCAGCAAGCGTGTTTATAAGGAAAAAATGTCCTTTGAAAAAGCAAACAGCATTATTCTGGAAGGGATGGGATCCCAGTTTGATCCAAACCTGGAATCCGCTTACCGGCGGGCGCGGCCCAGGCTGGAAGCCTACTACCGCTCCGTAGCCTGAAAAGCTGAAATCAGGCTGCCATCTTTTTGATAATCACCATTTCCACCGACTGCCCGCGAATCGAAACCTTCACTTCATCCGCTACATGGGCAACCACCGATTTTTCCAGCTCATCCCACGCTTCCTTCCTCCTGGGCTCCTCCCACTGACGGCTCTCATCGGAAAGCGCGCTCTGATATCTCGTCATGGACCATTCCCAGGCCTGCGGAGAGGTCGCAGCCTCCTCATACAATCCGGAAAGAAGCATGGGGCTGAAGGAAGCTACATCCTCGTCCGTTCCCCGGTCAAAGAAATCCCGCAGACGGCCCATCAGACCTTTGGCGGATTCATTTTTCCCGCTGGTGGACGCTGCCAGAAGCTGATCCCGCTTTCCGCTGTCCATACGGGTTTCCACCTGCAGATGCAGGAAATATTCATTCTCCTTGTTTTCAATCCAGAATATTCCTTCCGTTTCCCCGGTCAGTGAACGCATCATGCCCATCATTTCCTCTGTCAGCAGACGAAGATGCAGCGCATTTTTGGGAGACAGGTCATTATAAACCGCAACCTTCTCCACTTCATGAAGGGCTTTCTCCATTTCACGGCCTTTGCTTGAAACTACAATTTCATTTGTTTTCATCTTATTTCTCCCTTCAGAAATTCTGCTTTCCGTTTTCTTTTGCTTCTCAGACTCAGATTGCCCGTTTCCCGCTGTTCTCCACCGAATCTGATCCTGCCTAGTATAACACATGATCCATGGAGCTTGTCCAGTGAAAAATGCTTCTTTTCTTTTTTTGCCTTATGCCGGCCTGACCGGATCCGGATTTCCCGCGGAAAAGCTGCCTGCTCCTTCATTTTTTGCCGGTCAGCTCACGGTACAGAGTTTCCTGCACCGGCAGCCGTTTTCGGCGCGGATATTTCCGATCATACGCAGCGGCCAGCTCCTTCCTGCTTTCAGAGGAGAGCATCGGAATCAGATCCATCGCATGGCGCTGAACCGCGACCAGCATCAGCCTTGCATATTCCGGCCCTTCCCATCTGTCCCCTGCCTCAAAAACCGCTTTTGTCAGCGCGTATATTTCCTGTTCATCCCCGCTTTCCGCGGCCCGCCGGCAAAGCGATTCCATTTTCTGATCCAGCTGTTCATGGCAGGCGGCATTTCCGGGATGATTTCCAAACCCGAATACACCGTCCATGAACTTTCTTTTTTTCTGCACTTCCTGAACCGCCAGATCATATTCTTTCAGTATTTCATTCAATTCTTCCGTCAGCATCATTTTTTGAATTCCTTTCGTCCCGGAGAAAGGACCGTATCCCGTTTTACCCATCCCGCAAATTGAAAACCGCAGCCCTTCTATTTCAGTATATCGTCTGTATTTCTCCCTCTATTCCGTATCTCTGCTGAAAAGCCTCCAGATCCTCCCTGGAACGGATCAGCATGATTTCCTCTATTTTTCCTGTCTCCCGATCCTTAAATCCCGCCACCTTTTCCCCTGTACAGATGCTGCTTCGAATGACAGGAGTAAACCGATCATGGTCATATTCCTCCCTTTTGACCTGATGCCGAAAAAGAGATAAAGCCATCCTATCTTCCTCCTTCATCTGTTCCTGTTTTCCGGACCGTTCCCGAAAACCGGAAATCGGAATGCCTTTTCACAATCACACGCTGCCGTTTCCGTTCCATCATACTCCTCTTTCGGACAAGTTTCAACAAGGAGCTCTGCTGGAATCCGATTTCCCCGATGTCCCGCGTTTTGCGTTTCATCTCCGTCTTTCCCTTTTCCCCGGCTCTCCGGACAGCCCGGCCCAGATCGGAAAGACCCGAAAGAGGACTAAAAGAAAACTTTTCAAAGGTGTCAATTCATGATATACTTTCTTCCATCTTATGAAGGAGGAAGAAAGCTTTATGGCGTATTCTGTCGGCGCCGTTTCTCTGGGATGCAATAAAAACCGGGTGGATACCGAAACCGCTCTGGGTCTTCTGAAGGAAAGGGGTTTCCGCATTGTTTCCGATCCGGCTGACGCGGATATTATCATGATCAATACCTGCGGTTTTATTGATCCGGCCAAAGAGGAATCCATCAATACCATTCTGGAAATGGCTGAATACAAAACTTCCGGCAGATGCAGGCTGCTTGTTGTCACGGGCTGCCTGATTCAGCGATATGAAAAGGAGCTGCTTCAGGAACTGCCTGAGATTGATCTGATGCTGGGTGTGAATCAGTATGCTTCCCTTCCGGATCGGATCGAAAAAGCCCTGCATGGATCCGCCCTGCATTCCTGCCAGGATGATTTCAGCTATTATGAGCATGACAGAGTTCTGACCACTCCCTTCTACTCCGCCTATATCCGAATCGGGGAAGGATGCTCCAACCGGTGCACCTTCTGTGCCATTCCCATGATTCGGGGTCCCTACCGCAGCCGCGGGGAAAAAAACATTCTCGATGAAGTCCGCAGCTTTGCTTCCCGCGGTGTAAGGGAACATATTCTGGTCGCCCAGGATACCACCCGGTGGGGCACGGATGAGGGGGGGCATACGCTCCTTCCCTCCCTGATGAAAAAAATCGCGGATATTCCCGGGGTAGACTGGCTTCGGGTTCTTTACTGCTACCCCGATGAAACCAACGACGAACTGCTGGATCTGATGGCCGGCACTCCGAATATATGTCCCTATCTGGATATCCCGATTCAGCACATTAACTCCGACATTCTGAAAAGAATGCATCGGCGCGGAACCCGGGAGGATATCCTTCGCTGCGTAAGGGGTGCAAAAGCCAGAGGACTGACGCTTCGGACCACCCTGATCACGGGTTTTCCGGGAGAAACAGAGGAGCAGTTCCAGGAGCTGCTTGATTTCGTTGAGGAAGCGGAATTCGACCGGCTGGGAGCCTTTGCCTATTCCCCTGAGGAAAATACGCCCGCAGCCAGGATGAAGGATCAGATTTCTGAAGAAATCAAGCAGGAACGGCTGGATCGCCTGATGACCCTGCAGAGCCGGATTTCCCTGAAAAACAACAGAAAGAGAATCGGATCCGTCGAAACCGTCCTGGTCACCGACCTGAATGAAGACGGGATGGCTCTGGGAAGAAGCAGAACCGAGGCTCCCGAAACCGACGGAGAAATTCTTTTCACCTGCGGATCCCGTAAACCGGACATCGGTTCCTTCGTGCAGGTTCGTATTACAGACGCGAAAACCTATGATTTGACAGGAGAAATGATATGAACTGGCCGAATCGTCTGAGTATTCTCCGGGTTCTGTGTGTTCCGGTGCTGGTTTTGCTGCTTTCCCTGTCCGCACCCTGGTGCAGATGGGCCGCGGTTGCGCTCTTTGCGGTGGCTTCCCTGACGGATTTTCTGGACGGATATCTGGCCAGAAAAAAACAGTGGATTACCGTTTTCGGAAAGTTCATTGATCCGGTTGCGGATAAGCTGCTTGTACTTTCCACGCTGATCATGCTGATCTCCCTGCAGCTGATTCCGGCCTGGACGGGAATTTTGATTCTGACCAGAGAGCTGAGCGTAGACGGGCTTCGTCTCGTCGCCATTTCCAGAGGCTGTGTCATTGCTGCCGGACCTCTGGGAAAACTGAAAACCGTGAGCCAGATGATCATGATCCTTCTTCTTCTGATTTTGCGGATCCCCCTGTTTTCCTTTCCTGCGGGAATCATTCTTGGAATCTGGGTATGCCTGATTACCCTCTGGAGCGGATGTGATTACTTCATTCGAAACCTGAATCTGCTGAAGTAATTATCCACACCCTGTTATCCACATCCCTGTGAAATCTGTGATTTCGGGGAAAAACTTGTTTCCAAAATGTTTCACGTGTAACATTTTCTCCTTTTTTCTTTTCCTCCGGAAAGGAAAAAAAAGGATTTTTCCTGAAGAACAGGGAATAGATACGGGAAAACTGTTGATAATTCGAAGAATTATGCACAGGTTTTTCACCGGCAGAACAGTGGTGTTACCTTGTTTTCGCGGGTTATGCACAGATTTCACAGTGCCTATTACGATGACTGATTAGTATTATTTATTATAATGGTCCTCTCTCAGGAGACGGGGCCTTCGAAAGGATGAAGCAGTTATATGAAATTTCGGATGAACAATCAGGATCTGCTGGAAGGTCTCAACACAGTTACCAGAGCTTTGTCAGCCAGACCGGCCAAACAGATTCTGGATGGAGTGCTGATCGTAGCGGAGGATAACAGGATTAATCTGACCTGTTCGGATGGATCCCTTTCCATTGAATATACGAACGTGGCGGATGTAGTTGAGGAAGGACAGACTGTGCTGCCGGGCAGGCTGTTTTCCGAGCTGATCAGAAAAATGCCCGGCGGAGAGGTTGAAATTTCTCTGACGGCAAACAGCAGGACAGCTTCTGTCCGCTGCCAGCGGGCAAAAAGCAATCTGGCGATCATGAATGCTGCGGAGTATCCCGAAATCATGGGAGTCAAAAATCGTTTTCCGATCAAAATTCCTCAGAAAAAACTGAAGGAAATGATTTCTCATGTCAGTTTTGCGATCGCTACCGATGAAAACAGGCAGATCCTGACGGGATGCCTGCTCGAAGTGAGCCGCAGCGAAGCCAGACTGGTGGCGCTGGATGGATTCCGCCTTGCCATGCAGAAGATTTTCCAGCCTTTTGAACTTCCGGAAGACAAGGAAATTGTGAAGGCCATTATTCCCGGAAAGGTGATTAACGAATTGAGCCGTATTCTTCCGGATGATGAGGCATTCTGCAGCCTGATTTTCGATCAGGGAAGAATGCAGTGTACATTCGGAAATATCAGGCTGAGTTCCGTGCTGCTGGCCGGAGAATATATCGACTACAGAAGAATTCTTCCGAGTGAATTCAAAACCCGCGCAAAAGCGAAGAGAAGCGAAGTATCGGACGCGATCGACCGGGCAAGCCTGATGGCCCGGGAAGGAAAAAACAATCTGATCAAAATGAGTTTTCATGAAAACACTCTGCGGGTTACCTCCAATGCGGAACTGGGGGACGTGGAAGAAGAGATGGAAGCGGATCTGATCGGAGATCCCATCGATATCGCCTTCAATTCCAGATATATCGTTGATGTGATCCGGAATGTGGAGGGAGAAGAGCTGTACATGAATTTCAACAGCAGCGTAAGCCCCTGCGTCGTCATGCCGCCTTCCGGTGAAGAATATATTTATCTGATTCTGCCGGTTCGTGTTTTCCAGTAATCCGATTATCAGTTTGCATCATGCAGCGCGTACTGAGTTCAGCCGCGCTGCTTTTCTTGATGAGGTGCCGAATGATCATTGAGAAGATCAGTTTACATTACTTCAGAAACTATGAGGAACTGTTCCTGCAACCTCATGAGGGAATCAATATATTTTTCGGAAAGAACGGATCTGGAAAAACAAATCTGCTGGAAGCGGTTCATTACTGTTCTCTCGGAAAAAGCCATCGGATTTCTCAGGACCAGAATGCGGTGATGATCGGAAAAAAGGGAGCCTCCTGCAGCCTGACAATCAAAGGCAGCTCCGTGAAGAATGAAATTGAGATACGGCTGCAGCCCGGCGTTGAAACGGTGAAGACCGTATGGATCAATCAGAAGAAAATCGGACGGCTGTCCGAGATGATGGGAATTCTTCGATGCGTGATATTCAGTCCGGAGGATCTGAATCTGATCAAGGAAGGGCCTGCTGTCCGCAGAAAGTTTCTTGATATGATGATCAGTCAGATCAGCCGGTCCTATTTTATTGCCCTTCAGCAGTACAGGATTGCCTATAATCAGAGAAACGCCATATTAAGACAGGCCAGGCTTGAAAACAGAAGACCGGATTCCATGATTGCGGATTTTGAAAAGGAAATGGCTGAATACGGACAGGCGATTTATCGGGAAAGAAAAAAAATAACCGATCTGATATCCGAAAAGGGAAATGAAATATACCGGAAGATCAGCGGACGGGAAACGGAAAACCTTTCGATTGCTTATCATCCTTCCTATTCATGGGATGATGAGACGGAGTCGATGGAAAAGCTGCTGGAGAAAAACCGGGATGACGATCTTCGGCAGGGAACAGCTTCCGTCGGACCTCATCGGGATGATCTGCTTCTGAGTCTGAATCATAAAAGCATGAAGCTCTATGCGTCCCAGGGACAGATGAGAACGGCGGCGCTGAGCCTGAAGCTTGCGCAGATGGACATTTTTCAGCATATTACGGGAGAATATCCTGTTCTGCTCCTGGATGATGTATTAAGTGAACTGGATCTGGACAGAAGAATGAATCTGCTGAAGATGATTGAAGGCGTGCAGACGTTTATCACCTGTTCCGATGAAGGAGATCTTGCGGATTATCATAATTATCGTACCTATCAGGTACAGAGCGTCCAGGAAAAAGGAAAGATGACGATGACCAAAGCGGGAGTGGAAATGAAAACGCCGGTTTTGCATGAACCTGATTTTTCCTGAAAACGAATTGATTGTTTCACGTGAAACAGAGCTGCCGAAAAACAGGGGATGATCTGATGAGGGATGGAAAAAAGATGGCTGCGGCAGTTCTGCACGGTCCGGTGAACGACGATGGAAGATGTGCGTCACAGGGCAAAAATTATCCACAAGTTATTAACAGGACGAGAAACCTTATAAATCAACGGTTTGAAGGATGAATCAACAGAAAATTGTGGAAAAGTACAGAGATTTCCACAGCATGGCAGGATGGCTTGTTTCCAAGTTTTCTGCACCGGCTGTGGATGAACTGTGGATAAAGATATGAATCGGGAGCTTCTTTTTTCCGGGAAAGTGGAAGGTCGTTTCCGGATCGGCCAGGCTGAAAGAATTGATCAGAGTTTTGTCAAAAGCGATAAAAAAGCAAACCAGAAAGTTATCCACAGTTTGAAACGATTGAAAAACCGTGATTCTTCAGAAGTAAAACCCCGAAGGTCTTGTATTTGAAGGCCTTCGGGGTTTTGTACAAAACTGTGGATAAGCTGAAACAGACTGTGGAAAACCTGTGCAAAAAGAGGGAAAACCCTTTACGGCAAAGGATCAGCGCCGTCAGAATCCGCGTCGTTCTTATCCACAAGCTGGGAAAGAGGAAGATCTGATTCGGAAAAGGGATTATCTTCCGAAATGACTTCCAGGGTTTCTTCCATCTCTTCGGAATCATTTTTTTCATCCCGGGGAAAGGAAATATTCATGAAACCGGATTGATCAAACTGAACCAGAATACTGTCGCCGATTCCGGGCATGGCCAGAACTTCCGTTGTCCGGGAGCTGGCAGTCCTCGCATATTCAAGAATGATTTCCGTTTTGTGAAAATAGTGCATGGGAATCAGCAGCCGGGGCTTCACCTGAAGAATAAAGTAATTGGCTCCTGCTTCGAACATGGTTCCCTGGCGGGGATCCACCGGGAAAAAGGCAATGTCGACGGATTCCTTGCTGATGGGTTTGACAGCGCGGATAAACTCCATTTCAGCCTCTTCGATCTCCTTCAGGGAAGATTCATCCCGCCAGTGCCAGAAATTCAGATCTCCGGCGTGAAAGATCTTTTTTCCCTGAATATTCAGGAGAAAGGAAACCCCCAGGTCAGTGGAATCAAAAGCGGTCACGGAAACCTGCGGCTCCAGCTCCAGGGTATCCCCCGGAGCCATCCTCTTGCCGCGGGTTCCCACGGGCATGTCGGAAGAAACGATATAGGTAACGCTGGCACTGTCTTTCCAGGTGAATACCACCGGATCCAGGTGGTCAATATGCTCATGAGAAATAAAAACATAGACATGCCGGTATTTGGAAAGCTGTTCCGGCATAATCTGAAGACGCCCGTGAAGCTCCTGCTTTTCGCCGCGCCAGTAGTCAAAGACAAAAAGAAGATCATCGGCTTCCACGGAAAATCCGCTGTGATAATAATGTGTAATCCTGAGTTGAAGATCCACTGAATCAATGCACCTCCGCCATGGCAGAATTCTCCTCATGAAAAGGAAAAGGAAAAGGAGTGACATCTGTCAGAATAACGAGAAAAACCCATCAATCTATTCAAAAGCCACCCGGAGCAGAGGCGGCGAACCCGTCATGTGAGGGAAATATTAACATGTGTTCCCACTTTTGTCAAATATTTACCACAAAAAAACTACAAAAATCCCAAAAAAACAAATAAATTAAAAAAAAACCGGTGGGTCAAACCCACCGGTGGGATTTACAGACAGATTTCCCGGGAATGATCCGTTCCCCTGGCGGAAGGAAAGGAAAGACCCATCAGTCCGGCGATGGTCGGAGCGACATCCCGCATGGGCATGCCGGGAATCTCCGTTCCGGCCCGGATTCCCTTTCCCCAGACCGCGAAGAGGCAGTTTTCAGCCTTGTGTCCGGGTCCGAATCCATGGGTTGCCTTCTCCCGTTTTTCTTCGTCCAGCCCGTCGCTGAAAACCACCTGATCCGCTGCCTCGCAGGCAAAGGAAACGCCTGATACGGCATGCATCCGGTCCAGATCCTCCCGGGAATAGAGCCGGAGAATCCCGTATTCCCGGAGATGATCCTGCAGAAGCTTCATGGCTCTGTCCGGATCCGCGTCCGTTTTCTTCGGGAAAAAATAGGCGCTTTCGCCGTTGCTCTGAACGCCGAATTCGTCGGAGAGCCCAAGCTTTTTCAGGCCGTCCGTCAGATTGACCGTGACGGAAATATCGGATTGCCCGTGGTCGCTGACCGCGATCAGGAGGGCATCCTCCATGCCGGGCGTCTCTGTCATCGCTTTCCGGATCATTTCAAGCCGGTCCTCATTCCGATGGATCGCGGAGACGGCTTCCGGGCTGAAGGTCCCGTGATGATGACGCATTTCGTCCAGATCAATCAGGTGAACCGCCGTCAGATCCGGCTTTTTGGTCCGGACGGTCCGGATGGTAATGGCGGAGGCGTAATCGCTCAGGCCGGGCTCCGAGATCCCCTTCCGCAGGGATCCGTAACGGAGTTCCGAGCCGAGAATGAACAGGGGGTTTCCGTACCGGAGCGTTTTGAGGACGATATTCTCCCCCGGCAGCGGATGAACTTCCGGAAAACACCAGTTTGCCGCCGGATTCCGGCAGCAGACCGGCCACAGAACGGAACAGCTTTTCCCTCCCGCTGATCTGACCGCATCAAAGAGCGTCGGAACCCGGATATGCTTTCTTTCCCAGTACCAGACCCGGCCGGGACCGGGGACGTCCGGCTGATAGGGCTGATTCTGGCCGATGCCGGTGTCAGCCGGGTCGCACCCGGTAATCAGCGTTACATGGGCCGGATAGGTCAGCGCGGGAAAAACCGTTTTTACATGACGGCAGACACAGCCCTCCTGCACCATCCGGGAGAGCCCTCCGTCCGGCCGCAGATGCTGAAAATCCGAATCAAAAAAGGCATCCAGGGAAACCAGAACAGCTTTTCTCATATCATTCCTGCCTTCTTCCCGTCCGGGACTGAACTGCTGCTGATAAAATACCATCAGAAGAAGGAAACGTCAACCGGGGAGAAAAGGGCTTTGCCGGTTGATTCGCATTCTTCGGCACCCGCGGAATTTTAAATAAAAAGGTTGCCAAACAAAGAAAAAACAGTTATTATAAGAGACGGGTCTGCAGGACCTCACTTGATGAATTAATACAGGAGGGATTTTCCAATGGCAGTGAAAGTAGCAATTAATGGTTTCGGTCGGATCGGCCGTCTGGCTTTCCGTCAGATGTTCGGCGCTGAGGGGTATGAGATCGTTGCAATCAACGACCTGACCAGCCCTGCGATGCTGGCCCACCTGCTGAAGTATGATACCGCCCAGAAGGGTTACTGCGGCGTGATCGGCGAGAATAAGCACACTGTGGAATCCAAGGAGCCCGTTTTCGAAGAAGACGGAAAGACCGTGAAGGTTCCCGGCTCCATCACCGTGGACGGCAAGGAAATCACGATCTATGCCGAGCCCAAGGCTGCGAACCTGCCCTGGAAAGCGCTGGATGTGGACGTCGTGCTCGAGTGCACCGGTTTCTACACCTCCAAGGCCAAGAGCCAGGCCCATATCGATGCCGGCGCCAAGAAGGTCGTTATTTCCGCTCCTGCGGGAAATGACCTGCCCACCATCGTGTACAACGTGAACCACAATGTCCTCAAGCCCGAGGATACCGTGATTTCCGCCGCATCCTGCACCACCAACTGCCTGGCTCCCATGACCAAGGCGCTGAATGATGCGTATCCGATCGTTTCCGGCATCATGACCACCGTGCATGCCTACACCGGCGATCAGATGATCCTGGACGGCCCCCATCGCAAGGGCGATCTGCAGCGTGCCCGTGCCGGCGCCGCCAATATCGTTCCCAACTCCACCGGCGCCGCCAAGGCGATCGGCCTGGTTATTCCGGAACTGAACGGCAAGCTGATCGGCTCCGCCCAGCGCGTGCCCGTGCCCACCGGCTCCACCACGATTCTGGTGGCTGTTGTCAAGGGCAAGGACATCACCAAGGAATCCATCAACGCTGCCATGAAGGCCCAGACCTCTGAGTCCTTCGGCTATACCACCGAGAAGCTGGTTTCCAGCGACATCATCGGCATGACCTACGGCTCCCTGTTCGATGCCAACCAGACCATGGTGACCAAGATTGACGACGACACCTATCAGGTGCAGGTCGTGTCCTGGTATGACAACGAGAACAGCTACACCAGCCAGATGGTCCGTACCATCAAGTACTTCGCGGAACTGAAGTAATCCAGGACTGCTTCTCCGGGCCTGCGCCGCGGCGCGGATCCCGGACGCGAGCCGATTCGTTCATTCTTTCCGTCTCTTCCGGAGACCGAAGGAAAAACGGGATGTTGAGGAGCCCATTCTTCCGGTATAAAAGGAGAATGGGCTCCTTTTGTGCCTGCAGACGGATTCCTTTCATATAAAAAGAGAGCCGCTCCCGGAAAAAGGATCTCCGGAATCGGGATAAAAACTGCAGCTGATAAATGAGGTTGGAGAGAGATGAGCGAAACAAGCAACACAACGCCGAATCATGCTCCCCGCTCCCGAAGGAGCGGGTTGATCTGGCATTTTCTGAAGGGAAGCCGGGGGTTTTTTCTGCTGTGCATGCTCTGCGCGGTGTTTTCCGCCCTGGCGGAGATGGTGACCCCCCAGATTATCCGCGTCGCGGTGGATCAGGTGCTGGGAAAGAACGGAACGGAAAGCCTGAGCCCGATCGCTCGGTCTCTGCTGGCCCGGGCGGGCGGAGCGGAGTATCTGCGGGCAAATCTCTGGATTCTGGCCGCGGCCGTCATGGCGGTGGCGCTGATCAAGGCTGCTTCCCAGTACGGATTCAGAGTATATAACGCCTGGGGAGGAGAAACGCTGGTCAAAACCATGCGGGACACGCTGTATACCCATATTGAGCGGCTCCCGTTCCAGTGGCATATGATGCATCATACCGGGGATATCATTCAGCGCTGCACCAGCGATATTGAAACCACCCGGAACTTTGTTTCCGAGCAGCTGACAAACCTGATCCGGATTCTGATCCTGCTTGTGATGAGCCTGGTATTCATGCTGGGAATGAATGTTTCCCTGACGCTGATCGCCATGATCCCGGTACCGCTGATTATCGGTTATTCCATTTATTTTCATCATCAGATCTGGGAAGGATTCCAGAAATGCGATGAGAACGAGGGAAAGCTCTCCGCGATGGTTCAGGAAAACCTGACGGGGGTCCGGGTTGTGAGGGCTTTCGGACGGGAGCGCTATGAGCGGGATCGGTTTGACCGGCAGAATGAGTATTATACCTCCCTGTGGGTCCGGATGGGAGAAATCATGTCCCGCTTCTGGAGCACCAGCGATGTGCTGTCGGGAATCCAGGTGATGCTGGTCGTGGTATTCGGGGTGGTATTCTGTCTCCGGAATGAGATGACCAGCGGGGAATATATCGCCTTTATCAGCTATAACGGCATGCTGGTCTGGCCCATCCGCCAGCTGGGCCGGATGATCAGTGAAATGAGCAAGGCCGGCGTTTCCATGGAACGCATCGGGGAGATCATGGACGCGGAAGAGGAAAAGGATGATCCCGCGGGGGCTGCGCCTCCGCTGAACGGAGACATCCGGTTCGAGCATGTAACCTTCGGCTACGAAGGCGCGCCGGAAATGCTCCACGATGTGAGCCTGACCATTCCTGCGGGAAGCACCCTGGGCATTCTGGGAGGAACCGGCTCCGGAAAGAGCACCATGATGTATCTGCTGGACCGGCTGTATCCTCTTCCTGCTTCCGGCGGAAGAATTACCATCGGCGGAGTGGATATTCAGCAGATGCGCCTGTCCCATCTGCGGGGCGGCATCGGCATCGTGCTGCAGGAGCCCTTTCTGTTTTCCCGTACCCTGCGGGAGAACCTGATGATTGCTTCTCCGAATCTGCAGGAGCGCGAACTGAAGGAAGCTTCCCGGGCCGCCTGTCTGGAAGAAACGATCCTGGGATTTTCGAAGGGATATGAAACCTTTGTGGGAGAGCGGGGGGTCACCCTGTCCGGCGGACAGAAGCAGCGGGCGGCCATTGCCCGGATGCTGACGCAGAAGGCGCCCATCATGATTTTTGACGATTCCCTGTCGGCGGTGGATACGGAAACCGACGCGAAAATCCGGCAGGCGCTGGAAAAGAAATTTGGCCAGGCAACGATTATTCTGATCAGTCATCGGATGACGACCCTGTCCAAAGCGGACCAGGTCCTGGTACTGGATCACGGCAGGGTGGCTCAGCTGGGAACTCCGGAAGAGCTTCGGAACCAGCCCGGGCTGTATCAGGAAATTGACAGAATCCAGAGCCTGAGCAGAGAGGAGGAGACCGCGTGATGGAAAATCAGAAGACTTCCCTGCCCTTTTTCGGGATACCCCGGCTCTTCCCCTATATCCGGAAGTATCGCAGGACGCTGCTGATCATGCTGATCTGCGGGCTGGGCGGAACCGGTATGGATCTGGCGATTCCCCTGCTGCAGCGCTATGCGCTGAACCGCTATGTGGCGGAGAGAACCCTGGAGGGTCTGCCCCTGTATATTGTGATCTACGTTGCCATTCTTCTTTTCGGAGCGGCGGTCAACTATATTTCCACCCGGGGGGCCATGTCCACGGAGGTGCGGGTAAACAGGGATCTGCGATCCAGCGCCTTTGACCATCTGCAGAAGCTGTCCTTCAGCTATTTCAATCAGAATGCGGTGGGATACATCCATTCCCGGGTGATGAGCGACACCAGCAGGATAGGCTCCCTGGTGTCCTGGACCATGATGGACGGCGTCTGGCATACCAGCTATCTGATCGGATCCGTTACGGTCATGCTGCTGATCAATGCCCGCCTGGCGCTGATGGTGATGCTGATTCTGCCGCTGATCGTGATTCTGTATTCCCTCTTTCAGGGAAAGCTGATTCTGGCCAACCGGCAGATCCGTGAACTGAACAGCAAAATTACCGGGGATTTCAATGAGGGAATCACCGGAGCCAAGACCATCAAAACCCTGGTCATTGAGGACCGGATGGGACGGGATTTTCTGGCGGATACCGCGGAAATGCGAAAAAAGGGAATTCATGTGGCCCGGCTGCGGGGCATGTTTGCCATGACCATGAACCTGGCCTCTTCCCTGGCGCTGGCGATTGTCCTGTGGAAGGGCGGATATATCGCGGAAAGTGAGATCGGTACCTTTTCCCTGTTCATGAACTATGCCCAGGGAATGATGGAACCGGTCCGCTGGATTGTGGACGCGATCTCCGACGTGATTACCACCCAGGTGAATATTGAACGCCTGACCCGGCTGCTGGGTACCGTACCGGATGTGAAGGACTCCGACGAGGTGATCCGGATCTACGGCGACAGCTTTGATCCAAAGAAGGAAAACTGGGAGCCCATCCGGGGTGATATTGAATTCCGGGACGTATCCTTCCGGTATCCGGACGGGGACGAGTATGTGCTGGAGCATTTCAGCCTCAGAATCCCCTTCGGCTCAAACATTGCGATTGTGGGAGAAACGGGAGCGGGCAAGAGCACGCTGGTAAACCTGGTATGCCGGTTTTTCGAACCGACCGAAGGCCAGGTGCTGATCGACGGGAAGGATGCCCGGGAACGCTCCCAGCTCTGGCTGCACAGCGCCATCGGCTACGTGCTGCAGACACCGCATCTTTTTTCCGGTACGATTCGGGAAAATCTGCTGTACGGCAACCCGAACGCTTCGGAGGATCAGATCTGGAAGGCGCTGAAGCTGGTTTCCGCGGATGAGGTCGTAAAGCGAATGGAAAAAGGCCTGGACGCGGATGTGGGAGAGGGCGGAGATCTGCTGTCCACCGGCGAAAAGCAGCTGATTTCCTTTGCGCGGGCCATTCTGGCGGATCCGCGGATCCTGGTGCTGGATGAGGCAACGGCATCCGTGGATACCCTGACAGAGCAGAAAATCCAGTCCGCCATTGAAACGGTGATTGCCGGACGGACCTCCCTGGTCATTGCCCACCGGCTTTCCACGGTAAAGAACGCGGATCTGATCCTGGTGGTCAACGACGGAAAGATCGTGGAACAGGGAACGCATAAGGAGCTCCTGAAGGCGAAGGGATACTACTATCGCCTGTATACAAGGCAGTATGAGGAAGAAGCCACCAGCAGCGTGCTGATGTAAGGGTCCGGAAGGAAAAAACACACTGAAAGCCGGCGGACAGGAGAGAAAGAGCGTGGAAAACCTGGAAATAACCCTGGAGCAACTGGCGGATATTCCGGAGAAGGCCCGGGTTCTGATTGATGTAAGAGATGAAGCTTCCTATACCTATGGGACGATTCCGGGAGCGCTGCATGTTCCGGATCTGTCTGTCCGGGCGGAAAACGGGCAGCTTCCGGGGGACCGGAAGCTTGTCCTGTTCTGCATGCACGGAACCCAGAGCCTGCCCCTGGCCGAGGAGCTGCAGGAGAAGGGCTATGACGCGGTGAGCCTGCAGGATGGATACGGCGCGTGGCTGCGGAAAAACCTGTCCCGGGAAAGCCGGCAGGAGGAAATTGAGGAAGCCCTGCGGCGGGTGCGGCGGTTTCGGGAGAACCTGATGACGCCCTTCACGAAGGCCATCCGTACCTACAGCCTGCTGCAGCCCGGGGACAGGGTGGCCGTATGCATCTCCGGAGGCAAGGATTCCATGCTGATGGCCAAGCTTTTTCAGGAGCTGCAGCGCCACCGGAAATTTCCCTTTGAACTGGTGTTTCTCGTGATGGATCCGGGATACAATGAACTGAACCGGCTGATCATTGAATCCAATGCGGCCGCATTGGGAATTCCCATCACCGTTTTTGAATCGGATATTTTTGACATCGTGGACAATATTCCCAAATCCCCCTGCTATCTCTGCGCCCGGATGCGCCGCGGCCACCTGTATAAACAGGCGCAGGCGCTTGGATGCAATAAAATCGCGCTGGGACATCATTATGACGATGTCATCGAAACCATTCTGATGGGGATGCTGTGGAGCGGCCAGTTTCAAACCATGATGCCCCGGGTCCGCAGCAAAAACTTTGAGGGGATGGAGCTGATCCGCCCCATGACGCTGATCCGGGAGGATGAAATCAAGGCCTGGCGGGATCATCATGGGCTGCACTTCATCCAGTGCGCGTGCCATTTTACGGATACCTGTTCCTCCTGCCGGGAGGATGGGGTGTCCGTTTCCAAACGGATGGAAACCAAGCAGCTGATCCGAAAGCTGCATGAAACAAATCCGGATGTGGAAGCGCATCTGTTCAACAGCGCCCGGTGCGTGAATCTGGATACCGTACTGGGCTACCGGCTGCACGGCGAAGAGCACAGCTTTCTGGAGAAATTCTGAACGGAACAGGGAAAGCGTCAGCCATCGGAACCAATCTCAGGGAGGTACGGATATGGCAAAGGTAAAATCGGTTTATGCCTGTACGGCCTGCGGATATGAGACGCCCCGCTGGGTGGGGCGGTGCCCGAGCTGCGGGGCCTGGAACACGCTGGAGGAAAGCCTGTCTTCCGCTCCGGAAAAGGGACCGGCAAAGCTGGCCGCCAACCAGCGTCCCGGAACGGGCGCGGCACCTTTGCAGCTGAAGGATATCCCGGAGGATACCGCGCTGCGGACGCCGACGGGAATCAGCGAGCTGGACCGGGTTCTGGGAGGAGGAATCGTGGAAGGCGGGCTGATGCTGATCGGCGGGGATCCGGGCATCGGAAAGAGCACGCTGCTGCTGCAGGTCTGCGCGAATCTGGCGGCGGAAGGAAAGCGGATTCTGTATATTTCCGGCGAGGAGAGCGCGCGTCAGATCAAGCTTCGGGCCCGGCGGCTGGAGATTGAGACACCGGGGCTGTATGTTCTGGCGGAAAACGCGCTGGACGCCGTGGAGACCCGGCTGCGGGAGATGCAGCCGGACGCGGCGGTGGTGGATTCCATCCAGACCATGTACCGCCCGGAGATGGCATCGGCTCCGGGATCGGTTTCCCAGATCCGGGAGAGCACCAGCCTGCTGATGCGCATCTGCAAGGAGACCGGAACAGCCATGTTTGTGGTCGGCCATGTGACAAAGGACGGAGCCATTGCCGGGCCCCGGATGCTGGAGCATATGGTGGATGTGGTGCTGTATTTCGAAGGGGACCGGCAGCAGGATTACAGGCTGCTCCGGGCGGTCAAGAACCGGTTCGGCTCCGTCAATGAGCTGGGGGTTTTCCGCATGACCGGAAAAGGGATGCAGGTGGTGCCCAATCCCAGCGAGGAGCTGCTGAGCCGCCGGGCGCAGGGTGCCAGCGGCAGCACGGTGTTCTGCGGGCTGGAGGGCAGCAGACCGCTGCTCTGCGATGTGCAGGCGCTGACCAGCCAGAGCTATCTGAATTCGCCCCGCCGGACTGTCAACGGAGCGGATGCGGGGCGGATCGCCATGCTGCTGGCCGTGCTGGAGAAGCGGGCCGGGCAGCGAACCTACAATCAGGACGTTTATATCAATGTGGCCGGCGGCCTGGAGCTGAGTGAGCCGGCGGCGGATCTGGCCCTGTGCGCCGCGGTGGCCTCCAGCCTCAAGGATCAGGCGGTGGGTTCGGAGGTAGCCGTCATGGGGGAAGTAGGTCTGGCGGGAGAAATCCGCGCGGTTCCCCAGTGTGAACGGCGGGTGGCGGAATGCGCCAGGCTGGGCTTCACGACCCTGATCGTGCCCCGGGAAAATGCCCGGCGCCTCCGGGAAACGCCGGAAGGGGTGCGAATTGTGGGTGTGGATACGGTTATGCAGGCGCTGAGCGTCCTTTTCTGACTTGAAAGCCCCGGGGCCTTTTTCCCGAACGCGGAAACCGTCCGGCCGGGCAGATAAAACGGGAAGGAAGGAAACGAAAAAATGACCCTGCAGCAGCTGAAATATGTGATTGTCATTGCGGAAACGGGATCCCTGGGGAAGGCGGCGGAGAAGCTCTTTATTTCCCAGCCCTCTCTGACCAAATCGGTCAAGGAGCTTGAAAGGGAGCTGGGGATGGAGCTGTTTCTCCGGACAAGCAAGGGAGTTTCCCTGACCACGGAGGGCCTGCGCTTCCTCCCCTATGCCCGGGCTGTGGAGGCACAGCATCAGACCCTGCTGGAGGAATTCGGAAAAGCGGAAAAGCAGCGGGCCAGCTTCGCGGTTTCCTCCCAGCATTATTCCTTTGTGGTCAAGGCTTTTGTGGAGATGACCCAGCAGGTGGATGTGGCAGAATATGAGCTGGCCATCCGGGAAACCCGAACGCAGGAGGTGATCCGGGATGTCAGCAGCCTGCGAAGCGAGATCGGCGTTATCTACCTGAACGAAAGCAACCGGAAGCCGCTGATGAAGCTGCTGGATCAGGAGCGGCTGAACTATCATCCGCTGATTGAGTGCGGGGCGTTTGTTTACCTGTGGAAGGGGCATCCCCTGGCCGGGCGGAAATCCATCACCATGGAGGATCTGCGGCCTTACCCGTGCCTGGCCTTTGAACAGGGGGACGCGCCCTTCTACTACGCGGAGGAGCTGATGTCCACGGAAAAGTATTCCCGCCTGATTCACTGCTGCGACCGGGCGACGGTGCTGAACCTGATGGTGGGGCTGAAGGGATATACGCTCTGTTCCGGGATTATCTGCGAGGAACTGAGCGGTGTGGACTATATTGCGGTGCCCTTCCAGCCGGACGGATCCCGGCAGGATGCCACGATGGAGATTGTCTATATCGACCGGAAGGACAGCGTACATACCGCCCTGGGGCTGCAGTTCATCGAGGAAATGAAGAAATATCTGAAGGTCTGACCCCTGCGAAAAAACCTCCCGCATGAGGCGGGGGCTTCGTAAAACAGTATTAGGTTCATATTCGTGAAAACACAATGTTTTCAAGGCTTGCGGCGTGACTTCGGTCACGCCGTTCGCTTTGCCATCAGTTCATTGATCGGGATGAAGCCGATGCCGTTGTACTTGATGTGGATTCTCTGCACACGGTGTCCGCTGCTCTTATCGGGAGCCTCCACATAGATGGCGTCAATCAGCTCATGGAGAACGTAGCCGTCCAGCGTGTCAATTCGGGATCTTTTTGTATGCCTGACAGTGATGTATTTGGACCGATCGATTTGACAGAGACTTGTATCCTGTCTACAATAACAGCGATTTTTCGAACAGGAAGTTTGCGTTAATTTCCATACGGAGAGGAATTGCAGATGAGAAAACAGCCAATTCGAACGGTCCGCGGACGATATATTCTGATCATTATTTTGCTGGTGTTCAGTATCCTGATTGTGCTTTCGTTCTTTTCGTACCAGATGATTCAGACAACGATTGAAAATCGTGGAAAGTCGTATATGGAATCATCCACCCGCATGATTGCGCACCAAATGGACGAGGAATACCAGCATGTACTGCAGATTTCCCAGCATATGACTTCCCACGGCGTAGTTGGAAAACAGGTGAATGAGATCCTGCGATCCGAGGATATGTATGATCTCGGGGAAGCAAAGAGAGCGATGATCCGCAATCTGCAAACCGTAACCGCCATTGGAAAACAGGTGGAGCTCGCAACTTACTATATGCCGGAGAACAGCAGCATTTTTGCGACAACCTTCCTGCCTAGGGATTCCTTCAGCCCCACGGAGGGGCTTCGGACGGTCCGAAAGACCAAGAGCGTCACCTTTCACGCGGTGCATGAATCTCAGTCCAGATTCAGCAATCATGACGTCCTCTCCGTGGCCTGGCCGGATACTTTTGCATCTGATCTGGATTTAATTATCTATGTGGAGGCCCGTACATCCGTTCCGGAAATGCTTGAGGAAGTTAACGCAGAGGAAACGAACGGTTACATGCTGTTTCAACTGACGCCGGAGGAAGAAATCTGCTATTGCAGCAATCCAACCTGTCTCAAGGAAATGGCGGGAAAGATTTGCTTTTCCGGAGAAGACGGATTCCGAATGTCCAATGAGATGGTCTGGTGTAAAAATCAGTCCGCCTCCGGTTTTTACTATGTGCTTGCGATTCCTCGCAGCGTCTTTTATCAGCATGTACTTCATTGGTTTGATTATTTGATCACAGGCGTGCTGATCGCGCTGATTCTTGTGGCTGCAGCGGTCTATCTGTTCAACCGGCTGATTCTTCAAAAGCTTCAGATGATCGTGGACGCTGTAAACGCGGTCAGCAGACCGGAGCTGCGGATGACTTCACAGCGCACGGGCATGATGGAATACGACAACCTGATGGAACGTTTCGAAAACCTGCTGGAATACGCCCGCCAGCTGATCGAAGAGGTCAAGAGACAGGAAGAACAGAAGGCGAAGCTGGAGCTGGAGAGACTGTACTATCAGATCAATCCCCACTTTCTGATGAATTCGCTGAATTCGTTATACTGGCTGGCGCGGCTGAATCATCAAAAGGAGATCAGCGAATACACCCATCACCTGATGGAACTGCTGAACTACTCGTTGGGCAGAAGCGGAAAGGGGCCGACGCTGCGCCGGGAGCTGGAAGTGATCCGGGATTATCTGGCTCTGGAACAGATGAAGCACAGTTTTTCCGTGGATTATCAGATTGAGGAGGGATCCTACTTGGATTCCCCGACACCCAGACTTTTTCTTCAGCCTGTGGTGGAAAACGCGGTCAGCCACGGAATGGATACGGACGGTCATCTGCGTATCTCTGTTCATCCGGATGACAGTGGAACCATTCTCACCATTGAAGACGATGGATGTGGAATTGAGCCTGAAAGACTGCGGATGCTCCAGACCATGGAACAGATTCAGGAGCATGCCGGGATAGGCCTGAGATACACGGTCAGCATGCTCCGGCAGTTCTATGGGAATGCGGCTTTGCTGAAACTGGAAAACAGGCCCGAGGGGGGAACAAGGGCAACCATCAGGCTGTACATGTGGAAGGAGAGTTTTCATGATCAGGGTACTCATCATTGACGACGACAGGCTGTCTCTCTCCGGGATCAAGGCGATGCTTCCCTGGGAAAAATACCAGATGCAGGTGGTTGGAGAGGCATATAATGGAAGAGAAGGACTTCGCTTTCTGGAGGATCACGCGGTGGACTTGGTGATGCTGGATCTGGCGATGCCTATCATGGATGGTCTCACGTTCATTCAGAAATGCAGGGAAAAACATCCGCAGATTCAATATGTGGTCATGACATTCCATGAGGATTTTTCCTATATCCAGGAAGCGCTTCGGCAGGGGGTCATCGATTATATTTCCAAACTGAAGCTGGAAGAAGAGGATCTGGATTCGCTGATGTCCCGCATTTCGGAAACTGTGCAGCAGCGGATGTACGCGCCGGAGATGGAAACGGGAAAGGACAATGCGCAGGAGATCGCGGAGCGCCTGGCCAGTCCGCTTTGGATTTGCGATGATCTGTATCTGTGGGAAACGGAAAAAATGCTGGAGGAAAAGAATTATGCGGCTCCGCAATTGGAGAAGGTGCTAAGGGAAGCGCTGATGCGCCTGGAAATTAACGATCACTACGCGGTGCCGGAGGTTGGACTGGTTCGGTCTGCGCAGGATGTCATTCTATATCTGAAAGAATGCCGAAAATCCATTACGGAGAGGGCTGGAAATGGCGACCCCAATACCACAGAAGCCAGACTGATTGTCGCGGCGGATCTGATCAACAAATCCTATCAGGAATCGTTTCTCCTTCAGGAAGTTGCGGATGAATCCGGACTGAGCAGAAGCTACCTGAGCAGCTGCTTCAGCCGGTACTTTGGAATTACGCCCAATGAGTTTACCCGCCGGAAAAGAATCTACGAAAGCATGAAACTGATCATGCAGGGGGAGCTTTCGCTGACTGAGATCGCGCTCAGGGTTGGATACGACAGCTACCAGCATTATAAAAAGATGTTTCAGGAAGTCAGGAAGGAGACGCCGAAGGATTTCAGGAGGGCGTTTGAGGCATCTCAGACCGAGGAGAACTGATTCATTTGTTCAATATGTGGCAAACATTTGTACCAGAAAATCTCTTTTGTTTGTTGTATTTGGAAAGAAAGGGTCTGTAGATTGCCATGTTCTTTTGCTATGATCATCATATAAAACAAGCAAAGGAGGGTTCCCCCTGATGAAAAAGTTCCTTTCTCTACTTCTGACTGCTGCGCTCCTGCTCGGGCTGTGCGGCGCGGCTGCCGCGGATGAGGATCTGGCCTTCCAGAAATTCGACCATGTGGTGGAAGTCCATATCGGCATGGCGGTAGAGCCGACGGATGTAACCCTGGAAGATGGAGACACGGCGGACAACAACTATTACACGCGTTACCTGCTGGACAATTACAACATCAAGGTGGTCGTGGACTGGACGGCAGCGTCCGGAGACGATTTCAATCAGAAAGTGGCGTTGACAATCGCTTCCGACAGCCTGCCGGACGCCATGGTGGTGAGTGACAGAACTTACTTTACCGCCGCGGCAGAGGACGATATGCTCTATGATCTGACAGAAGTGTTTGATCAGTACGCTTCTGAGCAGGTGAAAGCGATTCACGCGACCACCGCGGGCAAAGCGGCGGAACTGGTTACCTATGGCGGAAAGATGCTGGCGCTGCCGAACATTTCCGTGGCGGCAGACGGCGTGCTGGTGCTGATGATGCAGCAGAACTGGCTGGACGATCTGGGCATCGCGGTGCCGACCACCGTGCAGGAACTGCACGACGCGGCGGCGGCCATTCGTGACGCGAAACCCGCAGGGGATCGGACCATCCCGATCCTGGGTGCGCAGAAGGACGGCCGGGTGTACGCGGATTTCCTCCACTCCAATTTCTCTTTTGGTTTTGACGCGATCTTTGCGGCGATGAACGCTTATCCGGGATATTTTGTGCTGGATGAGGAAGGAAAAGTGCAGTATGGCACGCTTTCCGCGGAAACGCGGACGGCGCTGGAAACGCTGGCGCAGTGGTACGCGGAAGGCCTGATCGATCCGGAATTCGCGACCCGGGATTACTCTCAGGATATCGTGAACGCGAATGAGTGCGGCTTTTTCTGCGGACCCTGGTGGGCGCTGGGCTACGGCAACGGAGATTCCTTCAAGAACAGCGAGACCGTGGACTGGCAGGCTTATCCGCTCTTTACGGATGACGGCATCTGGAACGCGAAGATGAAGACGCTGGGAACCTCCTATACCCTGGTCAACAGCGGAGTGTCCGAGGAGGTGGCTCAGGCGATTGTGATCATGAACAATGTGCTGGTGGCCAATGAATCCGTGTTCCAGAATGAGACCGCGGAGGACATTGAGTGGTATCCGCTGCGCAATGTGACGGCGGCCATGGATGAATGCGAATATACCTATAAGGCGGAGATCAGCGTACTGAACGGCGAAACCGAGCCCGAAGACTGGCAGAGCGAACCCAACTACAAGCTGCTGGCGGCGGATACAGCGGTTGTGCGCAGCATGGTTCCCGGATATAAGCAGGGCGAGACGCTTCATCGGTCCGACTTCCTCTATACCCCGGAAACGGAATCCAATTTCCAGCGTCAGTACGCGCTGTTGATTGGTGATCGGCCGTATGCAACTGTTGAGCTGAATAACCCTGTCTATTCTGTGACCTACACGACGAACGAGACGATCGATCGGTACTGGGCAAACCTGGAAGCGCTGGAGGGCAGCGTGATTAGGTCCATCATTACGGGCAAGAGAGATATTTCCGCCTTCGATTCCTTCGCGGAACAGTGGATGGCGGAAGGCGGCGACAAGATTCTGCAGAGCGTGCAGGAAGAATATGACGCCACCAAGTAAGGAATTCGGGTTTTACAGGATGTCGCTGCGGGAAACCGCAGCGACAATCTTTTCAAACCGCACGATGAAAAGCGAAGGCAGAACGCATTCATCGCGCGGAATGAATTTTTGCAGCGGAGGGGAGCGCATGAAAGGGAGTAAGAAGAATCTGGCGGTTCGAATCAAAGATCAGGCGGCGTACTACCTGATGTGCGCGCCCGGTATGCTTTGGCTGTTCTTTTTTTCCATTGTGCCTATGGCGGGAATTCTGATGGCTTTTCAGGATTTCAAGCCGAGGCGGGGAATCTTTGGCTCCAAGTTCGTCGGTTGGGAAAATTTTGAATATCTTTTCTCCATGAAGGACGCACAGAACGTGATTATGAACACGATCATCATCGCGTTCGCGAAAATTGTGCTGAACATGATCGTCCCGCTGGCCTTTGCGCTGATGTTGAATGAAGTGCGCCGCATCCGGTTTAAGAAAACCGTGCAGACGATCGTATACCTTCCCCACTTTCTGTCGTGGGTCATTCTGGCCAGCGTGAT
Source organism: uncultured Clostridia bacterium (assembly GCA_946542235.1). GTDB lineage: Bacteria > Bacillota > Clostridia > Christensenellales > Aristaeellaceae > Aristaeella. The sequence continues at coordinate 35,581 of CAMNKK010000003.1, read as the reverse complement.
GACGAATATCTTTGGCTATGACGGCATCGTGAACCTGATCGGAGGGCTGTTCGGGTACGAAAAAAAGGTATTTCTGAGCGATGCGGGTTTCTTTCGGGGCTTCATCATCTGGACCGATGTGTGGAAGGAATTCGGTTACAACGCGGTGATCTACCTGGCCGCGCTGACGGGGATCAATCCCGCCCTGTATGAGGCGTCCGCGATTGACGGCGCGGGCCGGTGGAAGCAGACGCTTCATATCACGCTGCCGGGCCTGTCCACGACGGTCGTGCTGCTGACGGTGCTCGCGCTGGGAAACATCCTGAACGCGGGGTTTGATCAGGTTTTTAATACCTATAATCCGATGGTCTATTCCACGGTGGATATCCTGGATACCTGGGTTTACCGGATTGGTTTGACAAAACTGCAATTCTCGCTGGCGACTGCGGCAGGCCTCTTCAAATCAGTGGTCAGCTTTGTGCTCATCGTTATCTCCTATGCCCTGGCGTACAAGTTCGCGGATTACACGATCTTCTGAGGAGGCGAGCAAAGTGATTGAAACAAAATCTCTGTCCCGGCGGGTCTTTCTGGTTGTGAATACCATCCTGCTGATTGCGCTCGCCTTCAGCTGCCTGTATCCAATCTGGTATACTTTCTGCCTTTCCTTCTCGGACAAGGCGGCGACAAACGCGGGCTGGGTCACTTTCTATCCTATTGGGTTTACGACGTCTGCTTATGGGGAGATCATCAAGGATCAGGCGTTCTTTAATTCCTTTCTGATTTCTGTGGAGCGGGTTTTCCTGGGTACGCCGCTGACGCTGCTCATCGTCATCATGATCGCGTATCCGCTGTCGCGCAGTCAGCGGGAGTTTCACGGCAGAAATGTATTCATGTGGATCGTGGTTTTCTGCATGCTATTTAATGGCGGAACCATCCCCTGGTATATGTGCATGAAAAACTATGGGATGATTGACAATATGGCCGGTCTGATTCTCAGCTGCAGCCTTCCGGTGTTCAATGTAATTCTGATGATGAACTTTTTCCGGAATTTTCCCAGGGATGTGGAGGAAGCCGCGATTGTGGACGGCGCGGGAAAATGGCGGACTCTTTTCCAGATCGTTGTACCCTGCTCCAAATCCGTGATCGCCACGATTACGCTGTTTGTCAGCGTCTACTACTGGAATGAGTATTTCCAGGGACTGGTTCTGTCCAACACGGAATCGCACTATCCTTTACAGACCTATATCCGTCAGATTGTTGTCAGCATTCCCATGGGCGTGAACCTGACCACGGAGCAGATGATTAAGATGAACCAGCTTTCCAATAAATCCCTGAACGCAGCGAAAGTCTTTATTACCATCATCCCCATGCTGGTGGTTTATCCATTTATTCAGAAGTATTTTGTAACAGGAATTATGATCGGATCCGTGAAGGAATGACGGGAGGAATTCGATGAACCGCTGGATACTGGAAGAAGAAAAGGGAACGCTCCGCCGCATTGCTTTTGCGGACGACCCCTGGGGTATGAACTGGGTCAGCGAAGGTCATCCCTGGGGCAGCATGACCGCGCCGGAAGGGATTGCCCGCGACGCCGAAAGACGTGTGTTGGACGATGAGACCGTGGAGGAGACCTATACCTTTACCAACACGATGCAAGAAGAAATCCGATGCCCGGAGGGCAGTGTCGCAATCGAGGTTTCCCTGAATGATAATTATCTGGCGGCGGATATCTGCCTGACACAGCGCTGCCATGCGCATATCTGGTGCGGCGGGGAAGTTGCGTGGATTCTGGCACTTCGCATGGGCGGCCAGGCGCCGCATCTGGGGCTTTGGCTGACAGAGGGAGCGATAGGAAGTTACAGCGTTCACCGAAGCCTGACGGAGAGCCACTGCGTCAGCAATACCCGGGGCGTCTTTCTGCTTCATCCGGTATCCTTTTCACTTTCTCCCGGAGAAACCAAAGTGATCCAGTGGCGGCTTTTCCGTTACGAGGGTCGGGCGGACGGAGAACGGATTCTGAAGGAAAAATTCGGCCCCCTTTATATTACATCGGATCAGTGGGTACCATTTCAAGGCGAAAAGATCAAATGGACCGGCGGCGAAGTGGATACCGACAGGATTGGCGAGGTCAGCCGAACCTGGCAGGTCAATGGAAGGACTACGCACGCGACATGGAGAGTTATGCCATCGCCGGAAAAACTGCTTCAGCAGCGGGCGCGTTTTATTGTGACGAAGCAGCAGTGCAATGATTCGGACAGCAGACTGGACGGGGCATATCTGATTTATGATAATGAGACGGGAAAACTTTGCTACAGCCACGAAATCCCGGATCACAACAGCGCCAGAGAGCGGCTGGGGATGGGCGCGCTCGTGGCGATCTATCTGCAGCACAATCAGGATTCGGAGGCATCCCGGAGTCTGCGTCGGTACGCGGATTTCATCCTGAGAGAAGTCTATGAGGAATCCACCCATACGGTTTACGACGATGCGGGGTACGCGGAGGAAAGACATCGCCTGTATAATGAACCCTGGACGGCGATCTTCTTTATGGAGATGTATCGATTGACCCGGGAACCGGTCTGGATTGACCGGGCCGCCGATGTGATGGAAAGCTATTATCAGTGGGGGGGAGATAAGTTCTACGCGATCGGAATTCCCATGACGGACCTGGTGGCGCTGCTTCGCGAGGCGGGGAGGAAAGATCGCGCGGAAGAATTACGGGAGCTTTTTGTCCGGCATGCGGAGAAGATTGCGGAAGTCGGCATTCATTATCCGACCAGCGAGGTGGATTATGAGCAGAGCATCGTAGCTCCTGCGGTGAATATGCTGCTGATGGGATATCAACTCAGCGGAAAGCAGAAGCTGCTGGAGGCAACCCAGGAACAGATGAACCTGTTGCTCCTTTTCCAGGGAATGCAGCCGGATTACCACCTGAACGAGGTAGCGATTCGCCATTGGGACGGTTACTGGTTTGGCAAGCGTCGGATGCTGGGGGATACTTTTCCTCATTATTGGAGCAGCCTGAGCGGCATTGCCTTTGCGCGATATGGGCAAATCACGGGAGAAAAAGCCTGGCTGGATCGGGCGGAACAAAACCTGCGGGGAAGTCTTCCGCTGTTTTTTGAGGATGGCAGCGCCAGCTGCGCGATGGTTTATCCCAGAAGCGTGAATGGGGAGCAGGCACATTTTTATGATCCCTGGGCAAATGACCAGGACTGGGGCCTATATTATTATTTCCAGCGAGATTGATGGAGAGAATATCGAAAAATTCAAATTTGGCTAGCCCGGTTACTTTTGACGGCATGGCAGGAACGTATTTCATGAATATGTCATCAAGTGCGCACGTCCGGGAAAGAGAATGTATCTGTTTGTCGATGAACTGCAACTGGTCAAAGGATGGGAAAAGGTTATTAATTCTTTTCGCGTAGATTTGGAGCGATCAATATAAAAAGATCGTTTTGTCTCTTGATCCGGAAATGCCTAATACCATGTCTGGCGTCCTGCAGAGAAATTTGATCCAGTGGCTCCTACAGGATGGAAGCACCCAGGAATTATAATGACCAATCCTGTACGGGGATGCCTTTTCCTCTGAAATTTGTTTCATACTGGGTTACGGACACCGCCCTAAGCGGGAGGTTTTTTACGGGGATGAAAGGGAGATCTTTCCGGGAGGAAAGATCCTGCCGTCAGGATGATCAGCGGTACAGCCAGACCCGCATCTCGCCTTTTCCCCGGTTGGCCCAGGCAAAATAGGGAATCAGGCGGAGGGTAACCCCGGATTCCCGGGGCGCGGCCAGAGGACGGTAAAGGGCTCCGTCCGTCACCTCCTGGCGGAGGGCGTCCATCCGAAGCACGGGCAGATCAACGCCTCCGATTTCCTGCCACTCGACCCGGGCTTCCGCCTCCGGAAGCGCCCGCAGCAGATGCAGCAGGGGACCGTTATCCTTTTCCTCCGCGCAGTAGACCAGCGGCCCCCGGGAGAAGCAGACCTGATGGGCCGTTTCCCGGATCAGGGGATGTCCCGTGAGCGCCCGCACCGGCATGGAAAAATCAAGGGATACGGTATCCCCTTCCTGCCAGCGGCCCCGAAGGAACAGATAACCCTCCTCTTCCCGGGCTTCCTTTCCGGGCGCGCTGCAATGCCAGGCGCCGGACCATTCCGGAATCCGGAAGGCAAGGGTGCCTTCCCCGCTGCCGGACAGGATCGTCAGCTGAACTTTTCCGTCCTTCAGCAGATTGGCGGAAAGCCGGAGACGAAGGGGACTGTTTGCGAGGGAAGCTTCGATTTCGCTGTCGATATAAAGATGGAAACAGATCGTATCCTCCCGGCATGTGACAAGATAGGCGCCCAGGGACGAAAGCAGCCGGGCGATATTGGGCGGGCAGCAGGCGCAGCCGAACCACTTCTGCCGGACGGGCTTTACGTGGGAAAGGCGGGTATCCTTTTCACAGGCGGCAGGATCCACCTCCAGGGGATTGACATAGAAGAAGCTCTTTCCGTCCAGCGCCATTCCGGACAGGACGGTGTTGTACAGGGCGCGCTCCATGACGTCGGCATATTCGCCTTTCGCCTGCATTTGCAGCATACGGCGGGCGAAGAAAACCAGGCCGATGGCGGCGCAGGTTTCAGAATAGGCGGTATCGGAAGGAAGATCCCACGGACGGGAGAAGGCTTCCCCCACATGGGTGGCGCCGACGCCCCCGGTTACGTACATCTTTTCGGCAACGGCGGAATGCCAGAGCCGTTCGCAGGCTTCCCGAAGGGCGGCGTCTTTCCGCAGCCGGGCAGAGTCCGCCATGCCGCTGCACAGATACATCTGCCGGACGGCGTGGCCGGTGGCTTCCTTCATCTGCCGGACGGGAAGATGGGCCTGATAGTATTCATATCGGTCGGCGGTGACCGGAAGCTCCGGCTGACCGGAACGCTTCCGCCGGACGTTCTCTTCCAGGGCGAAGGTGCTGGGATCCGTTCCGCGCACATCCAGAAAGAACTGCGCCAGATCCATCCATTCCTGCTCGCCCGTTGCTTCATAGAGGCGGAACAGGGCCATCTCCGCAATTTCATGGCCGGGGCAGCCCCGCTCCTTTCCCGGGCCGAAGCGCCGGGCGATACAGGCGGCAAAGCGGCGGGTCACCTGGAGCAGGTCGTCGTTTCCGGTCGCCTGCCACCAGGCAACGGCGGCTTCCGCCAGATGCCCGAAGCAATAGAGCTCGTGATGGTCCTTCAGGTTGGTGAAGGCGTTTTCGATGCCGGTGATGGTATAGAAGGTATCCAGGTAGCCGTCTTCCTCCTGGGCGGCACGGATCGCGTCCACCGCTTCCTGAACCTGACTCCGGAGGGCTTCGTCCGGCAGGACGGACAGCTGGCAGGAGGCGGCTTCAATCCATTTGTATCCGTCGCTGTCCTGAAAGACCCAGCCATAGAAGAAATCCGGGTCCGCCTGATCGGGAGAAGGACCTTCCGAAACCATGCCCGGCACCTGCTGGCGGGAAGGGAGCGCCTTCCCCGCCTTTCGGGCTGCAACGACCCGGGCCGCGGCCCGCATGTTGTGCATCCACCAGCTGGGAACAGCGCCTTCCACCCGGTCGTTCAGCGCGGCCCACTGGTAGGGCAGCACCGTATTTCGGATCAGATCCATCTCCCGTTTCCAGAAGGCGTCCGTAATATGAACCTGCGTCAGGGGCAGCGGGGAGGAAAAGGATGTCTGCATCGGGATACCTCCGGATGAATTGATTTGAAAGCCCGGGGAAAGGCGTCAGCCCTCCCGGTACAGCTCCAGATACTGGAGGGCGGAATGGGTCCAGGAAACATCCCTGTCCATATCCCGCAGAACGATGGCGTTCCAGCGGTCCCGGTCCCCAAGATAGACTTCCCTGCCCCGCCGCACCGCGTCCAGCAGCAGATCGGCCCGGTAGGCATCGAAGGTGAAGCCGTTCCCCTCTCCGTTTTCCGGATTGAAGGGAGCCACGGTATCCTTCAGGCCGCCGGTTTCCCGAACGATGGGCACGGTGCCGTAGCGCATGGAGATCAGCTGGGTCAGTCCGCAGGGCTCAAAGAGGCTGGGTACCAGCAGGGCATCCGCCCCGGCGTAAATCAGATGAGCCAGGCTTTCGTCATACATGATGCAGGAGCAGACCTGACCTCTGTGAACGCTTTCATAATAGCGGAAGGCGCCTTCATACCGGGGATCGCCGGTCCCCAGCACGACGACCTGGGTGTTCTCATCCAGCATCTGCTCGAAGATCGCGTCCACCAGATCCAGGCCCTTCTGATCCGTCAGACGGGAAACAAGGCCGATCACGAATTTGCCCTGATCCTCCTCCAGGCCCAGACGGCGCTGCAGCGCCAGCTTGTTTTCTCCCTTGGCGGCCAGCGCGTTTTCCCGGCCGTAGGGAGCGGGCAGGAGCGCGTCTGTCCGGCTGTCCCACTGCTCCACATCGATGCCGTTGACGATGCCCCGGAGCTTGACGGAATGGTAGGACAGATGGCTGTTCAGCCCTTCCCCGTAAAAATCGGTCTGAATTTCATGGGCATAGGTTTCACTGACGGTTGTGATCCGGTCCGCGAAGGCGAGGCCGCCCTTGAACATGTTGGCTTCATTTTCATTGATCTTGAAGACGGGATAATTGAAAAGGTCATCCGGAAGACCGGACCAGTATTTCAGATGGTCGATGCTGCAGATGCCCTGGAACCGCAGGTTGTGAATGGTCAGCATGCTGCGGGCGGCGCCTACGGGGGTTCCGGCGAAGCGGGTCCGGAGATAAACCGGGGTCAGGGAGGCCTGCCAGTCATGGCAGTGGATGACATCCGGAATCCACTCCAGATAGTTCAGCGCCGCCAGGACGGCCTTGGAGAAATAGCAGTATTTCGGGATGTCCTCCCACAGGCCGGTATAGGGATTTCCCCAGTCAAAGAATTCCCTGTTTTCGATGAAGTCGTAGATGACGCCGTTCATGGACAGCTCCATGATGCCCACGAAGAAGGTCCGTCCGTCCGTGGTCAGGTCCATCATGAAGGAGCCCTTCCAGTTCATCTGATCCTTGTACTTCTGGGGAATGCAGCTGTACAGGGGCAGGAAAACGCGCACCTCGCAGCCTTCCCGCACCAGAGCACGGGGCAGGGCATACATGACATCACCCAGCCCGCCTGTTTTTACAAAGGGGTAACATTCGGATCCGACAAAGGCAACCCGGGTTTTCTTTTCATTCATCTCTGACATTTGTCCAGCCCTCTTCTTCTGATTTTTTACCGGTTTCGGCGCTTCCAATATAACACAGAAGGAAGGGAAAGACAATGAAAATCAAAAAACACATGCCTGCGGCGGATCGGATTATTCCAGAATCTGCTCCCGATAGCCGTCCATCCGGGCGTCTGCCAGGCCGAAGTCCATTTCCCGGTAGCTCCAGATGCTGTGGCCGATCCCGTATCGGGCGAAGGCGGCGTGAATCAGACGGAACCACTTTACGGCGGATTCCGGCTCGGCCTGATCGATGACGCCGTATTCGCCGCAGTAGAGCTCCGTCCCGTTCTTCCGGGCAGCCTCCAGGGCCGGAGCGAACAGCCGGTCGAAATAATCCTCCGGAATCCCGGCTTCCTCAAAGGAGATCCGCCGATCCCGGTCCAGCTGCGGCACCCAGTGGGCTCCCTGATGGGTAAAAGCCAGGGGCTCATAGCAGTGGAAGTTGTAGATCACCCGGTCGTCCAAGGGCGGATCCAGGGCGGGCACCGCCGCGGCGCTGTTGTTGTGATAGCTGCCCACCAGGATCAGATGGCGGGGGCAGATGGCGCGGATCCGCCGGATGCAGGTACGGGCGATCCGGTTCCAGGCGCCGATGAAAGCAGGGTCCGTGACCTCATTGAGCAGTTCGAAGGCCACATGCTCCGGGCTTTCCCCGCAGCGGGCCGCGATCTGTTCCCAGAGGCGGTAAAACCGTTCCTGGCAGGAGGCGCTCTCAAAAAAACCGGTTTCCTGTTCTCCGGCGTCAAAGGAGAAGCCGGCGGTTTTGTGCAGGTCGATCACCAGGTTCAGCCCATGGGCCCGGCACCAGCCGTAAGCCCGGCTGATCCGCGCAAAGCCGTCCGCCCGGTATTCGGAGCCGTCCTCCGTCTCCAGCACATTGTAGTCCACGGGCAGGCGCACGTGATCCAGCCCCCAGGAGGCGATGCGGGCGATATCCTCCTCCGTGATGAAATGGTTCAGCCGGTCCTCTGAATAGTCGCACTGGCTCATCCAGCCGCCCAGGTTGATTCCCCTTTCAAAAGCAAGCCCCTTCAGCATGTTCCGTTCCTTCCGATCCCGGGAGGGATCCGTTTTTGAAAAGCATAGCATAACGCGCTGAAAAAGCAAGAAGAAGTTTTGCGCCGAAAGCCGGTTTTCTATTGACTTTTCCGGGTGTTCCCGATAGACTTCTTTCTCGTTCGGAATCAGAAATGAGCGGTACTTCCGGGAGGAATGATGAGAAAAGAACTGAAGCTGGCGGGACGCTATGTCAGGAAATACTGGTGGCGGTATGTGCTGGGGCTGATCGCCCTGTTTGCGGTGGATCAGATCAATGCGAACGTTCCGCTGCTGTCCGGGGAGCTGACGGACGGGCTGGCGGCGGGCAGGCTGGATATGAGCGGCGTGTGGAATATCGTGCTGCGGCTGCTGGGGATGGGATCGCTGATCATGCTGGGCCGGTTCGGCTGGCGGGTATGCCTTTTCGGGGCGGCAAGGCTGGTGGAGCGGGACCTGCGGGGAGAGCTGTTTGCCCATCTGGAAACCCTTTCCATGTCCTGGTACAACGAGCACAAGACAGGGGACCTGATGGCGCACTTCACCAACGACCTGGGCGCCGTCCGGGGGCTCATGGGCATGACGGTGATTTCCACCTTTGACGCGACGGTCATGCTGGTTCTGGTCCTGATCAGCATGATCCGGTTTGTCAGCTTCCGGCTGACCATGATCGCGGTCATTCCGCTGATTCTGATCATCTTCGGGGACATCTGGTTCGGGAAGGCCATGCACCGCAGGTTCCTGGCCAGGCAGGAAGCCTTTTCCGCCCTGACGGACCAGACGCAGGAAGCGATTTCCGGCATCCGGGTCATCAAGGCTTTCGTGCAGGAACGGAAGGAGCTGGCGGCCTTTGCCCGGGCGAACGCCAACAGCCGGGAAAAGAATCTGGCGGTGGTCCGGCTGATGGCCCTGGTGCTGCCGCTCCTGGACCTGGTCATCGGAATCAGCCTGCTGCTGACCCTGGTTTTCGGCGGGCGGATGGCGATTTACGGAGAGATTACCATCGGCCAGTTTGTGGCCTTCAACAGCTATGTGACCATGCTGGTGTGGCCCATGATTGCCGTGGGAGAGAGCGTTTCCAACCTGAGCCAGGGCCTGGCTTCCCTGCGCCGGATCCGGACGATCCTGGATGAAAAGCCGGAAATCCGGGAGGAGGGAGATCCCTCCATTACGTCGCTGCGGGGAGAGATTGAACTGAGGGATCTGACCTTCCGGTATCCGGGGTCAGCGGAAGATCACCCGGCGCTGCAGGGAATCTCCCTGCGGGTGCGCCCCGGGGAAACCCTGGCGGTGATCGGGCGCACGGGATGCGGCAAGACAACCCTGGTGAATCTGCTGGAAAGGCTGTGGGATACGGAGGATCCGGATATGATCCGGATGGACGGACACCCCCTGCGGGAGATCCCCCTGCATGTCCTTCACCGGGATCTGGCCTGCGTTCCCCAGGATTCCTTCCTGTTCAGCGATACCATTGAAAACAATATTGCCTTCGGCGTGCAGCAGGCTTCCCGGGAGGAGATCATGGCGGCGGCCGAAGCGGCGGATGTGCATGACAATATCATGGAATTTCCGAACCAGTACCAGACCCTGCTGGGGGAACGGGGCGTCACGATTTCCGGCGGCCAGAAGCAGCGGATTTCCATCGCCCGGGCGCTGATGAAGGACGCGCCGGTGCTGATTCTGGACGATTCTCTCAGCGCCGTGGATACGGACACGGAGGAACGGATCCTGTCCCGGCTGCAGGAGCTGCGCCGGAACAGGACCACGCTGATTATTGCCCACCGGATTTCCACCATTCAGCACGCGGATCACATTCTGGTGCTGGAGGACGGGCGGACCGCGGAGTACGGAACCCATGAGGAGCTGATGAAGGCGGGAGGCCTGTACCGCTCCATCTATGACAAGCAGCAGCTGGAGGCCCAGCTGGCGAAGGAGCAGGGGGAATCCGGGCCGGAAGGAGGTGAGCCGGCATGAGCGGTACGGAAAGGAAGCCGTCCCTGAAGGAAAGGTTCATGTCTCTTTTCCGCCCTCAGGACGAGGAGCGGGAGGACATTCATTACCGCGGGAAGCCCATGCGGAGGCTCCTGGAGTACCTGAAGCCGCACAGGAAGGTGTTTATCCTGTGCCTGGTGCTGGTGCTGGGGCTGACGGGGCTGGAACTGGTGAAGCCCATGATTATCGGGCAGGCCATAGACCGGTATATTACGGGAGAGAGCAGTGAAATCCTGCAGGAGGAAGGCCGGGAGGAATGGGCGCCCGGCGAGCGGGCGGAGGAGCGCTTCCGGGGCGTGCTGACGGCGGGCGGCCTGTATCTGGCGGCGCTGGTTCTGCTGATGATCCTGAACCGGAGCCAGACGCTCCTGCTGCAGAAAATGGGGCAGGACATCATCTATGAGATTCGGAATGACCTTTTCCGGCATACGGAAAGCCTGACCATGCGCTTCTTTGATATTACCCCGGTGGGGAAGATTGTGACCAGGCTGACCAACGATGTGGAAGCGATCAACGAGGTCTTCTCCAATATTCTGGTGAAGCTTTTCCGGAATGTGGTGAAGATGGCGGGGCTGGCGGTGATCATGATTTCGCTGAATCCCCGAATGGCGCTTTACAGCTTTATTCTGCTCCCGGTGGTGGCGGCCCTGACGCTGGTTTTCAGGATGATCAGCCGGAAGACCTACCGGCTGGTGCGAACCCGTCTGACGGCGCTCAATACCTTCCTGTCCGAGCATCTGTCGGGCATGAAGGTCATCCGGATTTTCGGCCGGGAACAGAAGAAATATGACGAGTTTGAACAGAAAAACGCCAGCCTGTACAACGCCAGCTTCCGGGAAATGATGGTTTTCGCCGTTTTCCGGCCGGGGATCTATCTGCTGAGCGTCCTGGCCCTGATGATCATCATGCTTACCGGCGGCCGGGAGGTGCTGGGCGGGGCGATCACGATCGGAACGCTGTATATTTTCCTGCAGTATATCAACAGCTTCTTTGAGCCGATTCAGGAGCTGGCGGAGCAGTTTACCACCCTGCAGAGCGCCATCTCCGCCGCGGAGAAAATCTTTACCCTGATGGATACGGAGCCCGACATCGCCGAGGAGAAATCCCCGGTGCTGCTGCCGGAAATCCGCGGAAAGATCACCTTTGATCATGTCTGGTTTTCCTATACCGGCCGGGAGGGAGACTGGGTGCTGAAGGATGTCAGCTTCGAGATCGAGCCCGGCCAGTCCGTCGCCTTTGTGGGCGCCACGGGCGCCGGAAAGAGCTCCATCCTGAACCTGATCGGCAGATACTATGATGTCCAGAAGGGAACGATCCGGATCGATGACACGGACATCCGGCTGATGAGCCGGGAGCAGATCCGCCGGGCGGTGGGCCAGGTGCAGCAGGATGTGTTCCTGTTCACCGGGGACATCGCTTCCAACATCCGCCTCCGGGACGAAAGCATTTCGGATGAGGAAATCCGGGAGGCGGCCCGGGAAGTCAACGCGGCCCGGTTTATCGAACGCCTTCCGGACGGATACGCCTCCCGGGTGACGGAGCGGGGCGCGACCTTCTCCGCCGGAGAGAGGCAGCTGCTGTCCTTTGCCCGGACGCTGGCCTATGATCCGGCCATCCTGATTCTGGACGAGGCGACCGCCAATATTGACACGGAGACGGAGCAGTGGATTCAGGAGGCGGTGGCCCGGCTGATGCGGGGGCGGACCAGCATCATGGTGGCGCACCGGCTGTCCACGATCCAGCACTGCGACCGGATCCTTGTCATGCATCACGGGCGGATCCGGGAGTCCGGAACCCATCAGGAGCTGCTGGCCAGGGACGGGATCTACAAAAAGCTTTATCAGCTGCAGCTGTCCTGAGACGGGCGGCTCCGCCGGCGCTGCGCTTCCCGCGGGAGCGGGACGCCGGCACTTGAAATTGACCCCGAAAAGCGCTAAAATAGCTTTGCGGGAAAGAGGACATATCCAGGTATGAATAAATGGAAAGAATAAAAAAGGAGGCTGACGGAATGAAAAAAATTCTCATTCTCCTGCTGGCCGCAGCCCTGCTCTGCTTCGGCTTTTCCGCGCTGGCGGAAAACAACGTTCTGCAGTTCGACCGGAACGTGAACAGGGTGTTCGAGGGAGAGACGCTGCAGACCGTGCTGATCCGGGAGGGCGCGCCGGCCGGCGGGGAGCTGAGCTATACCTCTGCCAACGAAAAAGTGGCGACGGTGGATGAAAACGGCGTGGTGACGGGGGTCAGCAAGGGCCAGACCAATATCACGGCGACAGTGACCGCGGAGGGAAAGACCTATCGGAACCAGCTGAACCTGTTCGTGGACCGGAAGGCGGCGGAGGTTCAGGTACAGACGGCAAAGCTGCCGCTGTATCCGGCGGACGATCCGCTGGTTGCCCCCCTGCTGCAGGCCGGCGGGGAGGATCTGCCGGTGCTGCTGGTTTCCGTGAAGAAGCAGATCAACCTGCAGGTGACCGTGCTGCCCCAGGATGCCAGCAACAGGAAATTTGTCCTGAAAAGCGACAATGACAGCGTGCTGAAGGTACAGGGGAACGGGCTGACCGGGCTGGTTCCCGGGGAGGCCGTGCTGACGGTGGCCAGCGCATCCAATCCGGAGGTCAGCGTCCGGTATCGGGTGCTGGTGATTCAGCCGGTGACCCGGCTGACGGTGGAAGCCTCCGGGCAGGCTGTGACCGTGGGCGGTCAGGTCACCGTGAAGGCTTCCGTGATGCCGGAGAACGCTTCCATTCCGCAGGTGATCTGGTCCAGCGGGGACGAGCGGATCCTGACGGTGGACGCCCAGGGCGTGGTTACGGGCCTGAAGCGGGGAAACGGCCGGCTGGTTGCCACAGCGGCGGACGGAAGCAATATCCGGGCCAACTTCAGCCTGAAGGTGGTTCAGAATCCGGAAGCCATTACGCTGGGCAGCGAAGAGATGACCGTGGATGTGGGCCGGAACCAGGTGACAAAATATACGGTGGCTCCGGTGGACGCGGATAACAAGCGGGTGATCTGGTCCAGCTCGGACGAGAGCATTGCGAAGGTCGGAAAGGACGGGAGGATCACCGGGGTGGCGCCGGGCGAATGCGTGGTGACCTGCCGGGCGGAAGCGCTGGAAAGCGTCAGCGCGGAGCTGAAGGTTCATGTGCAGCAGCCGGTGAAGAGCGTCGCCTTTACGGAAAAATCCGCGGCGGCCTATGCCGGGGAAACAACGCAGCTGAGCTGGATTACGGAACCGGCCAATGCCACCAATCCCGGGGTGACCTTCCAGAGCTCCAATCCCAAGGTGGCGGTGGTGGATGAAAACGGCGTGGTAACCGGCGTATCCCGGGGCAACGCCAGCATCACGGCGACGACCGTGGACGGCTCCAGGCGGAAGGCCCAGATCCAGGTCAGGGTCGGCGAGCATGTGACAGGGGTCCAGATGGTGCGGGAGCATGCCTATATCGATCTGAACGAAACGGCCACGGCCGGCGCGACCATTTATCCGAAGGATGCCACCAACAAGAACATGACCTGGGTCAGCTCCGATGAAAGCGTCGTAACCGCGAACGGAAAGACCAATTCCAAAATGAAGCTGAAGGGCGTCGGATACGGAGAAGCAACCGTCACCGGAACCACGGAGGACGGCGGCTTCCAGACCTCCCTCCGGGTGACCGTGGGCGACTTTGACCGCAGCCTGACCTTCCGGAGCTTTGACTATGACAAGGACGGCAATTTCTGGCTGTCCGTCCGGAATGATTCCGCATTCACCATTACGCGGATCGTGGCCTCCCTGGAGGTCTTTGACGGACGCGAGGGCGTGGCGGTGAACACCAAGGACGGCTCCAACAAGGTGGACATCGTCTGGAGCGGCGCGCTGCAGCCCGGCGAGACCACCGGCACGAGGCACTGGAAGATGGTCAACTATTCGGCGCCGTCCCAGGGCATCAAGAAAACCAGCGGTACGATTACCCTGTACCAGTTCCAGATTGACAACGACTGGATCAAGACGATCCGGGAGAGACACCGCACCAAAAAGGATTACTGAGACCGGTCCGGGGCGCTTCCTGAGAAATGCACGGAGACAAGGAGGGAAAAAAGATGATGAAAAAGATTCTGATGCTGGCGCTGGCGGCCCTGCTGGTGCTGGGGACGGCGGTTTCCGCGGCGCTTGGCGAGGAAGAAGCGGAAGCCAGGGAATGCTATGTATACACGGAAAACCATCAGCCGCTGAGCGTACGCACGGAGCCGCAGGGACAGATTGTCGGCCGGCTGGAATACGGCGAAAAAGTGAAGGTCCTGTCCGTCACCGGGGACAGGTGGGCGGAAATCATCTTCCATTACAATCATCCGCAGAACGGGGAGGGCGACTGGACGGCCTATGTGAACTGGCGCTATCTGTCCGATATCGCGCCGGAAGAGATCGACGCGCTGCTGGAAAGCGAGAAGGAAGCCTATACGGGAGATCCGATGACGGATATCAACGCGGAGTTTGCCACGGCGGCGGAGGTCACCCCCTACCGTGTGACGGCCAGGCCCGCCCGGGTTACCAGCTGGGTGAGCATGCGCTGGATTCCCAGCGAAACGGGCATGGAGATCGCGCGGTATACGACGACCGAGGAACTGATCGTGCTGAAGGAAACCGCGCATTATCTGCAGGTGCAGGATCCGGACACCGGGGATGTCGGGTACATTCACAAGCGGTTTGCCCAGAAATAAACCGGCCCGGAAAAGAACCGGAGCATGAGGAAATGAAGGAGGATTCCATCCATGAAAAAAATCATTGCCATGCTGCTGAGCCTGGTTCTGCTGCTGGGCTGTGCCGCCGGAAGCGCGGAGGAAGCAGCGGAGAAGTATAACTTCGGGACGGTCCGGGTGAACGGGGAATTTACCCTGAAGGGAACGGTGCCGGAAGGATACCGGGTCGTGCCGTTCATGCAGAATGATGAAGCGCTTCTGTGTTCCATGGTCACCGAGGATCCGGCAAAGCCGCAGATGGTGCTGTCCGTCGCCTATGACGAGACCTATGCCGGCGTGGTCCGGATCAACGATCTGGATGACGAAGCGCTGATGATTCTGGAAAAAACCTTTACGGATACCGATCCCTACGCCAACATCACCTATGATGAGACCGCCCACGGCACCCGGCTGCTGGTCTGCCGCACCGTGGCGGACAGCTATGATTATCTGAGCATCTTCTCGATCTATGCGGGATATTTTATCGAGTTCGTCATGACCCCCGGGAAGCAGGCCCCGGAACAGAAGCTGACGGAAGATGAAATCGCGATGGGAAATGCCTTCCTGTCGGATCTGGACTTCATTGCCGGCGCGGAGGAGGAAGCGCTGAAGATCGAGGGGAAAACCTTCGACGTCAGCATTACCGGCTTTGACGCGGCCGCGAAGACCGTGGATCTGACCCTGCTGGTTCCCTATACCCTGCTGGAGTGGGATGTGATCTCCGTGAAGGAAGGGGACACCATCCGGATCGGCACGGAGGACGTTCTGATCGAGACCCTGGCCTACGAAGGGTATGACGCAATCATCAATGATGAATATTTCCTGCGGAAAAACGAGGACGGCCTGTATACGGCCGTCACCTACAACGATTATCCGATTATGAAGGAAGCGGCGCAGCTGACGCTGACCGTGCCGGACGGAATGGTCTATCTGGAAGGCGTCGATCCGGAAGCCGGCAGCCCCCTGGAGGAGAACAGGGAAATGACGGCGGAGGATTTCTTTGCGGCGCTGGCCGCGGAGGAAAAGGACGGCATCGGCTTTGATCAGCTGAATGTGAATGCCACCTTTGACGAAAACGGAGAGCTGAAGCAGATCCACAGGTATTATGTACCGTGGCAGTAAGCCGGGTTTTCCGGGAATAAAGCCCTGCGGGGAGTGTTAAAAAAAGGAGCCTGATGCCCTGGCATCACGGCTCCTTTTTCCGTTCCCGGAAGGGGGGAAAGCTTACAGGAGGATGGAGGCTGCGATCAGGAGAACGCAGAAGCCCAGAACCAGCGCGTCCTCCAGGTGAAAGGGATAACGCCGGAAGGCGGAGGCGGAGGTGCGGAGGCTGAACCCCCGTATCTCTGCCGCGGCGGCGGTCTGGTCCGTGCGGCGGACGGAGGAAATCAGCAGGGGCGCGCACAGCGGCAGCATCATGCCCAGCTTTTTCAGGCCTCGGGCCTGATCAAAGGCAATGCCCCGGGCGGTCTGGGCTTCCATGATATCGCTCATTTCCTCCAGAAACTGGGGGATGAAACGGATGGCGGTGGTCAGGGTAAAGGCATATTTATAGGGCACGTGCAGCACCTGCACCAGCGCGTTGGACAGGTCGGAAACCCGGGTGACCGCCAGCACCAGGGCCAGGGGCATGCATACGACCACCAGGCGCAGCACCACGGTGGCTGCGGTCAGCAGCCCGCGATCCGTGATGATCCAGAAAACAGGCGTACCCTGACGGCTCAGCAGCACCTGGAGCACAAAGAGAAATACGGCAATTTTCATCAGGCCCCGCAGGATGCCGAGGGTCTTCCTGGCAACCCCGGCGATCAGCCCGATGGCCAGATCCACCGCCAGCAGTCCCAGCAGGAAAAAAACGCTGGAGGTGATGAAGGCGGCTGCGCAGATCATGATGGTCAGGATCAGCTTGGTGACCGGGTTCAGCCGATGAAGCAGGGACTGGCCGGGAACATACTGAAAAAGCTCCTTCATGCCGGCTTTCCTCCTTTCGCGGCGAGAATGGCGTCCGCCATGGTTTCCGGGGAATCCGCCCCGGGCAGGTCCAGCCGGAGGGACAGGTCGATCATCTGGGGCGGAAGGATGGAGGCCCGCTCCATCAGGGCGGCATCCCGGAAGATCTGCCGGACGGGACCGTCCGCCAGGAGCCGTCCCCCGGCCATGACCAGCGCCCGGTCCACATAGTCCAGCACCACCTCCATGTCGTGGCAGACCATGATGACGGTGACCTGCTGTTCCCGGTTCATCCGGCGGATCCGATCCATGATATGGCAGCATTCCTGATAGTCCAGGCCGGT
Organism: uncultured Clostridia bacterium; assembly: GCA_946542235.1. Taxonomy (GTDB): domain Bacteria; phylum Bacillota; class Clostridia; order Christensenellales; family Aristaeellaceae; genus Aristaeella. Next base: position 18,324 of record CAMNKK010000003.1, on the reverse strand, counting down.
GGTGGGCTCATCCAGAATGAGCACCTCCGGCTCCGCGGCCAGGATGGAGGCCAGCGCCACCCGCTGCCGCTGCCCCCGGCTCAGGGAGAAGGGCTCTTCATCGCCGGTGAAGCCGAAATCCGCCAGAACCCGGTCTGTCCGGGCAGCCAGCTTTTCCGGGCCTTCTTCCGCCCGCACGGCGTTCAGGCCGAAAAGGATTTCTTCCCGGACGGTGTTTTTGCAGATCTGGCGGTCCGGATTCTGAAAGAGGAATCCGACCCGGCGGGCCCGCTGGCTTACGGAGGATCCGGCGGTGTCCGCGCCGCCGATCAGCACCCGGCCGGAGGTCGGCCTGATCAGGCCGTCAATCAGCCGGACCGTGGTGGTTTTTCCCGCGCCGTTGGCGCCGAGAAGGGCGACGAACTCCCCTTTCCGAATATGAAAGGAAAGATCCCGGACCGTGGGTCCCTGGGACGGGTATGCAAAACTGACCTGATCCAGCTGTATCATGTCATCAGCCTCCTTGCCGTTTCTTCCGCTTCCTCCAGATTCACGCAGACGGGAAGCTCCCGCCCCAGACGCCGGGAAAGCAGCCGGCTGAGGGTGGTGACCCGGGGGCAGTTGACCCCGAGGGCCAGCAGCTCCTCCGCGTGGGCAAGCACCTCCCGGGTGGGCCCCTGGCGGAGGACGGCCCCGTGATCCAGCACGGCCAGCTGCTCCGCAAACTCGCACAGCAGCATGATTTTCTGCTCGATCACGATCACCGTGACGCCGTGCTCCTTCCGCAGCTGCTTCAGCAGGGAGAAAACCTGACGGCTGCTGACGGGATCCAGCTCCCCGGTCGGTTCGTCCAGCACCAGGACCCGGGGACGCAGGGCGAGAATGGAGGCGATGGCCACCTTCTGGCGCTGGCCGCCGGAGAGGGAGGCGACGGTGCGGTCCTGCAGGTCCGCGATGCCGGCCTGTGCCAGGGCGAGACGGATGCGCTCCGGAATTTCCGCATGAGGGATGCCGAAATTCTCCAGGCCGTAGAGGATCTCATCCTCGACCATGGTGGAAATGATCTGGCTGTCCACATCCTGGAAAACCAGACCGACGAGGCGGGACAGATCCGTCAGGGAGGCTTCCACGGGATCCAGGCCGCCGACGGAGATCCGGCCGTAATAATCCCCGGGATAGTGATGCGGTATGATGCCGCATACGGCCCGGGCCAGCGTCGTTTTGCCGGCGCCGGCGGGGCCGATGATGCCGAGAAAACCGCCTTCGGGCACGGAGATGCTTACATCCCGCAGGGCGGGTTCCGCCTCATTTTTGTAGGTGAAGGAAAAGGACTGTATATCGATCATGGTCCGGGCTCCTCTCTCCGGCAATTTGGGATCGGCATCCGGGATGAGCGCCCGCGCTCCGGGGAATCTGATCCGAAGCGCGGCGCGTCCGGAAGGGAAACGGGATTACTTCTTCAGCACCTTTTTCAGGGGCAGGTACAGCAGCTGAACCAGGACGCTGCCGATGGCGGCGGTTCCGAGCACGATCGGGATATAGGCCACCAGTCCGCTGGTTTCCATGTGCATGAACGCGAAGAGGCAGACCACGAAGCTGCCGCCGGAGACCACGGTGGAGACAAAGGTTGCCAGCAGGGGATTCAGATCCAGCTTTTTCACCCGGAGGGGAACCCGGATCATCAGGCTCATGACCACCGCGCCCAGCAGCTCCGAGATCAGATTGAGCCACGGGGTTCCGGGCAGGAACTGACAGATGGCGCCGGCGAGGATCCCGATGATGGCGCTGCCCGCCAGCCCGGGACGGATCAGCAGAATGGCCAGACAGTAGGCCGCAATGATGAAGTTCGGCTTCATGCCGAAGAAATTGATGACGCTGCCCACGAAGAGCTTCAGCACGGCGCCGGCGGCCAGCAGAACGGCCACCAGAATCAGATCCTGAATGGAAAAGCCTTTGGTCTCCTGGGTGTTGATGATCCTTTTTTCTGCCATGGGAATCCTTCCTTTCTTTCCTTCCTTTTCGGAAATCGGTCGATGGAGAAAACAGAAACCTGTTGTCCGCGGGATGCCGTCCCCGCGTGGGGAAAGAGGAAAGGTGGAAAAGAAAAAGGCCCGTCCCCCAAAGGACGAGCCTGCAAACACAAACCCATGGTACCACCTTTGCCGGGCCTCCGGAGAGACCCCACTCTTACGAGAGTGCCAACACACCCTCTGCCCTTAACGCGGGCACACGGTCCGGATACTCGGGGCGAAGCCCCTTTCCCCTTTCCCTCAGCGATCCATTTGCCGGTGAACCTTCCGCGGGTTTTCAGCTGCCCCCGCTCTCTGTGGGCGTCCCTCCCGGTTTGATCTTCGCTTCAAAGGTTTGCTTTATTTGCGGAAAAAATACCACAGGAGAGACCGCGCTGTCAATCCCTCCGGAATGTTTTTCGATTGTTTTTTACAACCGGGCCGCCGGCAGGGCGCCTTCCGGCCCCGCCGGGACGGGTTTCTCCCCCGGAGAAGCGGCGGAGGGCGCGGAGAGGCATCCGGGGATTGGACAGGAAAATGGAAAAAGCATATAATGAAGCGCAGAGAAACACCGATCGTTCCCGGAACGGAAAAAGAAGGAGCGGGTATTCAGCCATGAAGGATCTTTTCTTGATTGTGGACGGAAACAGTCTGATCCACCGGGCGTTTCATGCCCTGCCGCTGATGGACGCGGACGGGGTTTACACCAATGCGATCTACGGCTTCCTGAGCATGCTGCTGAAGGTGATCCGGGAGGAGAATGTTCAGTATCTGGCCGTCTGCTTTGACGAGCACGGGCCGACCTTCCGGCACAATATTTATCCGGAATACAAGGCAGGGCGGAGCGCAACCCCGCCGGAGCTGCGCCAGCAGCTGGAAACCATCCGGACGCTGCTGGACGGGATGGGCATTGCCCGCTTCTCCCTGCAGGGCTGGGAGGCGGATGACCTGCTGGGCACCCTGAGCCTGCGGGGGGCGGAGGCGGGGGTTACGCCCCTGCTGCTGACGGGGGACCGGGACGCGCTGCAGCTGGTCGGCGGCGGGACGGAGCTGATGTTTACCCGGAAGGGCATCAGCGAAACCATTCGCTTTACGCCGGAGAAGGTTTATGAGGAATACGGATTTACCCCGCAGCAGGTGACGGACTGGAAGGGCCTGGCCGGCGACAGCAGCGACAATATTCCCGGCGTGCCGGGGGTGGGAGACAAAACGGCGGTCAGGCTGCTGCAGGAGTACGGCACGCTGGAAGAGGTGCTGGCCCATGCGGGGGAAGTCAAGGGAAAGCTGGGAGAAAAGCTGGCTGCCTGGGCGGATCAGGCCAGATTCTGCAAGGAGCTGGCGACCATTCACCGGGATGCGCCGGTCTCCTTCAGCCTGGAAAAATGCGGCCTGCCGGACCTGAAAAACGCGGTGCCGGCGCTGGAGAAGCTGAAGCTGTTTTCACTGGTCCGGCGGATCAATGAGGATCGGGGCGGGGCCGCGGCGGCCGCTGCGCCGGAGCAGGGACCGGAGCTGCTGCCCTTCGGGGAATGGCAGGAGGCCGCGGCGCCCGGGGAGCTGGAGGCGTGGATTGCGGCCCATCCCGGAACGCTGTGCCTGCATGCGGGCGATACCCGGGTGACGCTGGCGGCGGAGACGGGGGACCGGCTTCGGGTTTCCCTGGGCGGGGATCTGCTGATGCCGGGGCTGGATCCCCTGGAGGTCATGACGCTGCTGTCCCCCCTGCTGCAGTCGGGCAGAGCGGTGGTGCACGACGGAAAGCACCTGCTGCATCAGCTGGATCGGATGAAGCTGCCCCTGCCGGAGAAGCTGGAATGGGATACCATGCTGGGGGCGTACCTCCTGAATCCCCAGGAAAAGAGCTACCGGCTGAAGGCGCTCTGCCCGGACTGGGAAGAGGATGCCGCGGCGGTCTGCTCCCTGTGGCGGTGGCAGCGGGAGAAAATCCGGGAGGAGGGCATGGAGAACCTGATGCTGCAGGTGGAGATGCCCCTGAGCCATACCCTGTTCCGCATGGAGAAGGAAGGCTTCGCGGTGGACGCGGACTATCTGCGGGAGCTGGGCAGGGAATATACCCGGGAGATCGCCCAGCGGCGGCAGGAGGTGATCGATGCCTGCGGCCAGGGAGAATTCAATCTGAACAGCACGCAGCAGCTGGGAGAGGTGCTCTTCGACCGGCTGAATCTGCCCCACGGAAAGAAAACCAGCAAGGGCTATTCCACCGCGGTGGAGGTGCTGGAAGGGCTTCGCTGGGACGCGCCGGAAATCATAGAGCCCCTGCTGCGCTACCGGAAGCTGATGAAGCTGAACGGAACCTATGTGGAGGGGATGCTGCCGCTGATCGATGCGAAGGGGCGGGTCCATTCCACCTTTGACCAGGTGGCGACGGCCACGGGGCGCCTGTCCTCCTCGGAGCCCAACCTGCAGAACATCCCCGTGCGGACGGAGGAGGGCCGGGAGCTGCGGAAGGTCTTTGTTCCCCGGGAGGGCTGGGTGCTGCTGGACGCGGACTACAGCCAGATTGAGCTGCGGCTGATGGCGCATTTTTCCGGGGATCCGGCGCTGGTGGAAGCATTCCGGAACGGAGAGGATATCCATGCCCGGACGGCCAGTGAAATCTTTGAGGTGCCGCCGGAATGGGTGACGCCGGAGCTGCGCAGCCGGGCCAAGGCGGTGAATTTCGGCCTGATTTACGGCATCAGCGGTTTCGGCCTGAGCCGGAATACCGGCGTCAGCCGCAGGGAAGCGGCCTCCTTTATCGAGAAGTATTTTGAAAAGTATCCGGGGGTCAAGCGGTTCATGGACGAAGCTGCGTCGGAAGGGGCGCAGAAGGGATATGCCCAGACGATGATGGGACGGCGGAGATACCTGCCGGAGCTGCGGAGCCCGAAGGCGCCCATCCGGGAGTTCGGCAAAAGAGCCGCCATGAACACGCCCATCCAGGGCACGGCGGCGGACATCATGAAGCTGGCCATGGTCCGGGTGGATGAAGCGCTCCGAAGGGAGCATCTGCAAAGCCGGCTGATTCTGCAGGTGCATGATGAGCTGCTGCTGGAATGCCCGCCGGAGGAGGCGGACGCGGCGGCGAAGCTGCTGCAGGAAGCGATGGAGCAGGTGATTGCCCTGAAGGTGCCCCTGGTGGCGGAGGTGCACCGGGGAAGCAACTGGTTTGAAGCCAAGTAAACGGAGGGGCCCGCAGGCGCGCATGCGGCGGGCCGCCGGATCCGGAGGACATACCCATTCTGAAAAGGCGGAGTAACGGACAGAAATGAATTCCTATATTGCAGTGGTCGGCGGTGTGAATATGGATATCGGCGGCCGGCCCTTTGCCCCCCTGGCGGCGAAGGATTCCAATCCGGGCCGGGTGACCATCAGCCTGGGGGGCGTCGGCAGGAATATCGCCCATAACCTGAGCCTGCTGGGCCGGGATGTCTGCCTGCTGACGGCGCTGGGGGACGATCTGCCCGCCCAGCGGATTCTGGCTTCCTGCGCGGAGCTGGGGATTGACGTCCGGCATGCGCTGACCGTGCCGGGGGAAGCAACCTCCACCTATATCTATCTGGACGACGCGGACGGGGATATGGCGCTGGCCCTGTCCGACATGGCTGTCTGCGACCGGATTACGCCGGAATATCTGGCGCAGCGGATGGACGTGCTGTCCGGCGCGGACCTGGTGGTTCTGGATGCCAACATTCCGGAGGAATCGCTGGCCTTTGCGGCGGAGCACTGCCGGGTTCCGGTTTTTGCCGATCCGGTCTCCGCGGCCAAAGCGGGAAAGCTGCGTTCCGTGCTTTCCCGGATCCATACGCTGAAGCCCAACCGCCTGGAGGCGGAGCTCCTTTCCGGGATTCGGATCACGGGGGAGGAAAGCCTTCGGGCCGCGGCGGAGAAGCTGCTGGAGACGGGGCTCGGCCGGGTGTTTATCACCATGGGCGAAGAAGGGGTGCTGGCGGCGGACGGCCGGCGGATGATCCACGCGCCCTGCTGCCCGGCCCGGATGCGGAATGCCACCGGCGCCGGGGATGCCTTCATGGCGGCGCTTGTCTGGGCCTGGCAGGAGGGCCTGGACCTCGGGGAAACCTGCCGCGCCGCGGCCGCGGCCGCGGCGGTTGCCGTGGAGAGCGAGGAAACCATCAATCCGGAGCTGTCCCCGGAAACCCTGCGGAACCGAATGGCGCGGTAGGCCCGGCCGGAAAGCCCGGGAAAACGGAAGGGCGCCGGGGCTTCCGAACCCCGGGGCGCTCCGGGAAACAGAAAAAGCCGCGCGGAAAAGCGCGGCGGAAACGAAGGGCTCCGGGTGCCTTACCCCTGCAGCCCCTGGGCCTGACGGAACATGTTTTCGACGACGACGTCGTAGATATCGCCCTTGGTGGCGCACCAGGCCAGAACCAGCCAGGGCTCGTTGGTGTGGAAATGAATCTTGATCAGATCCTCGTCTCCGACAACCAGCAGCTCATTGCCCTCAAAATGCTCGGAGATATAGTCCCGGATTTCAAAGTCGTCCAGATCCTCTTCCGTTCTCTCAATCAGCAGCTGGGTATCGAACTTATATTTCTGAAACTCCTCGATTTCTTCCAGTTCGCTCCGGGTCAGTTCACTCATGGTTTTCTTCCTCTCTTCAGGCGGGAGCCTGCCGTGTAATGCGGCGCCTGATCAGGCGCATGAATAGAATAATTCTTCAGGACGGAGCAAAAATCCTGCCGGAAGGGGGATGTTCCTTTTTTTTCGGGCGCCGTTTCGGAAAAACGGCCGATTTTGATTGTCTTCTTTTTGTTTTTCAGGTTGTCATCCAAAATGGAACTGCTTATACTAAAACGGTCCTTTTATTTGGAGGAACAATGAAAAGGAGGAAAACATCATGAAGAAGATTGCAATGATCGTCCTGGCGCTGATTCTGGCGCTGAGCTGCGCGGCCATGGCGGTGGCCGAGGATCTGCCCGTCGTGAAAATCGGCGTGTTTGAGCCCGCTTCCGGAGATTCCGGCGCCGGCGGAAAGCAGGAGACCCTGGGCGTTCAGTATGCCAACAGGGTGGCTCCCACGGTGAAGGTGGGCGACACGGAATACAAGGTGGAGCTGGTGATGGCGGACAACGGTTCTTCCGCGGACAAGGCTCCCTCCGCCGCGCAGAAGCTGGTTTCCGAGAACGTCAGCATCGTGCTGGGTTCCTACGGCTCCGGCGTGTCCATCGCGGGCTCCGAGTATTTCAAGAACGCGAATATCCCGGCCATCGGCCTGACCTGCACCAATCCGCAGGTGACCGCGGGCAACAGCCACTACTTCCGGGTTTGCTTCCTGGATCCCTTCCAGGGCACCGTGCTGGCCAACTACGCCTTCAAGGAGCTGGGCGCCAAGACCGCCTACTGCCTGGGCGAAGCCGGCAACGACTATGATCAGGGCCTGATCAAGTTCTTCCAGGAAGCCTTTACGGGCCTGGGCGGCATGGTTTACACCGACTCCTTCCAGACCAACAACTCCGACTTTACTTCCTTCCTGAGCAATGCGCAGATGTACGGCGCGGACCTGATCTTCTGCCCCGTCTCCATTGCCTATTCCACCCAGATCGTTTCCCAGGCGGCCAGCCAGGGCATCTCGATCCCGGTGCTGGGCGGCGATACGCTGGACAGCAACGTGGTGGCGGCTGCGGCGAAGGGAACCAGCATTGACCTGATCGTGACCACCTTCTATCAGGAAGGCGCCAACGCGGAATTCGACAACGGCTTCAAGGCCTGGCTGGCGGAGGACGCCGAGGCCCTGACCAACAACGGCGGCAACGACATGATCGCCGGCGTGACCTGCATGGGCTACGACGGATACATGACCGCCCTGGCGGCGCTGCAGGCGGCGGGATCCATCGACAGCGCGGCGGTGATGGCCGCCCTGCCCGCGGTGGAGATCGACGGCGTGTCCGGCCATATCGCCTTTGACGAGACCGGCGATGCCATCCGCACCTCCGCTTTCGTGAAGAAGGCGAACAACGAGACCGGTGACTGGGAGTTTGTCGCTGAGCAGACGGTGGAATAATTCCGAAACCGATCCGATGAAAGTAGACTCCGGCGCGGCGGGGGCGGCTGCCTCCGCCGCGCTTCTGTTCCCCGATATCCCGGGCCCGGCGCCCGGAACGAAAGAATGATCCGAAAGGAAGGGTTTCGGTCATGTGGGATACCATTTTTCCCTACCTGCTTTCCGGTATTTCGGTAGGCGGACAGTACGCGCTGATCGCCATCGGATATACCATGGTGTACGGCATCCTGCGCCTGATCAACTTTGCCCACGGCGATGTTTTCATGGTCGCAGGAATTATCATGGTCTATATCGCCGCCAGCGGGCTGCCCGTCTGGATTTCCGTGCTGCTGGTGCTGATCATTACGGCGCTGGTCGGCTTTGTGATTGAGCGGGTGGCCTATAAGCCGCTGCGCACCGCGCCCCGGATGTCCGTGATGATTTCCGCCATCGGGGTCAGCTACACCCTGCAGAACCTGGTGCTCTACATCACCGGCGGCCTGAACAAGCAGTATCCGGCCATCCCGGTGATCTCCGACTCCGTCAAAATCGGCTCCGCCACCACCAAGGTCGTGACGATCGTGACGCCGGTGCTGGTGATCCTGCTGGTGGTCGGGCTGGTGATGCTGATCAACAGGACCAAGATCGGCATGGCCATGCGGGCGGTTTCCAAGGACTTTGAAACCGCGCAGCTGATGGGCATCAAGATCAACAGCGTCATCTCCACGACCTTCGTGATCGGCTCCTTCCTGGCGGGCGTGGGCAGCGTGCTTTACTTCACCAACTATCCCACGGTGATCCAGACCTCCGGCGCCATGCCCGGCCTGAAGGCCTTTGTGGCGGCGGTGTTCGGCGGCATCGGCTCCATTCCCGGGGCGGTGATCGGCGCGTTTATCATCGGCATTATGGAGAATCTGATCAAGGGCCTGGACGTGATCCTTTTCAAGGCCGGAGCCATCAGCAGACCCCTGGGTCTGGCCATTTTCTCCGATGCCTTCACCTTCGCGCTGCTGATCATTATTCTGGTTGTCAAACCCACCGGCCTTTTCGGTGAAAAAACGACGGACAAGGTGTAAGGGAGGCGGAGCGAATCATGAAGACGAAATCAAGAAAACCCGCCGTCCTGACCTGGGTGATCGTGGCGGCGGTGTATGCGGCGGTATTCGCGGCGGAGCAGATTCTGCCCCCGTCCTCCATGCTCTTTACCGTGCTGAAAAAGGGCGCCACCTACGCCCTGGTGGCGGTGAGCATGAACCTGCTGAACGGCTTCACCGGGATTTTCTCCCTGGGCCAGGCCGGCTTCATGCTGATCGGGGCTTATGTGTACGGAATCTTTACCATCCCGGTGGAAAGCCGGCCGGTGGTTTATCAGTATTATGAGGGCGGGCTGATCCAGTTCACGGTGCCGGTGGCGGTGGCCCTGATTCTGGCCGGGCTGGCCGCGGCGTTCTTCGCGCTGCTGATCGGTCTGCCGGTGCTGCGGCTGAAGAGCGACTATCTGGCGATCGCGACCCTGGGCTTCGCGGAAATCATCCGCGTCATTGTACAGTGGGATCCCATGGGGCCCATCACCAACGGGGCCAACATGCTGCGGATGTTCCCCAGCTTCAACGACTTCAACATCCGGGACGCGGAGGGCAATGTGACCCTGTATCTGTCCACGCTGGTGCCCTTCCTGATTGCCGGGATCTGCATCGGGCTGATCGTGCTGCTGCTCCACTCCGGATACGGCCGGGCGCTGAAGTCCATCCGGGATGACGAGATCGCGGCGGAGGCCATGGGCATCAACCTGGCGCATCACAAGCGGCTGGCCTTCTGCATTTCCTCCTTCTTTGCGGGCATCGGCGGCGCGATGCTGGCCATGTACCAGACGACGGTGCAGGCGAAGTTCTTTACCACCGCCATGACCTATGAGATTCTGCTGATTGTGGTGATCGGCGGCGTGGGCTCGGTAACGGGCAGCGTGTTCAGCTCCTTCCTGTTCGTGGCGGCCAGCGAGTGGTGGCTGCGGTTCCTGGATGAGAAGCAGATGATCGGAAACTTCGAAGTGCCGCTGCTGCGCAACGGCTTCCGGCTGGTGGTGTTCTCCATCATCATCATGGTGGTGGTGCTGTTCTTCCGGAAGGGCATCATGGGCACGAGAGAGCTGCCGGATCTGTTCCGGCGGAAGCGGAAGGAGGCGGCGAAATGAGCGAGATGGAAATCAAAACCGTCCCGGACATGGAGACGGACGGCGAGACCGTGCTGAAGCTGGAGCATCTGACGATGCAGTTCGGCGGCGTGATCGCGGTGAATGATTTTTCCATGCATATCGACCGGGGGGAAATCGTCGCCCTGATCGGCCCCAACGGCGCGGGAAAGACGACGGCCTTCAACTGTGTGACCAGCGTGTATCAGCCCACCAGCGGGCATATCTACTTCCACGGGAAGGAGATCGGCGGGGAGAAGATGCACGTGACGCCGGACAGGATTACGGAGCAGGGGATCGCCCGGACCTTCCAGAATATCCGGCTGTTCTCCGGCATGACCGTGTTTGACAATATCATGACGGCCATGCATCTCCGCCGGAAGAGCGGTCTGCTGACCCAGGTGCTGCATCTGAACGCGGAGGAGGAAAAGAAAAACCGGGAGAAGGCCTGGAAACTGCTGGAAACCGTGGGGCTGACGGACGTGGCGGAGGAAATGGCCACCAGCCTGCCCTACGGAAAACAGCGGCTGCTGGAGATCGCCCGGGCGCTGGCTACGGAGCCGACCCTGCTGCTGCTGGATGAGCCGGCGGCGGGCATGAATCCCCAGGAAACCAACGAGCTGGGGCAGTTCATTGTCCGGATCAAGAATGAGTTCAACCTGACCGTGTTCATGATTGAGCACCATATGAATCTGGTAATGGACATCTCGGACCGGATCTATGTGCTGGACTTCGGCAAGCCGATCGCCAACGGCACGCCGGAGGAGGTACAGCAGAATCCCGTGGTCATTGCCGCTTATCTGGGGGTGGATGAAGAATGAGCCTGCTGAAAGTGACGGATCTGGTGGTCAGCTACGGCGGCATTGAGGCCCTGAAGGGAATCTCCTTCGAGGTGGAACAGGGGCAGATTGTCACCCTGATCGGCGCCAACGGCGCGGGAAAGAGCACGACCCTGCGGACGATCTCCGGCCTGGTCCGGGGCAAGGAAGGCCGGGTCTATTTCGAGGGCCGGGACATTACGGACTACGGCACCCAGAAGATTGTGGAAACCGGCATCGCCATGGTGCCGGAGGGACGGCGGGTCTTCCCGAACCTGACGGTGCTGGAAAACCTGCGGATCGGCGCGTACCTGCGCCGGGACCGGGATGTCATCGAGCAGGATATCGAGTATATCTACGATCTGTTCCCCCGGCTGCGGGAGCGCTCCTGGCAGCTGGCGGGCACCCTGTCGGGGGGCGAGCAGCAGATGCTGGCGGTGGGCCGGGCGATGATGACCCGTCCGAAGATGATCATGATGGATGAGCCCAGCCTGGGCCTGGCGCCCCTGGTCGTGAAGGATATTTTCCGGATTATCCAGACGCTGAAGGAAACGGGCATGACGGTGCTGCTGATCGAGCAGAACGCCAATGCCGCGCTGCACGCCTGCGACTTCGCCTATGTGCTGGAGACCGGGCGGATCACCATGAGCGGAACCGGGGAGGAGCTGCTGGCCAGCTCGGCGATCCAGGAAGCCTATCTGGGAAAGAGCAGCAAGGAAGCATGAATAAGAGCAGGGAGCGGACAGCCTGTCCGCTCCCTGCTTTGTGTTCTTTGCGCCGGCCGGGCCGGCAGGGAATCAGATCTCCCCTTTTGCCTTTTCCAGCGCCGCGATAACCCGGTCGCACCAGGCGTCGAATTCCGGATCGGGCTGCTGGCATTCCGGATGGGAAAGAATGTAGTCCAGGGCGATCCGGACCCCCCGGTCGAAGGGAATATGGGTGGTCAGATCCGGCGCCAGGCGCTTCACTTTCGTGTTGTCAAAGAAGACGGAGACGGCCTTGTCCCCCAGCAGGCTTCCGCCGAAGTCATAGCCGTACTTTTTGCCCGCTTCCGCCAGGAAGGCGGAGGAAACATAGTAGGGCTTCAGCTCCACGCCCAGCGCGTCGGCGATGGCGGCATGGATCTGATTCCAGGTCAGGACCTCATCGCCGGTGATGTGGAAGGCTTCCCCGATGGCATGCGGGTTTCCCATGAGGCCGGTATAGCCGATGGCAAAGTCCTCGTTGAAGGTCAGGTGCCAGAGGGAGGTTCCGTCGCCCTGAATCAGGACGGGCTTCCCTTCCCGCATCCGCCGGATCACCTGCCAGGGGCCCTTCTGGCCGTGGATGCCCACGGGAATGCTCCGCTCGTCATAGGTGTGGCTGGGGCGGACGATGGTGACCGGGAAACCCTCTTCCCGGTACTTCTTCATCAGGAACTCCTCGCAGGCAATCTTGTTCCGGGAATATTCCCAGTGGGGATTGGCCAGGGTGGTTCCCTCGGTGATGCGGAAATCCGCGGCGGGCTTGTGATAGGCGGAGGCGGAGCTGATGTAGATATACTGCTTCGTCCGTCCCCGGAAGAGGCGGTAGTCCCGCTCCACCTGATCCACGGTGAAGCCGATGAATTCTCCGATCACGTCAAAGTTCATGCCCTCCAGCTTCCGCAGGACATCCGCCTCGTCATTGATGTCCGCGACCACGCTGCGGGCGCCTTCGGGAACCGCCTCGGGCCGGCTGCCCCGGTTCAGCAGCCAGACTTCCCAGTTCCCTTCCCGGATCAGCCTGCGGGTAATGGCCGCGCTGATGGTTCCGGTTCCGCCGATAAACAATACCTTTCTCATGCCGTGTTTCCTCCTTTTGCCGAATGGATGGATATGCCTGCGCCTGGTTATGTTTTCCCGGGATGGCCCGGGGGAAAAGCAGGATGGAAGGGAAGACGCCCGGACGGGGGCCGATCAGGAGACCGGCTCCAGGAAGGAGACCATGACATAGCCCTCGATCACGTCCGTGCGGACATGCACCCAGACGGGGTCCTCGCAGGTCTCCAGCACGATGAGCTTCTGGTGCCGGTACAGCCGCATCAGGATTTCCCCGGCGGAGGAAGGCTCCGCCCGCAGGTTCAGGGTGCTGTCGTCCGCGATGTGCTCCACGCTGGCCAGCCACGCGCCCTCCGGCAGATTGTCCTCCGTGACGGGCATCTGCGTGGGCCGCGGGGTGGGCGTGGCGGCGGGTCCGGGGGTTTCCGCCAGCACGGGATCCGGCGTGGGGATGGGAAGGGCGCCGGCGGCGGCCTTCTGCAGCTTCATGCCCGGAAAGTAGAAGGCCAGGATTTCCTCGAAGGTTTTATGGTAATGGCCGGCCATCCACTGGGCGCCCCGCTGGCTCATGCCCACGCCGTGGCCGTATCGGCCGGCGGAGAGCCGGAAGGCGTCCCCGCCTTCGGAGACGGTGATGATTTCGTTGTTGGCGCCGTAGATGCTCAGATTCAGGGCCTGGACGATCCGGGGAAAGAGATCGAAGGTCAGGGCAAAGGTGCCCGCGCTTTGGAAATCGCCGAGCCGCAGCGCCGGCACCGGCGTCGGGGACGGCGGGGGCGTGCCGGTGGCGTCGTCCTCGTCGGGCTCAAAGGACAGGGCCGGCTCCGGCGTGTCCGCGGGCAGATATTTTCTTCCGGACACGGAAACGGTGATCTCCATCCGGGTCATCAGCCGGCTGGGGGCGGGAAAGCGGGGGGTGGTCAGGGCGACGGAGCGGATTTCATCCACCCGGAAGGCCTCCGGATCCTGACAGTATTCCTTCATTTCCGGCTGCGCGAAAACCTCCTCCCGCAGGATGGCCAGAAAGTCCTCCGGAAGCCGGGTGCCGTCCTTCCGCAGATCCGCTTTTTTCCGAATGGATTCGGGGTTTTCGAGATCGTAGGGATCCTCCGTGATCGCATAGCACCTGCTGGCTTCCGCGCCGCTCCACACATGGGAGGGCAGCTCTGTCTGCCCGCCGTTGGAGGCGCTGTAGTAGCAGCTGGCCAGCGCGCCCCCGGAGGTGACCACCAGCCCCGCGGTCTCCCGAACCGCCTGAGCGGTCCGGGCCTGGGAGGACAGCACCGGGCGGAAAACCTGGTCGTTGGTGGTGTCCACCAGATCGTAGTCCCGCTTCGGATTCACCCGGCTCAGGGCGTAATTGCGGGCGCAGACCGCCTGGGCCTTCAGGGCTTCCAGCGGAAAGTCCTCGCTCATCTCATAGGGCAGGACGCCCAGCAGGTAGTCCTCCACGCTGGCGGTGAGGATGGGGCGGAGCTGTCCGCCGGAGACGCTGAGCCGCAGGTCCCCCGGATAGAGCCCGTCCCAGGGCAGGACGCACAGCCCGGCGGAGCCGGTGCCGGATTGCGGATCGCGGGTGCGGGTCAGGTCCAGCGTTTCCCCGCAGTCCACCGCGGCGTCCCGATAGAACAGCACCAGGTGATCCCGGCGGACCTGCACCGTTATTTCCGCCCCCCGGGGAATCAGCATCCGGCTCTCCTTTCCCCAGGAGGCCAGGTATTCGCTCTGCAGGCGGAGATCGATCCGGTCCGTCAGCGCCAGCCGCTGCAGCCAGACCCGGACGGTGGGGGCGGGATCCTCCTCCGCGCCCCCGGCCGGAAGGGCGGCTGTCAGCAGCAGAAGCAGGCAGAGCAGCAGGGCGGGAATTCGTTTCAGCTTCAGCACGTTTGTTTCCTCCTGTGGGATGGAACCGGCCGCCGGAAGGGGAATCAGGACTGCTGCCTTTTGCTTTCCTTCCAGGCGAGGATCTGCTCCAGACGCTCCCGGTAGCGCGCTTCCTGCCCCTGATCCGTGGGGTGGTAGAAGCGCCGGCCCTTCAGGTTGTCGGGCAGGCATTCCATGGCGGTCATCTTTTCCGCGTAGTCATGGGCATACTGATATCCCTTGCCGTAGTCCAGATTTTTCATCAGGGTGGTGGGCGCGTTGCGGATGTGCAGGGGAACCGGGGCGTCCGGTTCCTTCTCGATGGCGGCCCGGGCTTCCATGGTGGCCATTTCCATCGCGTTGGACTTGCTGGCCAGGGACATGTAGACCACGGCTTCCGCCAGGTGCACGTTGCATTCCGGCACGCCGATGAAATGGCAGGCCTGGTAGGCGGCGACCCCGACCTCCATGGCCCGGGGATCCGCCAGCCCCACGTCCTCCGCCGCGAAGCGGAGCACCCGCCGGGCGATGTACAGGGGATCCTCCCCGCCCTCCAGCATGCGCATCATCCAGTAGACCGCCGCGTCCGGGTCGGAGTTCCGCATGGACTTGTGCAGGGCGGAGATCAGGTTGTAATGCTCGTCCCCGTCCTTGTCATACATCAGGCTTTTCCGGGAGAGGCACTGGGCCAGGGTTTCGTCGGTGACGGTGATCCCCTTTTCATCCGCGTCCCCGTTGAGCACCACCATCTCCAGGGTGCTCAGGGCGGACCGGGCGTCCCCGTTGCTGAAGTCCGCGATGGCCTCCAGGGCCTGCTCCGTGATCTCCACATGCTCCCGGCCGAAGCCCCGCTCGTCCGTCAGGGCGCGGCGAAGCAGCCCCAGGATATCCTCCCGGGTCAGGGCCTGCAGCACGAACACCTTGCACCGGGACAGCAGCGCGCTGTTGATCTCGAAGGACGGGTTCTCCGTGGTGGCGCCGATCAGCACGATGCTCCCCTTTTCCACATAGGGCAGAAAGGCGTCCTGCTGGGCCTTGTTGAACCGGTGAATTTCGTCCACGAAGACGATGGTCCGGATCCCGTAGATCCGGTTTTCCTCCGCCTGGTTCATGACCTGGCGGATTTCCTTGATGCCGCTGGTGACGGCGGAAAAGTTGATGAAGGTGGCCCGGGTCTGCCGGGCGATGATCTGGGCCAGGGTGGTCTTCCCCACTCCGGGCGGCCCCCAGAAGATCATGGAGGAAATCGTATCCGAGGCGATCAGCCTGCGCAGCACCTTTCCCTCGCCGATCAGATGCTTCTGGCCGGCGAATTCCTCCAGGGTTTCGGGCCGCATCCGGGCGGCCAGCGGCTGGCCGGCAAAGGCGGCGCTGTCCGGGGGAATCAGGGGACTCAGATCCGGCATGTCACTATTCCTTTCCTTTCGCTTCCGAATAATCCCATCTTACCATATTCCCCGCCAAAAAGCCACAGACCTTTCCCGGCGCCCGGGGGGCGGATGTCCCGGTCCCCGGGAGGGCGGACGGCTTCCGGCGGCCGCGGGAGGACGCTAAAAAACAAGAAAGGAACAAGCGCGGCGCTTTACGGCAGGCCCTTCGGGGATTATAATATCGCGGAGAAACCGGATGGGTTTCCCAGAGAAAGAATGGAGGGAAAGAAAAATGAAGAAGATCATTGCACTGGCGCTGGCGCTGGCGATGTGCCTGAGCGTGTTCGCGTTCGCGGGCGCGGAGGAAGCCATTACGCTGAAGATTGCGCATATCGGTCCGCTGACGGGCGCGGCCGCCGTGTACGGCACGGCCACCAGCCGCGGCGCGAAGATCGCCGCGGACGAGATCAACGCCAAGGGCGGCAAGTATAAGGTGGAAATTATTGACGAAGATGATACCCATGACGCGGAAGTCGCCGTGAACGCGTACAACAGCGCCATGGACGCGGGCGCCCAGATGATCATCGGCACCACGACCACCACCCCCTGCATCGCGGTGGGCGCCGTGGCCTATGAGGAGCGCGTGTTCATGCTGACGCCCTCCGCCTCCTCCACCGCGGTCACCGCGGACAAGGACAATGTCTACCAGGTCTGCTTCACCGACCCGGCGCAGGGATCCGCTTCCGCCGAATACATCGCGGAGCACGAGCTGGCCACCAAGGTCGCCGTGATCTACAACAACGCGGACGCCTATTCCACCGGCATCTACCAGACCTTCGCGGAGAAGGCTCCGGAAGTGGGCCTGGAAATCGTGTCCACCACCACCTTCACCGATGAAACCACGGACTACTCCGTCCAGGTGGCGGATGCCCAGAACAAGGGCGCGGAGCTGGTGTTCCTGCCCATCTACTACACCCCCGCTTCCCAGATCCTGATCACCGCCAACAGCATCGGCTACAAGCCCGTGTGGTTCGGCGTGGACGGCATGGACGGCATCCTGAGCATCGAAGGCTTTGACACCTCCCTGGCCGAGGGCGTCATGCTGCTGACCCCCTTCTCCGCGGACGCGGAGGACGAGAAGACCCAGAAGTTCGTGGCGACCTACAAGGAGCTGTATGACGAGATCCCGAACCAGTTTGCCGCGGACGCCTATGACGGCGTGTACGCCCTGGTGGCGGCGGCCGAAAAGGCGGATGTGAAGGAAGGCGAGAAGGCCGAGGACATCTGCGACCGGCTCATCGCGGCCATGCAGGAAATCGAGATTGACGGCGTGACCGGCACCATGACCTGGGCCGCCAACGGCGAAGTGACCAAGACCCCCACCGCCGTCATCATCGAAAACGGCGTCTATGTCGGATTCAACAAGTGAGACGGGTCGCCTGACCCGGTCTGAGGCAAGGTATTGCGGTCCGCTCCCGGTTTTCCGGGAGCGGATTCGCTCGTTTTTTCAGAGCCGCTGACGCATGAGATATCTGGTCAAAAACCGGCCGGATCGGATATGCGGAGGATGGGAAGGAGAGGAGTTGGACCATGATTTTTCTGTCCAACCTGGTGAACGGGATCAGCCTGGGGAGCATCTACGCGATCATCGCCCTGGGCTACACCATGGTGTACGGCATCGCCAAGATGCTGAACTTTGCCCACGGGGACGTGATTATGGTGGGCGCCTACGTGGCCTTCTGCGCGCTGCAGTACTGGGGTCTGCCCCCGGTGGCGGCGCTGCTGGCCGCCATGGTGCTGTGCACGGTCCTGGGCATTACCATTGAAGGGCTGGCCTACCGCCCCCTGCGCCAGGCGACGGGCCTGGCGGTGCTGATTACCGCCATCGGCATGAGCTATCTGCTGCAGAACCTGGCGCTGCTGATCTGGGGCCCGAATCCCAAGAGCTTTCCGGCGGCGACCATGATTCCGATCTCCACCATTTCCCTTTTCGGCGGCCGGCTGAACATCAGCGGAGTCACGCTGATCGCCATCCTGGCGAACCTGGTGATCATGGCGCTGCTGACCGCCTTTATCAGCCGGACGAAGCTGGGCAAGGCCATGCGCTGCGTGTCCGAGGACCGGGGCGCCGCGGAGCTGATGGGCATCAATGTGAACCGGACCATCTCCGCCACCTTCGCCATCGGCTCAGCCCTGGCGGCGGTGGCGGGCATCCTGCTGTGCTCGGCCTATCCGACGCTGATGCCGACCACCGGCTCCATGCCCGGCATCAAGGCCTTTACGGCGGCGGTGTTCGG
>CAMNKK010000002.1 GCA_946542235.1 uncultured Clostridia bacterium | reverse complement strand
CATACCGCATGGCCTGGGCTTCGCCCTTGGTGGCCAGAGTCATGGTGATGGCGGCAGTCAGCGTGGTCTTGCCGTGGTCCACGTGTCCGATGGTGCCAATGTTAACATGGGGTTTAGTCCGCTCATACTTTCCTTTAGCCATTGGAATCTCCTCCTTAAATGTCTCGCTCAAAAGCGAAGAATTTTGCTTCCGAGCCGTTGATGCGGAATTGGAGCAGGTGATGGGAATCGAACCCACGTGACCAGCTTGGGAAGCTGGAGCTCTGCCATTGAGCTACACCTGCATGCACCGCATCACAAGCCCCTGAAGACTTGCGAACAAAGATTATTTTATCCGCTTTTTCTTTCCCTGTCAAGCCCTTTTGAATACAACGGAAAAACAATTTACAAGGGTGTTTTCCCCGCATTCTCCGCCCGCCGCTCAGGACACGGAACTCATCCTGTTTTTCTGCTTCTCTGGCCATCTCCTGGCGGGGCAGCCTGCCCGGGCGCCTGAAGAAAGGCGCCCGGGCAGGCCTGCGCTTATTTCTGCGCCTTGATTCTTGCGCCTTCCGGAATCCCGGAAGGGCCTTGCTGTGTTTTTTTCTGCTCCCGGATTACGATTTCCCCTCCGCGGATGCCCAGCCTGACCGGCTCGCCCAGGGTGACCCTTCCTTCCAGCAGCGCTTCGCTCAGCGTATCCTCTACGGTGCGCTGGATCAGCCTCCGCAGGGGACGGGCTCCGTATTTCGGATCGTAGCCGTCTCTGGCCAGCTTTTCCCGCACCGGCTTGTCCCAGGTCAGTTTGATATCCCGGTCCTTCAGGCGCTCCGCCACCTGCTTCAGCATCATCTCCGTAATCTGCAGGATGTCCTCCTCCGACAGGGCATGGAAAACAATCAGCTCGTCCACGCGGTTGATGAATTCGGGGCGGAACAGATCCTTCACTTCCTTCATGACCGCGTCCTTCATGGCGTCATAGTCCTTCAGGCTCCGGGGGCCTTCCGCGCCGAAGCCCATGGAACGGCTGGTGGAGATGGTGTGCGCACCCGCATTGGAGGTCATGACCACGATGGTATTCTGGAAGGAGACAACACGTCCTGTATTGTCCGTCAGTCTTCCGTCCTCCAGAATCTGCAGCAGGATATTGAACACATCCGGATGGGCTTTTTCCACCTCGTCCAGCAAAACCACGCTGTACGGCTTTCTGCGCACCGCTTCCGTCAGCTGGCCGCCCTCTTCGTATCCCACATATCCGGGCGGCGATCCCACCAGCCTGGATACGGTATGCTTTTCCATATATTCGCTCATGTCCAGCCGGATCACAGCATCCTCATCCCCGAACATGGCTTCTCCCAGAGCCCGGCACAGTTCCGTCTTTCCGACGCCCGTCGGTCCCAGGAAGATAAAGCTTCCGATAGGCCGCTTCGGATCCTTCAGTCCGGCTCTGGCCCGGCGGATCGCCCGGGACACCGCGGAGATCGCTTCCTCCTGCCCAACCAGACGCTGGTGCAGTGTTTTTTCCAGCTTCATCAGCCGGTGGGCTTCCTTCTCCGTCATCTTCTGCACGGGAATGCCGGTCCACAGGGATACCACCTGGGCAATATCCTCTTCCGTGACCACGTCCCTGGCTGTCGTCTGTGTTTTGTTCCACGCGTTCCGCTTTTTCTGAATATCCTGGGTCAGATTCTGCTCCTGATCCCGCAGGGCGGCTGCCTTCTCAAAGTCCTGGTGGGCGATGGCTTCCTTTTTCTCAATCTGCACCGCCTCCAGCTTTTTCTCCTGCTCCCGCACATCCGGAGGAGTGGTGCATGCCTGGATCCGAACGCGGCTCGCAGCCTCATCCATCAGGTCCACAGCCTTGTCCGGCAGAAAGCGGTCCGGGATGTATCGGTCGGACAGCTTCACCGCCGCCGCCAGCGCTTCGTCCGTGATCCGAACCCGGTGGTGCGCCTCGTACCTGTCCCGGAGGCCATAGAGGATGCTCAGCGCTTCCTCCGCGGTGGGTTCTCCGACGGTAACAGGCTGGAACCGCCGTTCCAGGGCAGTGTCCTTTTCGATATGCTTCCGGTATTCCTCCAGCGTGGTTGCGCCGATGCACTGGATTTCGCCCCGGCTCAGAGCCGGCTTCAGCATGTTCGCGGCATCCAGGCTTCCTTCGCTGCTTCCCGCACCGATGATCGTATGCAGTTCGTCCATGAACAGAAGAACGTTCCCGGCTTTTTTCAGTTCATCCATCAGGTTTTTCAGCCGTTCTTCGAACTCGCCCCGGTATTTCGTGCCCGCAATCAGAGATCCCATATCCAGGCTCAGCACCCGTTTTCCGTTCAGCATATCAGGCACGTTTCCCTGCACGATCCGCTGGGCCAGCCCTTCCACCACGGCACTTTTCCCGACGCCCGGCTCTCCGATCAGCACCGGATTGTTCTTGGTCCGCCGGATCAGAATCTGGATAATCCGCTGGATCTCCCCGTCCCGTCCGATCACCGGATCAAGCTCGTTTTTTCCGGCTGCGGCGGTCAGGTCACGGCAGTACTGGTCCAGCGCGGACTTCTGCCCGGTCCGGTTTTCCCCCGCGTTTCCCGCCCGTATCTGAGCCGCGAAGGGAAAGAAGCCCGGATTCTGGCCTTCCCCTTCCCCGGAAGACGCGTTTTCCCGCATCTGCTGCAGCAGCTCCTCCCGGGCGGCGGACAGATCGACTCCCGCCTTTCTCAGCAGCGCGCCGGCCACTCCGTCGTCGCTTCCCAGGATGGCAAGCCAGAAATGCTCCACCGTCACATAGCTCTGTCCCAGTTTGTGGGATTCCAGCACGCTGGTTTCCAGCAGCTTCTTGGCTCTCGGGCTCAGCTCAACGCGGGATCCCTGGGCCGTCATATCCTCCTGGGACAGGCGTTCCCGGATTTCCTCCAGCGCGCTGTCAAAGGACATCCGGGAGGATACCGCCTGGGGAACGGAAGCTCCGGTTTTCAGCAGGGCGAGCAGGATATGCTCCGTTCCCACATAGGACATCTGCAGCTCCGAAGCGATCCGCTGGGCCAGCTGCAGGGTCTGCTGCGCTTTCTGGGTAAAACGTCCGAATATTGGCATGGAAAATTCCTTTCTCTCTTCCTTGGAGGTTCCTTTCTGCAGAGCGCCCAGCACGGTGTGCAAAAAGCTGCGCAGGTTTCCCTTCATCAGGTCTGCGTTCATCCGGCTCATGCAGTCAGCGCACAGGTGGCGGGTTTTGTTCTCCTCCCCCGACATCACTGAAATGGTAAAATTCGCTTCATTCTGATGGCATTCCTCACAGAGCATCTGTCTTCTGCCCCCTTTCCCTTCCGGATCTGCTCCCGGTCTTCATCCGGATTGCCCTGTCCGGGCCGTCCGAATCGCGCTGTACATTCCTTTTTCCGCAGGATCCGATTTATCCGTTTCCTTTGTTCGCCAGGGCCAGAATCATGGTTTTCAGGATTCTGGCCCGAAGAGCCGCCTTCATCTCCGGGCTCAGCGGTACAGCAAGCGCCCGGGCGCTGAGCGCCGCGGACATCATGCCCGCCTCCTCCGGGTTCGCCATTCCGCTGTCTTTCAGATGGGCGATAATCCGCTGCGCCTCCTCCTCGCTCAGCTGGTCCCCGATCCGGTCCCGCACCAAATAGGCCATCTTCTGCGGTCCGGTTTCCACCACCCGCACAATACGAATGTAACCGCCTCCGCCTCTGCGGCTTTCCGTCAGGTACCCCTGAGAAGGAGAAAAGCGGGTAGCCAGAACGTAATTGATCTGGCTGGGAGCACACCCGAAATACTCGGCCAGCTCATTCCGCTTCAGCTCCACCTCCGGGCTGTCCTCCCCAAGCATATCTTTAATAAACTGCTCGATGGAATCACTGATCCTCATCTGTATGCCACCTTTCAACGTCAAAGTGCGCGGACGGCATCCGTCCGATTGACTTTCTTTGACTTTAGTATTGTAGCATGATTCTTCTGCTTTTTCAAGAGAAAGATTCGTATGAAGAGAGCGCTTTCGAAAAGGCGCTCAGATCAGGCCGATTCTGGTGCAGGGCACGCGTCCCTCCACGAGGTCAGAAATCCGGTGCCTCGCGTGTCCGATAATGACGGTTGTCCCGTTCTGTACGCATCCCAGCGCATACTCCAGCTTGGCCCGGGCTCCGTTTGCCCCGGCCCGGCTGGCGCCGATGCAGTTTTCCTGCAGCGCCCGAACCTGCGCCGAAACCTCCTCCACGCTTTTCCCCAGCACATCCCGCACCAGCGTTTCCGGTTTCCCCGCTTCCCGGTAGATTCCCTCGGTGGAGGTCATCAGCACCAGCGTTTTCGCGTGAACCAGGTTCGCAATCACTGCGGCTGTTTCATCGTTGTCCACGCATTCATGGACCTCCGCTCCCTGCTGCCGGCGCACAGCCAGCTCCATCTTCCGGTTTTCCTCGTCTGAAACGGGGTCATTGTAATTGACGATGGGAATCGTTTTCTGCCTTGCCGCCCGCTCCAGCAGCGATTTGATATGTTCCCGCTTTTCAGGGTCATTGAAATGGGTATGCTCCACCAGAATCTGCCGGATTCCGAACTCCGGCCGGACAAACTGGCGGTAGGTCTGCATCAGGATCGCCTGCCCCTGCGCCGAATAGTCCGACTTGTCCTGCTCCGGATCCCCGCACAGCTCGCAGCCCGTCCTTTTCAGATAATCCAGCCGGCCGATTTCCGTCGCGCCGCTGGTCACCCAGATCATGCCCGGGCGAAGCTCTGCGCCCAGGCGGGAAAAGATATTGTAGTTCATGTCCTGATCTTCCGGACGGATCAGAGCCATGGATCCGATTTTTCCAACCAGCTCAAATTGGTAGCTCATGCGTGATACCTTTCCTTCAGTACTCTGCTCAGCAGGGAAACCGCGCTCTGGAAATCCCCGTCATTGCGGATCGTAACGTCCGCCAGTGCGCGGTACACCGGCATTCGGACGTCATAAAGCTCCTGCAGCTTCTCCTCCGGATTGTCCTTCAGCAGAGGCCGGTTTTCCGGATTCAGATCGGTAAGGATCCGTTCGACCGGCCGGTCCAGCAGGATCACGCTGCCGCAGGCCCGCATGATTTTCCGGTTTTCCTGATCCATCGCCGTTCCGCCGCCCAGGGAGATCATTCCCGGACGGGTCATGCTCAGGAAAGCCAGCGCGCCCTTTTCCATTCTGCGGAAGCCGGCTTCCCCGTATTTTTCAAATACTTCGGGAATGCTCATGCCCGCCTGCTGTTCAATCCAGCTGTCCATGTCCAGGAACGAAACCCCTGCTTCCCAGGCAGCCCGCCGTCCAATGGTGCTCTTTCCGCTTCCCGGCATCCCAATCAGGAAAATCTGTCTGTTCAGCATTTCTGTTTCCTCCTTTCATCCACGCCCGGTTCATGCGTGACAGTATAGCACACCTGTCAATACTTTTCACGCCGCATCCAGAGAAAAGCGGAACCCGGTTCCTTCCTCCGTATCCTGCAGCCGGATTTCCTTTCCGTGCATCTCCAGGATACGCTGGCAGATGCTCAGTCCCAGCCCTGTGCCCTTGCCGGATGTATGGGCTCTGTCAGCCGTGAAGAAGCGCTCAAACACCCGCCCCCGGTCCTCCTCCGGAATGCTGATTCCATCATCCCAGACGGTGATCCGCGCCTCCTCCCCGAGGCGTTCAGTGGTCAGTACGATTTTGCCCTTCTCCCCGGTAAACTTGATGGCGTTGTCCAGAAGGTTCACCACCACCTGTTCAATCCGCTCCGAGTCTGCACGCACCAGGCAGGGGTCGGCTCGGAAATCGCATTCCACATTGATTTTCTTCGCGTCCAGATCATTCATTCTCCGGATAATCGCGCGCCGCAGCATCTCGTTCATGTCAAATTCCGTTTTTTCCAGCGCCGCGTCCTCCCGCTCCAGCCGGCTCAGCTGCAGCAGATCTCCCACCAGATGGCTCAGCCGGTTGCTCTCCTCCGCCACCAGGCGCAGGTATTTCGGATGATCCTCCTCCGGAATGACTCCGTCCGCCATTCCCTCCGCAAATCCCTTGATGCTCGTAATCGGACTGCGGAGCTCATGGCTTACATTGGCGACAAATTCCCTTCTGCTGTTTTCCAGATCCCGGAGCTTCCCGCTCATTCCGTTGAAGGTATGCGCCAGCTGCCGCAGCTCCCGGTCTCCCTTCTCCTCATCCAGCCGGCGGCTGAAGTCCCCTTCTCCCATGGCGTGGGCAGCCTCCGTCAGCGCGGAAAGCGGCCGCATGATGGACCGCACCACCAATCCGACCGCCAGCGCGCTCAGAATGGAAGCCGCCAGCGCCACTGCCAGCACCTGCCACACCAGGTCCTCCATGCCTCCCTGGATCCGCTGGGCCTTGGTCTGGATAAACACGGCCCCGGTCACCGTCTCATACTGAAGATAGGGCACCCCCACCGTAAAGGTTGCGTCCGCCCCCACGCTGCTCCGGACCCGGATGGTTTTCCCGGCCAGCACCTGGGTCAGGGCATTGCTGATTTCCTCCCCGCTCAGGCTGGCCACAAAGTCCGGGTCTTCACTGTAGGCGGTCTGCACATTGGTCATGACATTCCCCCACCGGTCCACCACGGCGATGTAGGCTCCGAATTCCTCATTGACCTTCTGGGCCATCCGGTTCAGATACTGTCGCGAGTTCTGGAAAAACAGCAGCCCGCCGTTTCCACCGTTCAGATCTGCCGCCAGATAGGCGATTTCCTCCGCTTCCGCCGCCAGATAATCCAGCCGGGCTGAGATTCGCTGTTCCCGCAGGCTGAAATAGCTCAGCACGCTCAGGGAAATGGTCAGGAGCAGAATCACACTCAGCACCACAGCCATAATCCGCGCAAACAGGCTGTTCATGAATCCTTTTTCCCTCCTGTCTCGGGAGTCCGCTTTACCGTCTTTCCCGCTCCGTCAGGCACGGGCGCTCCCCTTCCCTTTTCTCCCTGAAAAGCCGCTCAATCACGGCATGCAGGTGTTCATCCTTCTGGTGCACATAATTGGCCGAGGAAAAATGAACGCTTCCGTCCGTCCAGCGGATCCGGCCTGTTCCGTCCTCCTGCAGTCCGTAATCCGTCCGGCTTTTCCCTTCGGGAAGAATCAGCATCGTCAGCCTGTCCCGCACCCTGTTGCCCAGGAAAAGAGTATATCTTCCCGTGCCGGGATCCACGCTGAAGTGGTTCCCCGTAAAGCCTCCGATGCCGAAGGCTTCCCGGCTCATGTCCGCCGGGATCTCGGAAAAGTACTGGTCAGGATGCTTCAGGTAGCAGCAGTATCCCAGGTACTGGGTATAACCGCCGTCCGCCAGCTCCCGCCCGGTCCGGTTGACCGCCATCCGCCGCAGGCTCTCCCGGCTGAGAATCCGGCCGTCCAGGATCGCCTCCGCCAGCCTGGACATGTCCTCCAGGGTGGAAAACAGGCCCGCGTGGCCGCACAGGTCGCCGCTGCTTCCCTGCAGAACAGCTGCCTTCGGATCATGCGGAATCCCGCGGGGAGAATTCTCCCGGCAGATCCACTGTTCTCCCTCAATCCGGTATTCCGGTCCGTAAAGAAGGCAGTCCTTTTTCCGCTCCTCCGGCACCGCGGCCCAGGTAGAGGTCATGCCGGCCGGCTCCAGGACCGCTTTCCGAACGCATTCCATCATATCCATTCCGGAGGCCTTTTCCACGACATATTTCAGCACCATGGCCGGAATATCGGAATAGGCGCGCCGGCCGCATCCGCCCAGAGACTGCGTTTCCCGAAGGCATGCCAGCGCCTCTTCACGGGTTCGCTGCCGGTCTATTCTTTCCGGCGTTCGCAGCTGCACCTGAAAGGACATCAGCTGCTCCACCGTCACCTCTCCCAGACGGCTGAATTCGGGGCAGTACCAGCTGATCCGCCGGAATGGATCCAGCTTCCCCCTCTCCCAGAGTTTCATCAGGCACAGGCCGGTAAAAATTTTGGTCACGGACGCCAGGTCATAGACCGTATCCGGGCCGATTTCCCTGCCGTCCCAGGCCCATTGCCTCCGCCCGTTCCGGCCGCAGCAGACCGCCATCCCGTCCATGATCCCGGTTTCTTCGGTAAAGAAGGTTACGGCTTTCCTGATTCGCTCGTTCATGATCTTCCTCATCAGTTCATTTCAAACTTGTATCCCACGCCCCGCACGGTATGTATGCTCCACCCGTACTTCTCGCTGCCCGTCAGCTTCTCCCGCAGGCGTTTGATATGCACATCCACGGTTCGGCTGTCTCCGAAGAAATCAAACCCCCAGACCTGCTTCAGCAGCTGTTCCCGGGTAAAGACCTGGTTCGGGGATCCTGCCAGGAAGTAGAGCACCTCCAGTTCCTTGGGCGGCATATCCAGCCGCTTTCCCTCGTAATAGACCGCGTATTCCGCAATG
Organism: uncultured Clostridia bacterium; assembly: GCA_946542235.1. Lineage (GTDB taxonomy): Bacteria > Bacillota > Clostridia > Christensenellales > Aristaeellaceae > Aristaeella. The sequence goes on along the minus strand of CAMNKK010000002.1, from coordinate 75,947 downwards.
CTGACCGTCAGCCCGGGGAAGGAGAGATCCGTCTTCTTGTCCTCCTCCCCGCCCTGCGTCCGCCGGAGCACTGCCTTGACCCGGGCCACGAGCTCCTTGGCGTCAAAGGGCTTGGTCATATAATCGTCAGCCCCCAGTTCCAGTCCCAGCACCTTGTCGAAGGTTTCGTCCCGGGCGGTCAGCATGATCACCGGAATCGCGCTGCTCTTGCGCACGCTTTTCAGCACCTGGTATCCGTCCATTCCGGGCAGCATAACGTCCAGTACCATCAGATCCGGAGGAAGACGGGTAAACTCATTCACCGCGTCGTCTCCCCGGTCCGCCGTCCTGACTTCATAGCCTTCCTTTTCCAGGTACAGTGCCACCAGCCTGGAAATATTCGGATCATCATCCACGATCAGAATATACGGTTTTTCCTTCATTTTGATCCCGTGCCTTCTTTTCTTTATTTCAGAGCAACCACCGTGACGCCGTCTTCGCCTTCCCCGTACATCCCGGGCCGGCAGCTCTTCACATGCCGGTTTCTCCGCAGCTCCTGCCGGATCCCGCTTCGAAGCACGCCGGTCCCCTTGCCGTGAATCACGCTCACCTCATGCAGCCCGGCCATCACGGCTTCATCCAGATAGATTTCCACTGCGCTGATGGCTTCCTCCAGATTCATGCCCCTGACGTCACATTCCAGGGGCACTGTCCTGGTCATGGCCCCGGTTTTGGCCCGGACCACGGTTTTTTCCTTCTCCGCGCTTTCCCGGATCAGCCGCAGGTCTCCCAGCTTTGCCTTGAATTTCATGTTCCCGCTGGCCAGCTCCACCTCTCCCCGGGCGTTGGGTTCGCTCAGCACCGATGCTTCCGTGCCGAAGGTCAGCACCCGCACCCGATCCCCCGCCTTCAGGGTTTTGGGTGCTTCCCCTTCTTCCGTCCGGGGGGCCTGCAGTCCTTCGCTCATCTCATCGATCCCCTGATCCAGTTCCCGGCGAAGCGCATTGATTTCAGCGGCAGAACCCGCCTCCTTTTTCATTCGCTTCAGATCGCTGATGATGCTTTCGCTTTCTCTCCGGGCATCCTGCAGAATGCGTCTGGCTTCCTCCTTTGCCTTCCGCACGCTCTGCTCCCGCTTTTCTTCCATCTCCCGCCGCAGCTTTTCCGCCTCATCCCGCAGCTTCAGGGTTTCCCGGCTGGCCTCCTGTGCCAGCTGCCGTTCCCGCTCCGCGATCTGGCGGTGATACTCGGCATTGGCGATCACATCCTCAAACCGAACCTCGTCGCTGCTCAGCAGCTTTCTGGCTCCTTCAATCAGGTTCTCCGGCAGGCCGAGGCGCCTGCTGATTTCAAAGGCATTGCTCTTCCCGGGCACCCCGATGCTCAGCCGGTAGGTCGGCCGAAGGGTCTCCACGTTGAACTCCACGCTGGCGTTTTCCACGCCCTCCGTTGTCAGGGCAAACACCTTCAGCTCGCTGTAGTGAGTTGTCGCCACCGTCCTGACCCGGATGTGCAGCAGCCGGGTCAGAATGCTCTGGGCCAGCGCCGCGCCCTCCGTCGGATCCGTTCCCGCGCCCAGCTCATCAAAAAGCACCAGATCCCGGGGCGTCACCTCTTTCATGATACTGACAATATTCGTCATGTGTCCGCTGAAAGTGCTCAGGCTCTGCTCAATGCTCTGCTCATCCCCGATATCTGCCCAGACCTGTTCAAAGACTGCAAGCTCCGTTCCCAGCTCCGCCGGCACCTGCAGGCCGGCCTGTGCCATCAGCGTCATCAGGCCGATCGTCTTCAGCGTCACGGTTTTTCCGCCGGTATTCGGCCCCGTGATCACCAGCGTATTGAAGCCCGTACCCGTCTCCTCCCGGTTTTCCCTTGCCTGCCGGGATTCCGCGTCCCTGACCTTCCAGCTCTTTTTCCCGCCGCCGTCCGGCTCTTCCGCGGGCGCTTTCCCGGCTGCATCCTTCCGGGAAGGAGCAGGAGCGTATCCCAGGGTAATGTCGCTGGGCACCACCTTTTCCGGATCAATCAGCGGATGCCTTCCCCGAAGGATATGCAGAAATCCCCGCTCGTTCATCTTCGGCGCCACGCAGCGAAGTCTCCTGCTCAGCAGGCCCTTGGCAAAAATGAAATCCAGTTCTCCCAGCGCTTCCACATTTCCCCGCAGCGCTTCCGCGTACGGTGCCACCTCCGCGCTGAGGGACGCCAGAATCCGTTCAATCTCCCGCGCTTCCTTGATTTCCCATTCCCGGATCTCGTTTCCCATTTCCACCGCGGCCATGGGTTCAATGAAAAGCGTGGCGCCGGAGGTGCTCTGATCATGAACCAGTCCCGGCACCTGAGCCCGGTATTCGGCCCGGACCGGAATGACATACCGGTCATTCCGCACGGTAATAATAGCTTCCTGCAGATACTTCTGGAGGGAGGAGGACCGGATCATCTGGTTCAGCTTCTCCTTGATCCGGTCCTGCGCGCCCCGCAGGTGCCGCCGGATGTTCATCAGCTCGGAGGACGCCCTGTCCGCGATTTCATCCTCGCTCAGGATCGCGTCGGTGATATCGCTTTCCACGTTCCGCGCATCCGTCAGCTGCTCCGCCCTTCCCCGCAGCAGGGGGGTGTTTTCCCGTTCCGTAATCAGCGCGTCCCGGGCTGCGCGGCTGGCCCGGAGCAGCGCCGCCACGCTCAGCAGCATGCCGGGGCTGAGGGTTCCGCCCTTCTCGCAGACCGTCAGTGCGGGCCTCGCGTCCGGAAACTCACTCAGGGGATGCCCTCCGGTATACTGCAGAATCACCGTGGCTTCCTCGGTTTCCTTCTGAGCCAGGTCAATATCGTACATTGTGTCCGCGGGCACCAGCATCCGGCATTTCTCCGCGCCGATGGCCGTCAGGGCGCCTTCCGCCAGCATCTCCCGGATTCGTGGAAATTCCAGAACCCGCAGCGTTCTTTCCGTCATCATGAAACCGCATTTCCTCCCGCGTCTCTTCCCAGAAGCCATGCGCCGATCAGCCCGCTGATGGGATAAAGCTCCGGCCGTACTATGTAGGAGTCAATCCTGGCCGTGATTTCAGGCATCTGGATATATCCTCCCAGCAGCCGGACCGTTTCCTTGCGGATCCGGTCCAGCAGGTATTCCCTTTCCATCACGCCTCCGCCGATCATGATCCGCTCGGGGCTGACCGTCATGATCAGGTTCACGCACATCTGTGCCAGATAGTCTGTCTCCAGGGTAAATACCGGATCGTCATCCGGCAGCGCTTCCCCGCCCGCGCCGGTCCGCTTGGCAATCGCCGGACCGGAGGCCAGCCCTTCCAGGCAGCTCTCATGGTAGGGGCAGATACCCTGGGGCAGCGGATCCAGCGGATTCGGCTTCAGCAGCATATGCCCCACTTCCGGGTGCATCAGCCCGTGAACCGTTTTCCCTCCCGCAAAAATACCTGCCCCGATCCCGGTTCCCACGGTGACATACACCGCGTTTTCACATCCCCGGGCCGCACCCAGCCTGCATTCCGCCAGCACCGCGGCGTTCACGTCCGTATCGATGGCGCAGGGGACCTGCAGCTCCTCCTGCAGCTTCGCAAGCATGGGATAGTTCCGCCAGTCCAGCTTGGGAGTGGCGGTAATACCGCCGTATGTGGGGGAGCCTGGCCGGAGATCCACCGGTCCGAAGGTTCCGATACCCAGCGTCTCAATCTCCCTTTCCCGAAAGAAAGAAATAATCTCCGGCATGGTCTGGGCCGGAGAGCGGGTAGGAAGCTTCGTGTCCTCCAGCAAATGCCCCTCCTCATCAAAGATCCCCAGAACCATTTTTGTTCCGCCGGCTTCCAGTGCACCGATGCGCATCTTTGTTTTCCTTCCTTTCCTGCCAGACTGCCGGACCATTCCGGAAGCATGCTTTTTCCCTTGAAAACAGGAGAGGAGACACCCCGGTCTCCTCTCCCCGGAACCGTTCTTTCTTACAGCTTTGCCACATCCGAGTCTTCGATCATATGGAACCCCGCGGCGGTCAGCACTTCCTCCGCCTTCTGGTTATCCGCGACGCGGATGACCAGATAGGCATGCCTCTCCGTCCGGGCGCAGAAGGCATACAGGTACTCCAGATTGATTTCGGCCAGATCCAGCACCTTCAGCGCCTCCGCCATCTTTCCGGGCTGATCTCCGATCTTGACGCCGACCACTTCCGTCTCCTTGACGATGTAGCCCTTTCCCTTCAGCACGGAAACCGCCATCCTGTTGTCGCTGACGATCATGCGCAGGATGCCGAAGCGTTCCGTATCCGCAATGGAAAGCGCGCGCAGATTGATGTCCGCGTTTGCGAGCACCTCCGCAATGTCCGCCAGGGCGCCAGGTGTATTATCCACAAAAACAGACAGTTGATTCAGGGCCATTGGTTTCTCTCCTTTCCGTTTCTGTCCGATGGTGATCTCATTTCCCCAGCCACTGGGTATCCGTCACCAGCTTGCGTTTGTCGATCACCCGGACTGCCTTGCCCTCGCTCCGCTGGATGGAATGGGGTGCCACCAGATGAACCGTCGGCCCGATGCCCAGCATCGCGCGCATCGCGGCAACCAGTGCCTTCTCCCGTCCGGTAATCACGGATACCGTATCCGCGAACATCGCTTCATCCATCTCCACGAGAATATCAAAGGTATCGCTGTTGTTTACCCGATCCACCACAATCTGATAGTTCGGCGTATAGCCTTCCTTCAGCAGTACGGTCTCAATCTGGCTCGGGAATACGTTGACGCCGCGGATAATCAGCATGTCATCGCTGCGGCCCATGGGCTTGGTCATCCGGATAAAGGTCCTGCCGCAGGCGCACTTTTTCCGGCTCAGGATGCAGATGTCCCGCGTCCGGTATCTGAGAAGGGGGAACGCTTCCTTGTCCAGGCTGGTGAACACCAGCTCGCCCTTGCTGCCCTCGGGAAGCACCTTCCCCGTCTCCGGATCAATCACTTCCGCGATGAAGTGATCCTCGTTGATATGCATTCCCTGCTGCTCCTGGCACTCGAAAGCAACCCCGGGGCCGGAGGTTTCGGTCAGTCCATAGATATCATATGCCTTGATGCCCAGGGACTTTTCAATCGCCTGCCGCATTTCCTCCGTCCAGGGTTCCGCGCCGAATATGCCGACCCGCAGCGGGTTCTGATCCGGAGCGATGCCCCGCTCTTTCATACTTTCTCCAAGGTAAGCGGCATAGGAGGGTGTGCAGCAGAGAATCGTGGCCCCAAGATCCATCATGAACTGAATCTGCCGGTCCGTGTTTCCGGAGGACATGGGCAGCGTCAGGCAGCCCACCCTGTGGCTGCCGCCGTTCAGGCCGGCGCCGCCCGTGAACAGCCCATAGCCGTAGGCAACCTGCAGCACATCTTCATCGGAGCCTCCCGTGGCTACGATCGCCCGGGCGCAGCAGTCTTCCCACAGATCGATATCGTGCTGCGTATAAAACGCCACCACACGCCGTCCCGTGGTGCCGCTGGTGGACTGAATGCGCACACAGTCCTTCATCGGAACGCCCAGATAACCCGTAGGATACTCATCACGCAGGTCGCCCTTCGTCAGAAAGGGAAGCTTCGGCAGATCCTCAATGCCGTGAATGTCTTCCGGTTTGACGCCCAGTTCATCCATCTTCCTGCGGTAAGGCGCCACATGCTCATATACATGGCGAACCTGCTTTACCAGCTTCTCACTCTGCAGCTTCCGCAGCTCGGAAAGCGGCATGGTTTCCGCCTTCTCCTGAAAGTACTTCAACGGACTCCACCTCTTCTCTTCTTTATTCAGCCTGTCTTTTTCCGCCGGCTGTCCGCAGGTTTACGCCCTTCAGGCGGTATAGCCCAGTTCAAACGCCTTCCGGTTCATCTCCAGGAACCTGGCAGGCACCGTCTTTTCCAGCGCCTGGATCCAGTGCTCCTTCGGAATGCCGGAATGCCTTGCAAAATGTCCCATCAGCACGATGTTCACGGCTTTCGCGCTCCCGGCCTCCAGCGCCGGAGTCAGCGCGTCAAAGTCATCCACATCAAAGCCCTGGGTCTTCAGTTCCTCCAGCACATTCTCCGGATATTCCGCCGCGCCGGTGATCACGGGCATGGGATCAATCTGCTGGGTATTCACAATGATCTTTCCGCCCTTGCGCAGGCAGCTGGCATATCTGGCTCCTTCCAGCTTCTCAAAGCTGATAATGAAGTCGCACTCCCCCTCCGTCACGATCGGGGAATACACCTTCTGCCCGTACCGGACATAGGTCACCACGCTGCCGCCCCGCTGGCTCATGCCGTGCACCTCGCTGACCTTGACGTCATAGCCTTCCTCCGTCAGCAGATTTCCCAGCAGCTTGCTGGCCAGCAGGCTTCCCTGGCCGCCTACGCCTACGATCATAATGCTTGTCGTTTTCATTTCCGTTCTTCCTCCCCGATGGCCTCAAAGGGGCAAAGCTGTTCGCACACGCCGCAGCCCACACAGAGGGTCTGATCGATGCGCGCCTTCCCTTCCTTCATGGAAATCGCCGGGCAGCCCAGCCCCATACAGCGGCGGCAGGCTCTGCACTTCGCGGAATCCACCCGCAGCGGCGCTTTGGGCTTTACATATTTCAGCAGCACGCAGGGGCGCCGGGAAATAATGACGCTGGGCTCTTCGGCCGCCAGCTCCTCCTTCACCGCCTGTTCGCATTCCTTCAGGTTGTAGGGATCCACCACCCGGACCCGGCGGATTCCCAGGGCGCGGCACAGCGCTTCCAGATCCACCTTGGCCGCGGGATCGCCCTTGATATTGTATCCGGTGGTCGGATTCTGCTGATGTCCGGTCATCCCCGTAATGGAGTTGTCCAGAATGATGACCGTGGAGTTTGTCGCGTTGTAGGCGATGTTTACCAGCCCCGTCATGCCGGAATGCATGAAGGTGGAATCTCCGATCACGGCGACGGTCTTCTTCTCCGTCTCCCCGCCCCGGGCCAGGTTAAACCCGTGGATGCCGCTGACGCTGGCGCCCATGCACAGGGTGGAGTCCAGGGCGTTCAGCGGAGCCACCGCTCCCAGGGTATAGCATCCGATGTCTCCCAGCACGGTGATATGGTTTTTGGCCAGGGTGTAGAACATGCCCCGATGCGGGCATCCGGAGCACATCATGGGCGGCCGGCCGGGAACCTGCGGCGCCTTCCCCTGCATCTCCGGCTGCTCCCCGAAGCTCACGCCCTCCTTCCGGAAGGCTTCCCGGATTGTCTGCTGGCTGAACTCGCCCACAGCGCTGAACAGGCTCTTGCCCGTACAGTCGATTCCGAGGGCTCTCACATGGTTTTCAATGACCGGATCCAGCTCCTCGATCACGTACAGCTTCTCCACGGAGGAAGCGAAATCCCGTATCATTTTTTCCGGCAGCGGATTGGGCATCCCGATCTTCAGGATGGACACGCTGTCGCCGAATACTTCCTTTACATACAGGTAGCTGCAGCCGCTGGTAATGATGCCGATTTTGCTTCCCCGGTTTTCCACCCGGTTGTATTCGCAATTCTCCGCCAGAGCCCTCAGCCGTTCCGTCCGCTGCTCCACCAGCGGATGGCGGACCTTTGCGTATCCAGGCATCATAATATACTTGGCGGGCTGCTTGACATATTCCTTCAGGGGGACTTCTTCCCGGTTCCCGATTTCCACCAGGCACTGGCTGTGGGCAATCCGGGTGCACATCCGCAGAATTACGGGGGTATCGTATTCTTCGCTCAGGGTAAAGGCGGACTTTGCAAAGGCGTAGGCTTCCGCGCTGTCCGACGGCTCCAGCATCGGTACTTTGGCCGCGGCGGCGTAATGCCGGGAATCCTGCTCATTCTGGGAGGAATGCATGGCCGGGTCATCCGCCACACAGATCACCAGTCCGCCGGTCACCCCCGTATAGCTCAGGGTAAACAGCGGATCCGCCGCCACATTCAGCCCCACATGCTTCATGGCGCAGGCAGACCTGGCTCCCGCCAGGCTCGCGCCGAAAGCAGCCTCGCAGGCGACCTTTTCGTTGGGCGCCCACTCCGTGTGAATGTCGTCATGTTTGGACAGAAATTCCGTAATCTCCGTCGACGGTGTTCCGGGATAGGAGCTGATCACCCGCAGCCCTCCGTGATACAGGCCCCAGGCAACCGCTTCGTTTCCGATCAAAAGCTTCTTCAAAAGAGGTCATTCCTTCCTTCCCCCGAGCACCGGGGATGTTTTCTTCCGATTTGTCGTATTATAACTGTTTCTTCCGTGGATGTCACGACTTTTCTATCCGATGGGTGCCGCAGCATTTCTCTCCGCCGGAGAGGGTAAAAAGCCGTCCGGGCCCGCCGGAAAATGGCAGGCATACCCTTTTTCATTATACATACCGCATCCGCTTTCTTCAACGGAAGAACAGAAAAAGACCCGTGGGTTTCATTTCCCCGCCGGGGCTTTTTGTTCTTTTGCAGCACTTTTATTGCTATTCACAGTCAAAGAGAGTATCATTTCTCCTGATCTGAATATGATAAATCGGAGGAAAGCTTCATGACCATCGTACATCTGCTGGAGCGGAATGCCCGGGAATGGCCGAACGATTCCGCGTTGATTGAGATTAATCCGGATCAGCCGGAGACCCGCCGGGTCACCTGGCACGATTTTGAGCTGGTGGAGCCCAGCGTCCGTTCCCGTCATTACCGGAGGGAAATCACCTGGGCCGTTTTCAATGAGAAGGCCAACCGGGTGGCCAATATGCTGAAAAGCCATGGCCTGGGCAAGGGCAGCAAGGTCGCCATCCTTCTGATGAACTGCATTGACTGGCTTCCGATCTATTTCGGTATCCTGAAAACCGGCGCCCTCGCCGTGCCTATGAATTTCCGCTATGCCGCCAATGAAATCCAGTATTGCCTGAATCTCTCCGACAGCAATATGATGATCTTCGGCCCCGAATTTATCGGCCGGGTGGAGGAAATTGCCGATCAGATCCCCCAGGTGGATCTGGTCTATCTGGGCCCGGGCTGTCCCTCCTTTGCCGATGACCTGAACGAGCTGATCAATGAAAGCAGCTCCCTCTTCCCGGAATGCACGCTGACGGAGGAGGATGATGCGGCCATCTATTTTTCTTCCGGAACCACCGGCTTTCCGAAGGCAATCCTGCACAAGCACCGCAGCCTGATCCACTCCTGCCGGGTGGAGCAGGCGCACCACGGCCAGACCAGGGAGGACTGTTTTCTCTGCATTCCTCCGCTGTATCACACCGGCGCCAAGATGCACTGGTTCGGCAGCCTGATCTCCGGCAGCAAGGCCGTCATCCTGAAAGGGACGCGGCCGGAAACCATCCTGCAGGCCGTCAGCAACGAGCACTGCACCATCGTCTGGCTTCTGGTACCCTGGGCTCAGGATATCCTGACCGCACTGGACAGCGGAGAACTGCATCTGGAAGACTATCACCTGGATCAGTGGCGCCTGATGCACATCGGCGCCCAGCCGGTACCCCAGAGCCTGATCCGCCGCTGGCTGAAATATTTCCCATCCCATCAGTACGATACAAATTATGGGCTGAGTGAATCCATCGGTCCCGGCGCGGTGCACCTCGGGGTGGAAAATGTCCGGAAGGTCGGCGCCATCGGGGTTCCGGGCTATGGCTGGCAAGTGAAGATTGTCGATTCCCAAATGAAGGAAGTGCCTCAGGGTGAGGTGGGAGAACTGGCGCTGAAGGGGCCCGGCGTGATGGTCTGCTATTACAACAATCCTCAGGCCACGGCCGAAACGCTGAAGGATGGCTGGCTTCTGACAGGGGATATGGCCCGCATGGACGAAGAGGGCTTTATCTACCTGGTGGACCGGAAAAAGGACGTGGTGATCTCCGGCGGGGAAAACCTCTACCCGGTGGAGATCGAAAACTTCATGGCCGGCTTCAAGCCCATCAAGGATGTCGCGGTCATCGGTCTCCCGGATCCCAGGCTGGGTGAAATTGCGGCCGCGATCGTGGAGCTGGTGCCCGGAGTGGACTGCACCGTGGAGGACATTCAGGAGTTCTGCCAGGGAATGCCCCGGTACAAGCGGCCGCGCAAAATCATCCTTGCTCCTGTTCCCCGGAACGCCACCGGCAAGATTGAGAAGCCGAAGCTCCGCAAAATGTACGGCGGCGAAGGACTGGTAGACAGCCAGAACCGTTCCTGATTCTCTTCCCCGTTTGCTTGAAATAACAAGGCTCAGCCGGAATCTCCGGCTGAGCCTTTTGGTTACCGCCCCGGGTAATCTGCTGGTTTGTTTTTACTGCTGTCCGCCGCCCATCAGCTGCATGACAAGGTTCCGCACGCTCTCGGGCAGCTTGTTGATCAGACCGATCAGCGCCTGCTGGGCCGTAGCGGAAACTTCCTGGGTAAAGGCGTTCATCTCTTCGGAATTCATCGCCAGGGGCTGTACGGCGTCCTCCGTCACAATATAGGCCTCCGCCATATCCGTCTTCTTCCCGATGGTCAGCGTGACGATATCCCCGATGTTCTCCATGGCTGCGTTGATCGTCAGGGTTCCCTCCGCATGGTCGCCCAGATCCTGATCCTGGCTCGCGATCGTAAAGATCATGTTGATCGGATCCGCCGCCGCGTCGTTCTTCGCATGCACGGCAATTTCCATGGTCATGGCACGGCTCTTCTCCTCCGCCGTCCAGGCCGCATGGACATTCTCCTCCATGGGCGTAAAGGTTTCCCCGTTCCTGGTCATGCTCGCCGTCACATCATAGGTCATGGTACCGCCGTTTTCGCTGACGGCGATCTTCATGTCTCCGGTCATCAGCATGGCTTCGTCACCCTTCTGGGCGCCGGCAGTCCAGAGCACATGGGTGCCGTCCGCCGCAGTCTCAGCCGTCACGCTGAAGTTGATCGGCACGGTGGAACCGTTGGCCGTGATTTCAAAGCCGGACACGGCCTGGATGGTCTGTCCGTCCTCCGTCATATACACATCAATCTGAAGATCCTTGCTCAGCGCGCCGGGAATGGCGTTCAGCTTGGATACCAGCTTCCCTTCGGTCAGCGGCTCGCCGTCTCCGGTCTTCACGTTCTGCGCGATCTGCTGCACCACGGGCATGGACCAGAGCAGCTTTGCCAGGGCATCGGTCACCTTGGTCAGCGCCTCCTTGGACAGCACCACGTTCATGACATATTTCGCGTCAATCGTGACGCCCTCCGGAAGCTCCGTAACTTCCTGCGGCATCAGGTTGGTTCCGCTCACCAGTCCGCTCAGCGCCTCCATCAGGGGACCGAAATCCGGCTGACCGATCATGGAAGCAAGCGCGCCGTTCGGATCATCCTTGAATTTCGCCAGGGCATTCTTGATGGAGTCCATCTGCTCCCTGGAAACTTTTCCGCTGGCAACGAGCTGCTCCGACAGCTGGTCGGCCAGCGACTTGAGCTGATCCGGCGTGACCTGTACGATTTTATCCCCCAGCAGGGTGGAAGCGGCATAGACGCCTTTTTCACCCAGTGCCACAAGGATATCCAGCGCATTTTCGCCGTTCAGCAGCAGGCGGAAGCCGCCCTGAGCCATGCCGTCCGTCTTCTGGCCCGTGACTTCAAAAGCCAGCGCCTTCAGCAGATCCTGGATCGCGGACTGAAGCTGCTCCGGCACGCCGGAAAGCAGCACAATTCCGGGTTCAATGGTGATATTCGTCACCAGCCGGTCGCCTTTTGCCAGATAGCCGGCTGCAAAGTCCGCAGACGCCAGGGCCGTCACCGTCTCCACCGCGGTTTCAGCTCCGCTGAACACCGGCAGGGCCAGCATCAGTACGGCCAGCATCAGAGAAAGAAATTTCTTCATGACACCAAATCCTCCTTACTTGTGTTTCTGTGTTTCCATCCGGAAACAATCTACTCCACTCTCTAATTCTCGCATTTTCCTGATAAATCCTGCCTTGCCCGGGGTTTATTATTGTTTTTTGGATCCAACTTTCTGTTTTCTTTGCGTTTTCCGTCTTGACAGCCGCTCTGAATCGGATTATTACTGGAAGGAATCTTTTTCGGAAAAAGATCCGGTGAAGGCGGAAACAGGCAGGAGGACGGAATGGAAATGAATAAACTGGAAGATGCCCGGGCGGAGATTACCCGGATTGATGAGGAAATGGCCCGCCTGTTTGAATGCCGGATGCACGCGGTGGAGCAGGTTGCGGAGTACAAGCGGGACAGGGGCCTTCCCATCCGGGATCCGGCCAGGGAGGAAGCTCTGGTCTCCCGCTGCAGAAAGCTGATTCAGGATCCGGACATAGAAGGCCGGTACGTTGAATTTATGCAGCGGCTGATGGAGGTTTCCTGCCGGTATCAGGAAACCCTGATTCAGGGCCGCAGAATCTCCTTCTGCGGAGTGGAAGGAGCCTATGCCCATATCGCGGCCCGAAAGCTGTTTCCGGAAGCGCTCTGCCGGGGATACGGCACCTTTGAGGAAGCCTACCGGGCTGTGGAATCCGGAGAATGCGAATCCGCTGTCCTTCCTCTGGAAAACAGCTACGCCGGCGAGGTCGGCACCGTGATGGACCTGCTTTTTACAGGCAGCCTGTATATCAATCAGGTGCTGGATCTTCCCGTACGCCACGGGCTCCTTGGCGTCCCCGGCGCTTCCCTCGGAGGAATCAGGTCGGTCTGGAGCCACGGCCAGGCGCTGCGCCAGTGCGCCGCCTATATTCAGTCCCATGGGTGGGAGACCGTGGAATGTGCCAACACCGCCGAGGCTGCCAGGAAGGTGATGGAGCTGAATGATCCCTCCGTCGCCGCCATCGCATCTGAGGAAGCGGCAGACCTGTACGGGCTGTCGCTGCTGGAGGGCGGCATCAACGACAGCGCCAACAACACCACCCGCTTCGCTGTTCTCAGCCGCAGCCAGAACAGGCCGGCCCGCTCCGGCCTCCGGGACAGCGCCGGATTCATCCTGCTCTTCACGGTGCAGAACAAGGCCGGCGCGCTGGCCCAGACGCTGAACATCATCGGCGCTCACGGATACAATATGAAGAATCTCCGCTCCCGTCCCATGAAGGACCTGCAGTGGAACTATTATTTCTATATTGAGGCCGAAGGCAGCATTGCCAATGAGAACGGGGATATGATGATGCAGGAGCTGGGCGCCCTCTGCGCCCGGCTGAAGCTGGTCGGAATCTACTAATTCCCTTCAGTTCTCCTCCGGACCGCAGGCCGGACAGGCCTGCCTTCTCCGGAGGAGATGCAGGACAGGAGGAATCGATATGATGAACATGATCTTCAAACGGGAAATGCCGACGGCAAACGTCATTCAGGAAATGTATCCGCTCTCAGAGGCCATGCGTCAGCGGAAGAAGGAAAATGATGAAGCCGTGCAGTCCGTATTCCGCGGGGACAGCCGGAAGCTGCTGCTGATCATCGGCCCCTGCTCTGCCGACCGGGAGGATGCGGTGCTGGAATACATCGGCCGGCTGCGTCTGCTGCAGGAAAAGGTGCAGGACCGGATTGTCATGGTTCCCCGGATCTATACCAACAAGCCCCGCACCACCGGGGACGGATACAAGGGCATGCTCCATCAGCCGGATCCAACTCACTCTCCGGATCTGCTGCGGGGCCTTCTGTCCATCCGCAAGCTTCATATCGACGCGTTGGAGCAGACAGGCTTTTCCTGCGCGGATGAAATGCTCTATCCGGAAAATCACCGTTATCTGGCGGACTGTCTTTCCTATGTCGCAGTCGGAGCCCGCAGTGTGGAGAACCAGCTTCATCGGCTGACCGCCTCCGGGCTGGACATTCCGGTGGGCATGAAAAACCCCACCGGCGGCGACCTGAAGGTCATGATGAATTCCATCCGGGCTGCCCAGCACAGCCACACCTTCGTCTATTCCGGCTGGGAGGTCCAGAGCACCGGCAACACCATGGCTCACGCCATTCTTCGGGGATACAGCAACAAGCACGGCCAGAGCGTTCCGAACTACCATTATGAGGATCTTCGTTTCCTGTATGATCTGTATGAGGGCAGCGGGCTGAAAAATCCGGCCGTCATCGTGGACTGCAACCATGCCAATTCAGGCAAGCAGTTCGAGCAGCAGCCCCGGATCGCCCAGGAAATACTCCATTCCATGCGGGTGAATCAGGATATCCGATCCATCGTCAAAGGTCTGATGATTGAAAGCTATCTGGAGGATGGGTGCCAGAAGCCGGAAGAGGGCGTTTACGGAAAGAGCATCACGGATCCCTGCCTGGGCTGGGAAAAAACGGAGCGGATGGTGCTGGATCTGGCAGATCAGCTCTGAGTCCCCGGTTCCTTCTTCTCTCCGGCGGCAGAGCAGCCCCCTGCCCCTTCCCCGGTGCGCAGACAAAAAAGCCCCGAAGCTTCGGGGCTTTTTTCTTCTGCAATTCTTTATCTGCGGTTCCGGACCTCGTTCCTTTCCAGCCGGATCGCATTAAGCATCTCGCTGATGCTGCGGTCCGCGTCCATCAGCTGCCGGTCTACAAAATCCAGCGCGTTCTTCCGAAGCTGAGCGGTCTCCTGCTGTGCCTTTTCCCGGATTTCATCGCTTTCCACCCGGGCCCTGCGCACGATGTTCTCCTCTTCGATCAGCTGCCTGGCCTTTTTTTCCGCATCCTCGAGCATCCTGGCAGCTTCCGCCCGTGCCGCCTCCACGCAGGACGCGGCTTCCTGATTCGCCTGCTCCAGCATGGCGTGCGCCTGCTGGTTGGCCTGCTCCATCATGCCCCTGGCCTGGTTTTCCGCATCCCGAAGCCCCTTCTGCGCCGCAGCCTGCGCCTCGCTCAGAATCTGGTTCTTCTTCTCTTCCGTTTCCCGGCGGATCGTCTGGTCATTTTTCACGATTTCGGCCGCCCGGCGCACGGTATCGGGCAGATTCCGTTCCAGATAGTCCAGCTGTGCCTGCAGTACGCCGCGGTTTACCACGCAGTTTTCCGAGTTCATCAGGGATTTCTTCGCAGAGCTCAGCTCACGCTTCATGGCCTCCACAGCCTGGATGCAGTTTTCTGCGCTGTTCATGTCTGCTGCAGGGGTTTTGGCTTCCGCATTTTCCCTGCTTTCAGCCGCTTCTGCCGTCTCCGGCTGTTCTTCCCGATTCAGGCTCCTTCTTCTGGGTGTATCCATATCCTTTTCGCCTCCGCCTTCCTGTTCCGCTGGTGATCCAGATCCTTTATTCATTCGACAGCTTCCGGATGATTTCCTCCGCGCACTCCCGGGGAATAAATTCCCGGATGTCGCCGCCGAAGGCTGCAATTTCCCTCACCGCGGAGGAGGAAATCCACTGGTATCCGTCTCCTGCCGGCATCAGCAGGGTTTCCATCCGCGGATTCAGCATCCGGTTGGCCTGTGCCGCGGAACACTCCCCATCGTATTCCGTACCGTTCCGTACGCCCCGTACAACGGTCCTTTCCCCGGTCTTCCGCATATACTCGCTCAGCAGGCCTTCCCACTGCTCGACCCGGACGTTCGCTTCAGATCTGCAGGCCTTCCGCAGCAGCTCCACCCTCTCCTCCGTGGAAAAGGTCCCCTGCTTGTGTATGTTGACCATCACCACCACGGTCACCCGGTCAAAAAGCTGCGCCGTCCGGCGGATCAGATCCATATGCCCCCGGGTTACCGGATCAAAGGATCCCGGGATCACACAGCTGCTCATAGATTTTCACCCCACAGTATCCCCAGGTTCTTTCCCTGACGGGAGTCAGCCCCTTCGCCACCTGGATTTCAGCCCGGGCCTGATGCTCCAGCACAATCCACGCATCCTCCGCCATCAGCGGTTTCAGCCGTTCCGTCATCTCCCGCAGGTCCGTCATGACGTAGGGAGGATCCAGGAAAATCAGGTCGAATTTATCCCCTTCCTCCGTCAGCGTCCGAAGGGTGCGTTCCCATTCGCTGCGCATTCGCCGGGTCTTATCCGAAAGTCCCAGTGCATTGACGTTCTTCTCCTCGATCCGGCAGGCCTCCCGATCCCGGTCCGCCATCACCGCGAAGGCAGCTCCCCGGCTCAGCGCTTCCAGGCTCAGCGCGCCGCTGCCGGAAAACAGATCCAGCACCCGCGCATCCGGAATCCTTCCCTGCAGCATATTGAACAGGTTTTCCCGGACGCGGTCCAGGGTCGGCCGGGTATCCCGCCCCTCCGGAGCCTCAATCCGGCGTCCCCGATGGGTTCCCGCAATAATTCTCAGCATCTCAGTTCAGCTGTTCCGGCGTCCTGGGCTTGGGCGTCATCCGTGCTTTCCTGGCCTTCTTTTCCCTGCGGACCCGGCGCCGGTTGCTCTCCGCAATCCCGGTATGGATTTTTGTCCTCTCCTGCCGGCCCTGCAGATACCCGGTGCCATAGGCCAGGGCGGGCAGCAGGACAAGGATCGGACTCAGATGCTCCAGCAGAAGCATTCCGTCCCGATTCTCCGCTCCCACCATGGATACAAAGGGCATGATCATGATCCGCACAGCAATCCGGAGGATGTCCTGGACACCCATTCCCGCGCTCTGGGTATAGGCCACCAGAGCCCCTCCGATCTCTCCGCGGGACCGGTATGTATCCAGCCAGGCGGGAATTGTGCCCGCATTGGTTGTCTGGCGCGTTGTCACAATGGCCAGCAGAACAGCGCAGATCAGTACGGGAATGCTTCCCGTCAGTGCTGTCAGGTAACCTTTCAGCGGATGGAAGCAGACGGCCTTCTCTCCCGCGGAGAAGCTCTGTCCTTTCTCCTGCCGCTGCCAGAGGATCTCTCCCCTCGCCACGGCGTCCGCGCCCTTTCCGACGGCGCTGTTGTAGAAAACAAACAGCACCAGCACTTCCACCAGCATATTCAGCGCCGTCCGAAGCACCGTGTTTTTCATGGTAAACATGCTGCAGACCAGAAAGGTCATCAGCGCCACCATCAGCGTCACGCCAAAGAAGCCCAATGCTCCCCCCAGGGTTCTCTCATCCGTGGGAGATCCTGTCACAAAGGGTCGAACCACCTTTTTTACCGGCTGCCTGCTTTTGTCTGACATCGTTCCAGCTCCTGTCTTTCATTCCGTCTTATCCGCGGGTTCCTTCCGTACGCCGGTGCAAATGTGCTGTCCGGCGTCCTCCGCGGCCTTTGTCTTTTCTGTCCGAATCACCCGCTTCCCGCTGCTGAGCAGAATCTCGTAGGAAATGGTTCCGCTCCACCGGGCAAGATCCTCCGCGGAGATTCGCTCTCCGCCGTCCTCTCCCAGGAGAATGACCGGATCCTCTTCTTTTGCCTCCGGGATCTCCGTCACATCCGCCATCATCTGATCCATGCAGATCCGTCCCAGAATCCGGGCCCGCCTGCCCCGGATCAGCACTTCCGCCTGCCCTCCGGCCGACCGGTGATATCCGTCCCCGTATCCGCAGGTGATCGTGGCAATCCGGGTCTGCCTGTCTGTACGGAAGGTCCTTCCGTAGCTGATATACTCTCCCGGGGGAACCTCCTTCACATAGCTGATTTTCGCGCGCCATTCCATGCACGGTTTCAGGCCGAGCCCTGTCTCTACCGGGGGATATCCGTAGAGGCTGATCCCTTCCCGCACCATGTCCAGCGCCCATTCCGGATGGCGGAGGGCCGCAGCGGAATTGGCGCAGTGCCGCGGAACGCGAAGCCCCTCCGTCAGGGTCAGAAAGCGCCGGAACTGCTCCTCTGAGTAAATCTCCCCCTCCGCGTTTCCGTCCGCGTCGCTGAAGTGGGTGTACGCCCCGGTCAGCTGAACAAGGCGGCATTCAGAAATCGCTTCCAGCACGCTTTCCCGCTCCGTCAGGCTGCGAACGCCCAGCCGGCCCATACCGCTGTCCACCTTCAAATGAACCTTTACCGTTTCCGGCTTCCCCTTCCGGGCCGCCGCCTGCTCCGCCGCGGACTGGCACAGGCGAACCATTTCCGGGCTGCATACGGTCATCGTCAGGTCGCTGCGCGCCGCCGCTTCCGCCCCTTCCCGGTCCGCCGCTCCCAGCACCAGGATCGGCGCCGTGATGCCCGCCTGCCGGAGCTCGATTCCTTCCTCTGCGGTGGCAACCGCCAGTGCCGAAGCGCCTCCGGACAGGGCGGCCCGGGCAGCGGTCACCGCTCCGTGGCCGTAGCCGTCCGCCTTCACCACTGCCATAATTTCTGCGCTGCGGGGAACCGCTCCGCGCAGCAGCACCATATTCTGCCGGATTGCATCCGCGTCGATAATCCGGATATTTCTTGGCCTCATGCTGTTCCGTTCATTTCCTTTCATACCCGCACCGGTCTCCTGCCTGACCGCTCCCCGGGATTTCAGTTCTCCGGGTACTCATGCCGGTGGATCTGTGCATTCAGCATATTGATATCCCCGCATCCCATGGTAATCACAAGATCCCCTGCCTGCCAGTGCTCCCGCAGGTATTTTTCCGTATCGTCAAAGCTGGGAGTCCAGACTGCACGGATGCCGTGTTCCTTCATACCCTCCACCAGCATCCCGCTGTTCAGGTCCCCGGGATCCTTTTCCCGGGCCGCGCAGATATCGGTCACCAGGGTGAAGTCCGCCGCTTCCGTGCAGGTCAGATAATCCTGGAACAGCGTCCGCACCCGGCTGAAGGTGTGAGGCTGCATGACCGCCCAGAGCCGCCCTTTGCAGCGTTTCCGGGCGATGGAAAGGGCATTTCTCATCTCCGCCGGATTATGCCCGTAATCATGGAATATTTCCACGCCGTCTATCGTGTCCGTCAGTTCAAAGCGGCGATGCGCTCCGGTAAAGCGTTCCAGCGTGTCCGCCGCTTTCTCCGCCGGCAGCCCGAGCGCATCCGCCGCAGCCAGCGCGGCCAGCGCGTTCATGACGTTGAAGTCTCCCGGCACGCCCATTCGCACCGACGTCACCTTTTTCTCCCCGCGCATCAGGTCGAAGGAGGCATATCCCCGGTCATCCTCCTGCAGGTTCTCCGGATGCCACTCATTCTGCCTGCCGAATCCGAAAAAGATTTTCCGGCAGCTCAGCTTTTCGATCTGCCGCCGGACCCGGGGATCGTCTCCGTTTCCCAGCGCGATCCCTTCCTGCGGCAGCAGGTGCAGGTACTGGCCGAAGGTCTCCTCAATCTCCTCCAGATCCCTGTAGCAGTCCAGATGATCCGCGTCGATGTTCAGCACCACGGCTACCGTCGGATTCATCCGCAGGAAGCTCCGGTTGAATTCGCAGGCTTCCGCCACAAAGATATCGCTGTGGCCTACCCTGGTGCTGCCGCCGATGGCATCCAGCCGGCCGCCGATGTGGATGCTGGGATCCATTCCATGCTCCAGCAGCATTTCGCTCAGCATGGATGTCACCGTGGTCTTGCCGTGGGCTCCGCAAATGCCCACCGCCTTGCTGAATCCTTCCATCAGCTGTCCCAGCAGATAGGCCCTCTCCAGGGTGGGTATTCCCAGCCGTTCCGCCTCCAGGCGCTCCGGGTTGTCCGGCCGGATGGCCGCGCTGTAGCAGACCAGCGCAGCACCGTGCACGTTTTCCGCCCGATGGCCGATCTGCACCTCCGCGCCTTTCTCCCTTACGCCCTGGATCAGATACCCCTCATCCCGGTCGCTTCCGGAAACCCGATATCCCTGATCCATCAGCATCTCCGCAAGGCCGCTCATGCTGCTGCCGCCGATTCCGATCAGATGAATCCGCTGTCCCTGATAATCCCTGATCCGGGGTACGCTCATTTCTCTGCACACTTTCTTCCGTCGCTTTCCGGAGGTTCGTCGTCCTTCTTCTCTTCAGTCCAGCGTAATCCGGGGATTTTCCCGGCTCGGGCGGTACATCACGAACCGCCGTCCGATATGCTGAATCGGTTCCGCATGCGTTCTCTCGCACAGCTCCTGCAGCGCCTCCCGTGCATCCAGGGGACATCCCTGCTGAACGCATCCCTTGATCAGCTCCCGGGCTTCCAGCGCGTCCTCCGTCTCCCGGATCGTGTTTTCCCCGATGCCGTCCTTCCCGATATACAGGATCGTCTCCAGGGTGTTGGCCATCGCCCGCAGCCGTGCTCTCTGTTTTCCGGTCATTCTGTCTCACTCCACAAAATCAAATTCCATTTCACCGATGCATACCGTAGCGCCTTCCCCGGCGCCGGCTTCCCGCAGCGCGTCGATGACTCCCCAGCGCCGCAGGGTCCGGTGAAACCAGTTCATGCTTTCCAGATCCTCAAAGTTGACGCTGTCCAGCAGCCGTTCCATCCCGGGGCCTTCCACAAAGTAGGTGGCTCCGTCGAAGATCACGCGGAATTCATCGTCGTTCCGCTTCTCCGGCAGCGGTTCCTCCTCCTCCGCAAAGTGCAGGATGGGCGGCAGATCTTCCAGCATTCTGGCCGCCGCGTCCATCAGCTCCTCAAAGCCCTGATGGGCCGCGGCGCTCACGGCGTAGACCGGCGTTCCCATGCCCTCCGCCAGGGCTTGAATCCGCTTCAGGTTTTCCTCTGCTCCCGGCAGGTCCATCTTGTTGCAAACGATGATCTGGGGCTTCTCCCCAAGCTCTCCGTAATGCTCCAGCTCATTGTTGATCTGATCCAGGTCGTCCACCGGATCCCGGCCCTCGCTGCCGCTGGCGTCCACCACATGCAGCAGCAGCCGGGTTCTTTCCACGTGGCGCAGAAAATCATGCCCCAGCCCTGCGCCCTCCGCGGCGCCTTCGATCAGTCCGGGGATATCCGCCAGTACGATGTCCTGCCCGTACTTCCGGACGATGCCCAGGTTCGGCGTCAGCGTGGTGAAATGGTAATTGCCCACCTTGGGCCGGGCGCTGGTCAGCACGGACAGAATCGAGCTTTTCCCAACGTTCGGATAACCTACCAGACCAATATCCGCTATGGTTTTCAGCTCCAGCTGCAGGGTGTGGATCTCCGTTTTGACCCCGGGCTTGGCGAAGTTCGGCGCCTGACGGGTCGAGGTGGCAAAATGGCGGTTGCCCCAGCCGCCCCGGCCTCCCCTCAGCAGCACCCGGGTTTCCCCCGCCCGGTCCATATCCGCAAGAATCCGGCCTGATTCAGCCTCCCGGACGATCGTTCCCACCGGAACCTTGATCATCAGATCCTCGCCCCGCTTGCCGGTGCGCAGGTTGCTCAGCCCGTCTCCCCCGTTTTCCGCCGTATATTTGCTCCGGAAGCGGAAGTCCAGCAGCGTATGCATGTTCTCATCCGCATACAGCAGAATATCTCCGCCCCTTCCGCCGTCGCCGCCGTCAGGGCCGCCGTTCTGGACATACTTTTCCCGGTGAAAGGAGGCGGATCCGTTTCCGCCGTTTCCGGCTTTGGCCGTAATCTTCACCCGATCTACAAAATTGCTCATTTTTCTCCCATTCCGTTTCCTGCAGGCATACCCGGCTCGCCGCTCTCAGTTGCGAAGCGAATGCAGCGGAGCCGGAATCCGTCCTCCCCGGGCAATAAATTCTGCGTTTCCGTATTCATTGACAGGCATGACCGGCGCATATCCCAGCAATCCGCCGAATTCCACCCGGTCTCCCGCTTTCTTTCCCACCGCCGGAATGATCCGGACCGCCGTGGTCTTGTTGTTGACCACGCCGATCGCCGCCTCATCTGCAATAATTCCGCTGATGGCGGCCGCACTCGTATCCCCGGGAACCGCGATCATATCCAGCCCCACCGAGCATACGCAGGTCATTGCTTCCAGCTTTTCCAGCGTCAGGGCGCCCTTGGCGGCCGCCTCAATCATACCGATATCCTCGCTGACCGGAATGAAGGCTCCGCTCAGGCCGCCCACATGGCTGCTGGCCATAACGCCGCCCTTTTTCACCGCGTCGTTCAGCAGGGCCAGGGCAGCTGTCGTTCCGGGCGCGCCGGTGCTCTCCAGCCCCATCTCCTCCAGGATATGGGCTACGGAGTCCCCCCGGGCAGGGGTCGGCGCCAGGCTCAGATCCACGATGCCGAAGGGAATGTTCAGCCGCTGGCTGGCCTCCCGGGCCACCAGCTGGCCGACCCTCGTAATCTTGAAGGCCGTCCTCTTGATGGTTTCCGCCACAATATCAAAAGGCTGCCCCCGGACTTCCTCCAGCGCTTTCTTGACTACGCCGGGACCGCTGACACCCACATTAATGGCGCATTCCGGTTCTCCCACTCCGCAGAATGCCCCTGCCATAAAGGGATTGTCCTCCACTGCGTTGGCAAAGACCACCAGCTTGGCGCAGCCAAGCCCGTCGCTGTCCGCGGTCATCTCCGCGGTCTTCCGGATGATTTCTCCCATCTCCCGAACGGCATTCATATTGATGCCCGCCCGGGTGGAAGCCACATTCACACTGGCGCAGAGACGTTCCGTCTCACTCAGCACCTCCGGAATCGAAGCCAGCAGCCGTTCGTCTGCCCGGGTGGCTCCCTTGTGCATCAGCGCGCTGTAACCTCCCAGGAAGTTGACGCCCATCTCCCCCGCAGCCCTGTCCAGCGCCAGGGCGATCGGCCGGGGATCGCCCTGGCAGATCAGGCTCACCGGGGTCACGCTGATGCGCTTGTTCACAATGGGGATGCCCAGCTCTGCCTCAATTCTTTCCCCGACAGGAACCAGATCCTTCGCCGTAGCACAGATCTTCTCATAAACCCGGCGGGCGCACTGCTCCGGATCCTGATCCGAGCAGTCCAGCAGGTTAATCCCCAGGGTAATGGTTCTGACATCGAAATGCTCTTCCTGGATCATCCGCAGCGTCTGCAGGATTTCACCTGTTTCAATCATCTTGTTCTCCTTCTGCCTTTTCCCGTTCCTTCTCCGGGTTCCGGGAAAGCGCTTCCCGCATCCGTCGGGCCTCAGATCCGGTGCATGGCGTCGAAAATGTCCATCCGCTGTATGTGGATCTCCATTTTCAGCTCCTCCCGGATCGGCTGCAGCGCCCTGTTGATCCCGTCAAAATCCTCCGCAGACCCGCTGATGTCCACGATCATCATCATGGTAAAATAGCCGCCCAGAATGGTCTGGCTGATATCCAGGATGTTGACGTTCAGTTCGCTGAGCTTAGTCGCAACCTTTGCAATGATTCCCGTTGCATCCAGTCCCGTTACGCTGATCAGTGCCTTCTGCATCAGACTCACCTCTCATCTCCATAAAAATACATGCTATTATAGGTTTCAAGCCCTTTTGTTGTCAAGATCCGCGCGGCTCCGCCCGCCCTGTTCCGTCCATCCAAAAAAGGCGCGGGCTGTTGCAGCTCACGCCTTTTGGCAGGCCTGGTTCAGTTTCCGCCGTTTTTTGCTGCTCCGGGGCCTTTCAGCACTTCAAACCCTTCCCCGGCGCAATAAATCCGATTGTCCCGGATCGCAATCAGGGAAATCTCTCCCGGCTCGGCCAGCGCTTCCAGCGCCTGCGGCCGGAATTCCTCCTCCGTCAGCAGCGGCCAGACCTCCAGCGCCATATCCAGGCAGCCTTTCGTCCGGGAGATCGTGCTCAGGCTGTCCACCGGCTGCCGGTCCAGCCCATCCTCCCGGGAAATCCAGGCGGTGCGCAGCGTCCCGTCCGCATACAGGTAGGACCTGGCCCGCTCTCCCCGGGGGGCGGGAATCAGCTGCATCAGCGCAGCCGGGCCCCGGTATCGGGCCTCCGCATTTCGGACTGCCTTCCCCTGCAGGGTGCTCAGAATCTCCAGCACAAAGCTGTCCCGGCCGTCCAGGCACCGGATAAAACCGTCCTGGCTGACCAGCACCCCCCGTGTCCATCCGGCTTCCGTCAGCACCCGGGCCAGCTCATCCGCCGCGCAGGCGTTCTGCATCCACCCAAAGTCAAGAAACCGCTCGATTCCCTCCTCCTCCGCCAGGCGGAGAAGCTGCTCCGAAACATTCAGCCGCAGCATTCCCTGCCCGAGAAAGCTCAGGGAAATCTGGCTCTCATCCTGCAGTGCCGCCAGGATTTCCGCCAGCGCCGCGGCATTGGCCGCTCCCTCCCTGGGATCGGCGATTCGCGCATCCTGATCCGTCTGGCTGAAGTACACCCCGTCCCAGATCTCATACACAGGGCCGAAATAGATTCCGCGCCCGCTCCCCGCGCATTTTTCCAGTGCGCTGTAGAGGCGGGGATCCACCGTGACCTCCTCATTCGGATGATGATTGATCCACCACAGGTTGTTCACCCCGCTGAAAATCTCATAGGGGCTGAACAGGGTATACAGCTCCCTGGCCGCGCCGCTGTAAAGCGCGGTCAGCTTTTTCCTTTCCGTCAGGGGGCTTTCCTCTCCCGCGCCCAGCTCCGCCCACAGTCTGACCTCCGCCGTCGGGCCTTCCGCGGAATCCGGTTCAATCCAGGCCCACCCGGCATCCACCCGGGTCATCGTCCGAAGCGCAATAAAAAGCGCCAGGCCGGCAACGACCAGCGCAATTCCTGCGCCGATGATCCGTCTGCGGAGGGAACCCTCCTCCAGCGGAATCCGCCGTACCGGTCTGGGCATTCTTTCCCGGAAATCTCTTGCTTCCCGTTTCATGTCCCGTTTCTCCCGAAATCCAACCTGCTTTTCCCGTCCGAAGCCGGCGCCTCCGCTGTCCGGTTTCCCCGCGCGCAGGCATTCTCCCGCGGTCCGTCAGAGTACGGACAGCAGCAGGAACAGCCCGAACAGTACCACAATCGCGCCCAGCACGGCAAAGCCGGCAATGGTTCCCCTGCGGCAGACCTTGTAGTTCCGGAAGTGGTGATACTTTTTAAACAGCCAGGTGCCGATCAGGCCCAGCAGCGGGAGGAAGAAAGCCAGCACTGCCAGCCAGATGTTTCCCGTGTCATGAACCGGCGTCCGCAGGAAATCCTCGTCCACCTTGGTGTCTTCCTGGATGCTGCTGGGCGCTTCCTCATTCTCCGGCAGAATGGTAATGGACTTCAGCGGAGTCCCGGATTCGCGCTGCGCCCTGTAGGCTTCGATTTCCTTCGCGTTTCCGTACACAAAGTGGTTGTGCCCGATATCCTGCAGGCTGGGCTTGTCCACGGAGTAGTCATGGACGGAGGGATCATAGGTGAACAGCACCTTGTGCTTCTCCAGCTTCGGATCGGGAATGGGAATGGCGGAAATCAGGCTGCGGGTATAGGGATGCAGCGGATAATTGAACAGCTCATCCGTCTCTGCAATTTCCACGATGTCTCCCTTGTAGATCACCGCGATCCGGTCCGAAATAAACCGGACGATGCTCAGATCGTGAGCAATGAACAGATAGGTGATATCCCTTTCCTTCTGGAACTTCTTCATCAGGTTCAGCACCTGCGCCCGGATGGAAACGTCCAGGGCGGAGATGGGCTCGTCCGCGATGACCAGCTCCGGCTCCATCACCATGGCGCGGGCCAGCCCGATCCGCTGGCGCTGTCCTCCGGAAAACTCGTGCGGATACCTGGTCAGATGCTCCGGCAGCAGACCCACCTCATTGATGATGGTCTCCACCTTCTTTACCCGATCCGCCTCATTCTCAAACAGATGGAAATTGTACAGGCCTTCCGAGATAATATAGTCCACCGTTGCCCGTTCGTTCAGGGAGGCGGCGGGATCCTGAAAAACCATCTGAATATTCCGGATGACTTCCCGGTCAAGGCTGCGGGGAATTTTACCGCTGATGCGGACGCCCTTGTACTGGATTTCTCCCGCCGCGCATGGATTGACCCGGATCACCGCCCGTCCGATCGTGGTCTTGCCGGATCCGCTCTCTCCGACCAGGGAGAAGGTTTCTCCCTTGAAAATATCGAAGGAGGCATTCTTCACCGCGCGGACCGCGTTCTCATCCTTGCCGAAGGTGATATCCACATTCTTCAGGGACAGCAGGATCTCCCGTCCCTCCTCGTTCAGGGGGCCGTGTTCCGGCAGATGAGCCGTGACGTTGCTTTCTTGCTTTGCCATATCGTATTGCTCCTCATTTGATTCACAGGAGAATTCCTTCTCCGCTGATCCTTCCGTCCCGTTTTGCTTCGGGGCGTCCTCCCGCTGTGTCCGGTCAGATGTTGAAGGCCTCTATCAGCTTTTCGTGGATGTTCTCGATGATCTCAGGCTTCTGTACCTTCGGGCTTCTGGGATCTTCCAGCCAGGTCTTGGCGAAATGGGTTTCCGAGACCTGGAACATCGGCGGCTCCTTCAGTGTATCGATCTTCATACAGTAAGGATTCCGGGGAGCAAAGGGGTCACCCACAATCTTGTTGTACAGGCTGGGCGGCGTTCCCGCGATGGAATACAGCACGGTATCCTTCTTTGCCAGCTGGGGAAGGGAGGAAAGCAGAGCCCAGGTATAGGGATGCCGCGGATCGTAAAACACCTCTTCGACTCCGCCGTATTCCACGATCTGGCCTGCATACATGACGGCCACCCGGTCCGCGATGTTGGCCACCACGCCCAGGTCATGGGTGATAAACACAATGGTATACTGGAACTCTCTCTGCAGGTCCTTCAGCAGCTTCAGAATCTGCGCCTGGATGGTCACATCCAGCGCCGTCGTAGGCTCGTCGCAGATCAGAATTTTCGGCTGGCAGCTCAGGGCGATGGCAATAACAATCCGCTGCCGCATGCCGCCGGAGTACTGGAAGGGATAGTCGTCAAAGCGGTTCTCCGCGTTGGGAATCCCGACCTTCTTCATCAGCTCCAGCGCTCTCCTCCGGGCTTCCACCTCGCTGCAGTTCTGATGCTTCAGAATAATGGAGGTGATCTGCTTGCCGATGGTGATGATGGGGTTCAGGCTGGTCATGGGATCCTGGAAAACCGTGGCAATCCGGGTGCCCCGAACCTTGGTCCAGTCCTTGGGATCCCTGATCTTTGCCAGGTCCAGTACGCAGGTTCCGTGGAGCCATTCCTCCGTTTCATCCAGGTAGCGGACCCGGAAGGTGACGGGCTCGAACACTTCGTTGCGGGTTCCCTCGTCCTCCAGATTCTTGCCCTCCTGCATCGCTTTTTTCAGCGCTGCCAGCAGGGCCCGGACGGTCCTGCTCCGCTTCGCGGGGCTGTATCTTCCGGTGGAAAGCTCAATCTCCTTGGCCAGGATCACATTCCGCTCCTGCTGTTCCTTCGAGATGGGCCGGGCAGTCTCCTCCCTGTATCTGCGCTGCAGTGCCTGAATCTTTTCCCGGGTTTCCGCCTGCCAGGCATGGTCAGCGGCGGCTTCCCGCTTCCGCTCCGCGATCCTTTCCTTCTTCTGATCCTGCATCTTCCGGATCCGGGCGTCCATCTCCTTGAGCTTTGCGCCCGCCTGGCGGATCTGTTCCTTCTCGTTCTTCGGATCGTAGGTCTGCCGCTGATTGAACAGCTCGGTCCGCTGGAACACCAGCTCGCTCAGTTCGCTGTCCATCTGTTCTATTTCCTCATCGGAAAGGGCCGCTTTCTTTTCCCGCGCCTCCTCCAGGTTCCGGAGCTCCCTCCAGGTGGATGCGCCGGCTTCCAGCAGGCTGTATTCATCCAGCTTCTTTCTGCACTTTTCCAGACTGCTGCGGATACCGGCCGTCAGCGAAACCTTTGTGTCCGCAAGCTCCGGATCATCGAACACGATGCTTCCCCTGTCGATAAACCCGTTGGAGTCCAGCATTCCGGCAAAGGTTTTGGTAAACACGCTCTTGCCGGATCCGCTCTCGCCTACGATGGCAATGGATTCGTTTTCAAAAATATCCAGGGAAATGTTCCGGATCGCAGTCAGGATCCGTCCGCGCACCCGGAATTTCACTTCCAGGTCATGCACGCTCAGCAGCACATGGTTCGGGTTCTGCGTCATCTTATCCATTTTCTACCTCACATATGGGTTCTGGGGTCAGAAGCATCGCCCAGGTTCTGTCCCACCACATACAGTACGACGGTAATAATGGAAGCCACCGCCACCGGGCTCCAGAATTCGAACTGCCAGCCGGGCGTCAGCATGGCGTTTTCCGCCTGATAGATCAGGCGGCCCAGGCTCATGTCGCTCATACCCATGCCGATATAGGACAGGAACACCTCATAGCTGATGTAGGTGGGGATCTCCGTAGCCGCGAGGGTAACGATCACGCTGGTCATGAAAGGCAGGATGTTTTTCATCGCGATCCGCAGGATCGGGGTTCCCAGGCAGCGGGAGGCCAGATTGTATTCCCGGTCCCGGATAATAACTACCTGGGTCCGGATAAAGTAGGCGATGAAGAGCCAGCCGGTAATGGTCAGGGCGAAAACCATCGTCCAGAATCCCGCGGAGAAAATCAGCACCAGCACCGAAATGAACAGGATGTAAGGCACGTTGCCGATGATGTTGTACACCTCGGTCATCACGATGTCGACCTTCTTGCTGAATCCCCAGACTGCGCCGATCACCACGCCCACCGTCAGGTTGATGGCCGCGCAGATAAAGGCCATCGTGACGCTGATCCTGCTGCCGAACCAGACCGCGTCAAAGGTGGACTGGCCCGAGGCGCCGCTTCCCAGAATCCAGTGGATGTTTCTTCCCAGCCGTTCCATGGCCACGCCGGGCAGCAGATGCTTCGCCGAGGAATTCATCAGGTTGGCAAAGGGGTCGTATTCCACCAGCATCGGATAAATGTAGGTAAAGGCCAGGATCACCGCAAACAGCGCCAGGATCACGACGTTGATCCGCTTGTGAAAGAAAACCCGGAACACGCTCCGCCAGTAGGAGTACCGGGGCGCCGTGATTTTTTCGCTTTCCAGCGAAGAGTGGTCCACATGGCTGAACAGCTCCTCCTCGCTCAGGTTCAGATCGCTCAGATCAATCATTTTATCGTTCATTCATCCTACCTCGCTTTCGATGTAAAGGAGATTCTGGGATCCACCATGGACATCAGGATATCCCCGAGGATGATGGAGATCACGCTCAGCATGGCATAGAACAGCGTCACGCCCACGATGACGCCGTTGTCAAACATGTTAATGGCCTTCGTCAGCAGGTTGCCGGCGCCGGGCACCACGTAAACGCGCTCCGTAATGATGGCGCCCACCAGCGCTCCCAGAATGGTGCCGGGAATCCCATGCACCAGCGGGATAATGGCGTTTTTCAGAATATGATGAGTGAAGATCTCACGCTCGCTCAGTCCGCCGGACCGGGCAAACTTGACGTAATCCGAGTTCATCTGGTCAATCATGTACCGGCGCAGCCACTTCATCAGGTTCGCCACCGAAGGCAGCGCCAGGGAGATGATGGGCAGCGCGTACATCCGCCAGTCATTGCTGTCCATGTTGAAGGTGGTAGGCAGCCCCATGCTGTAGCCGATCGCCTTGAACAGGAAAATGTAGGCCAGGGAGGGTACGGCAATGATGAAGACGATATAGACTGTTCCGATCTTGTCGATCAGCTGGTCCTTCTTCCGGGCCATGATAATGCCGATGGGCACACCCAGCAGATAGGCCAGGGCTGACGCGATAATGCCGATCACGAAGGAGTATCCGATCTGGCTCAGACCGCTCTTCACCGTAACAACGTTGGTATAGTCGTCCGTAAAGCGGTCCCTGTTTACAAGGTTGGCCTCCCGGGATCCGGCCGCATAGGTTGCGCTGTGCAGATCATCCGCGCTGATCTCCGTATGCCCGGTGGGATAGGTAATCTCCCGGCTCACATAGGAGCCCTGGGGAGCGTTCATGCTCTGGAAGACATCCACACCGCTGTTGACGGTATAGCTCTTTCCCAGATTGATGTTCACCAGGTTCTGGTGAATGAAGGGAAATCTGTTGTCGGTATACAGCAGATACTTGTGCAGCGTCCCGTTGCCGATGATGGCCGGTGCAAAGGTCTTCCCGCCATAGAGCGGATCATGCAGGGTAAAGGTCAGTCCCCGCTGGCCGATATCTTCCTTCACATAGTGGATATTGTCCAGGCTGACCAGCCCGGTCAGATAGTTCCACAGCCGACCCATCAGCGGCTTATCCTTGAAGGCAAAGAGCTGCTGTTGCCCGCCGGGCGCCACCTTCTTCTTGCTCATCTTGGCGTCCAGCCGGGTGACGGTGTATCCCTGTCCCTTATAATAATCCGTGAAACGCGCCACATAGGCTGCCACTTCCTCCGGATCTGCTTCGGCCTTCCTGCCGATCGAGGACAGGGATGCAACCTGTTCCTGGGTAAGATTCTCCGACGCGGCAATGGTCTGCAGCCATTCCGGATAGGGGACATAGTCGATATATCCGTAGTCTTCCCATTTCCGGTATTGATACACGACCTTCTGATTGTTGCCCAGCTGGGTGAAAACCGGATCCTGGGCAAAGATCAGCTGCCGGTCCAGGCAGGAATAGATCAGGATCATGACGATAGCCACTACAATAATCACGGAAATCAGCCCGTGCAGCAGCCGTCGAAACAGGTACTTCGTCATCGTGTCGCATTTCCTTTCGTTAATAACAGGGGAATCCCCCTGTCTGGAGGACGCGGTCTCCGAATGGAGGCAGCGTCCTCCGGACAGAAGGACGGAAACGGAGCGATTCTCTTTCTTCGGATAGTCCGGAAGAAAGCGGTCGCTTTTCCCGGTCCGGGGCGGGAAAGGGGGATGACGGAAACCGTCATCCCCCGCGCCTTTTGCTCTTGCGGAGTCTCTTCCCGGATTAGAAGATGCCCAGAGCCTTGACCATGTAGCCGGCATAGTCGGGCAGCATGGTGTCCAGATAGCTCTGCGGATCGCCATAGTCGGGGCCCCATCCGGACAGATCGCAGATGTCGAAGTTCGCTTCGTGTCCGGTATTGTAATAGTATCCCGCATAGTACCAGTCGTTCGAGGTGGGGCAATCCACCTTGTTGATCACGATCCGGTTGTCGGAAGCGGCAGCCACGGACTGCTTCAGGGCTTCCTCGCGGTTGTTGTAAATCTCACTGCCGGTGAAGGTGGGCACATCCAGATAGATCGGATGCTCCGCGTCAATCACCAGGCCTTCGGCGGCCAGCTCTTCGATCGCCTTGTCCAGATAGACCTTGGCGTTCTCCACGTTGTACCATCCGTCGAAGCCGGAGCTCATCTGCGTCTCGGCATCCCACACCTTGGCGGTCACGCCGTCGGCATCCAGCTGATCCTGCATAATCTGGCCGTAGTAGGTGCCGGCGGGATAGGTCTTGTCTTCGCCGTTGATCTGCACGGTCACTTCCTCGGGCAGGCTCACGAAGTTGCCGGGGGTGTAGCTGTTGATCAGGGCGGCATACTTCAGCTCTTCGCCGACGGACTGGGCTTCATAGGCGCCGCGGTCCAGGCTCATCAGCAGAGCCCGGCGGAAGTTGATGTTCTGCATCGCCTGATGGGTCCGGGCAGCGTCTTCCACAGTCTGGGGAGAAACCACCGCGGTGGCATCGTTGAAGTTCGCGAACGCGTGACGGTTCACGTTGAAGAAGCCCATGAAGGAGGTGGCGTCCGTCTGAGCGATGTAGGAATGCTCTTCGAACAGGCCGTCCGCCTTCGCCTGCTCGGCAGCGGAGGAGTTCAGGCCGCAGCCGGACAGAATACCGGCCTTGAAGTCATTGTAAGCCTTCAGGGCATCGGTGCCGTCATTGTAGTACCAGTTCACGGTGTGGATGTTGATGTGGTCCTTGTTCCAGTAGTTCTCGTTGGCCTGGAACACGATGGTGTTCTCCTTGGTGGAGTTGGTCACCAGATACGGACCGTTGTAGGCGATGTGATCGGGATCCTTGCCGTACAGGTAGGTTTCCGCTTCGGGGTTGTAGTCCGCGCCGAACTGACCGCCCTGGGAGGTGTAGTAATCCCGGCTCATGGGAGCAAACACGCCGTAGCCCAGCATGGTGGTGAAGAAGGGGGACGGAGCGGCCAGGGTGTAAACCAGGGTCTTGTCATCGGGAGCCTTCACGCCCACGGTGGCAAAGTCGGTGGTTTCGCCGTTCATGTAGGCCTGCGCGCCGGCGATGTTGCAGCCGTCGGGGCCGACCAGATATTCCAGACCTTCCGCGGCATCCATCATATGCTGCATGCCGGCAACCCAGTCATCCGCCTTGACGTCGGCAACCTTGCGGCCCTGGCTGTCCACCCACACCGCGCCTTCGCGGATGGTGAAGGTGTAGGTCAGGCCGTCCTCGCTCACGGTGTAACCGGTCGCCAGGGCGGGCTGCATCTCGTTCTCTTCATCATATTCGTACAGGCCGTCATAGGTGTTGATGATGGCCCGGCTGTCCGCCTGCTTGGAGGTGGCCAGCACGTCCCAGGTGTTCGGGTCGCTGGAGTAGGCGTAGTTGTATACGTCCGTCAGTTCGTAGCCCTTTTCGGTCAGATAGGCCTTGGCCTTTTCATCGTAGGTGCCGGTGCCGCGGACTTCATTCCACAGATTCCGCAGATCCTCGACTTCGGAGCTCTTCAGAATGCCATCCTTGACGATGATCATCTGGTGCACACGGTCGGAGTCGTTGCCCCACAGGGTGGTGTTCGCGGAACGGGGAGCAATCCGGGTGATGGCATAGTTGCCGCCGCGGCTCTCCAGGGGAATCATCACAGCGGAGCCCAGGATCTTCGCCTCGGCAATCGCCATTTCGGCATACCGCTTGCTGAGGTTCTCCACCTCCGCTTTCGCGTCCACATAAACCTTGTAGAACTCACCCAGCACAGCTTCGTAGATTTCGGTGGAGGCCGCTTCATAGGCGTCCATATCCACTTCCGTCTGCGCAGCCGCAGCCGTCTGAGCACCCTCGCCCATCGCCACGCCGCACAGCATGGTCAGAGCAAGAACCAGGGACAGGATCTTTGCAAACTTGGTCATTTCGCATCTTCCTTTCAAAATATTTATTACACGGGCCGAACCCGTATAACACTTCTTCCTGCTCCAAGAACAGACTTCGAGCAGACTACGGGGTATTCTATCACACATGCGCCGCAGAAATATCTCCGGAGGGGCAAAAGAACAAAAAAAAAACATTTTTTATCCGAACCGTGTCGAAGCGGAAGGAGCCGGCGGTCCTTCTGTAGAATCCTTAATTCTGCCCTGGCGGATGCGGAAGCCCCGGGGCGGCCGCGCGCCGCGGAGGCAGGAGGAAAGCGCGGAAAAAACAGCCGCCGGAGGCTCAGATGAATCAAAGCAAAGCAAAAGCGCTGCAGGACTGGTGTCTGATCACCCTGGGTGTGGTGATCATGACGGTGGGCATCTACTTCTTCAAGTTTCCCAATCATTTTTCCACCGGAGGCGTCACCGGCATATCCGTTGTCCTGGGGCATTATATCCCCGGGATAACACCGGGAACCTTCGTTTCCATCATCAATGTGCTGCTGCTGATTGTCGGGTTCCTGGTGCTTGGCAAAAGCTTCGGCGTAAGGACGGCCTATGCTTCCCTGCTGATGTCCGGGCTGATCCGGCTCCTGGAGATCGTCCTTCCCCTTGATCAGCCCCTGACGAGCCAGCCCCTGATGGAACTGATGTTTGCCGTAGGCCTCCCGGCCGTGGGTTCCGCCCTGCTGTTCAACCTGGACGCCTCCAGCGGCGGGACGGACATCGTCGCCATGATCCTGAAAAAATATACCTCCCTGAATATCGGGATTGCCCTGCTCTGCAGCGACATCGTCATCACCCTGGCCGCCTGCGCTGCCTTCGGCATGGAAACGGGGCTCTTCTCCCTCCTGGGGCTGATCATCAAGTCCCTCTTTATCGACGTGGTAGCGGACAATCTGCGGATTCAGAAATGCTTCCACATCATTACCTCCCATCCGGAGAAGCTGGAATCCTTTATCACCGATACCCTGCATCGGGGCGCCACCCGGCTCCACGGAGAGGGGGTATACACCCATGACGGCAAAACCATTCTGCTGACCGCCGTTTCGCGGCATCAGGCCGTCCTGCTCCGGAACTACATTCACCAGGAGGATCCCTCCGCCTTCCTGATCATTACCACCAGTACGGAAATTATCGGAAAAGGTTTCCGGGGCGTGAACTGATTTTCTGTCAGGTCCGCGCCCGTAAAGCAGCGCCCCGGCCCGTTTCCCGGGCCGGGGCGCTGCTTTCTTCTTTTTTTACAGGTTGAATTCCTTCCGGTAACCGTCCAGCTCCCGCTCGTTTCCGTAGACAAAATGGCCCGGAATCAGCTCGGCCCACTTTGGCTTCTCGGAGGAATAATCGTGGATGGAGGGATCGTAGACCAACAGCTTTTTGCTCCGCTCCAGATAGGGGTTCGGATTCGGTACGGCGGAAAGCAAGGCCTTGGTATAGGGATGCATGGGCCGGAAGAACAGCTCCTCCGCCTCCGCCAGTTCCAAGATTCTGCCCTTGTGAATGACGGCGATCCGGTCCGAGATAAACCGGACGACGGACAGGTCATGCGCAATGAACAGATAGGTCAGCCCGCGCTTTTTCTTCATGTCGTTCAGCAGGTTCAGCACCTGGGCCCGGATGGATACATCCAGCGCGGAAATGGGCTCGTCCGCCACAATGAATTCCGGCTGCATGATCAGGCTGCGGGCAATGCCGATGCGCTGCCGCTGCCCGCCGGAGAACTCGTGGGGGAACCGGCTGGAAAATTCCGGAAGCAGGCCTACTTCCCGGAGCGCCTCCTGCACCTTGTCCTGCCGGTCGTGCTCATTCTCATACAGGTGGAAGTTCATCAGTCCTTCCGATACGATGTAGTCCACCTTCGCCCGCTCGTTCAGGGAGGCCATGGGGTCCTGGAAAATCATCTGCATGGAGCGGATTACCTTCGTGTCCAGTTCCCGGCTGATCTTGCCGCTGATGCGCTCTCCCTTGAAACGCACCTCGCCGCCGGTGATC
This sequence comes from uncultured Clostridia bacterium, assembly GCA_946542235.1. Taxonomy (GTDB): domain Bacteria; phylum Bacillota; class Clostridia; order Christensenellales; family Aristaeellaceae; genus Aristaeella. Next base: position 41,472 of record CAMNKK010000002.1, on the reverse strand, counting down.
GGATTGATCCTGACAATCGCCCGTCCGATCGTGGTTTTTCCGGATCCGGACTCGCCCACCAGGGAGAATGTTTCTCCCTTGTAGATTTCGAAGTTGACGTCATCCACCGCCACAAACTTGTGCCGGCCGCTTCCGAAGGTCACCTGCATGTTTTTGACTTCGATCAGGGTTTCCCGGTTCGGATCCAGGTGCGGATGGTACGCATCGGGGTCTGTACCCGTCTCTTGCCTCGTCTCCGCCAGCCTGGCGATGGCTGTGGGCTGCTCCACCTTCGGGGCCCGGGGATCCCGCAGCCAGGCCTTGACCATGTGCGTGCTGGTCACCTCGTACATGGGCGGCTCTTCCAGAAAGTCTATGTTCAGCGCCTTCTTGTTCCGGGGTGCAAAGGCGTCTCCCTGAATCTCGTTGAACAGGTTGGGGGGCGTTCCGTCGATGGCGGGCAGCTTTTCTCCCTTGACGCCCAGCTGCGGAAGCGCCTGCAGCAGCGCCCAGGTATAGGGATGCCAGGGATCAAAGAAAACTTCGTTGCACATCCCCACTTCGATAATCTGTCCGGCATACATGACCGCGACCCGGTCCGCGACGTTGGCCACCACCCCCAAATCATGGGTGATATAGATGATGGTCATGTTCTGTTCCTTCTGGAGTCTCCGGATCAGGTCCAGAATCTGCGCCTGAATGGTCACGTCCAGGGCGGTGGTCGGTTCGTCGCAGATCAGAATCTGCGGCTTGCAGGCCACGGCGATGGCAATGACGACGCGCTGCCGCATGCCGCCGGAGAATTCGTGAGGATACTGCTTGTAGCGCCGGGCCGGATCCGGGATGCCGACAGCCTCCAGAATGCGCAGCGTCTCTTCCTTCGCAGCCTTTCCCTTCAGCCCCTGATGCAGTTCAACCGCTTCCTGAATCTGCCATCCCACGGTTTTCAGGGGGTTCAGGCTGGTCATGGGGTCCTGGGTCACCATGGCAATTTTCCGGCCGCGGATCTTCAGCCATTCCTTCTCGGTCAGCTTGGTCAGATCCTGTCCGTTGTACATGATGGAGCCGTGGGTGATGGATCCGTTCTTGTCCAGCATTCCGACAAAGCATTTGGTAAACACGCTCTTGCCGGATCCGCTCTCGCCGACGATCGCCAGCGTTTCCCCCTCATAAAGATCCAGGGAGGTCCTCCGGATGGCGGTCAGCTTGTTCCCCCGCAGGCTGAAGGTCACCTCCACCTCCTGGGCGCTCAGCAGGGGCTCCTGGCTCAGAATGGCCCGGGCCCGCTCATCAAAATCGACACCGCGGATCTGTTCGATCCCTTCCCGCATGCGTCCGCTGATTTTTTCACTCGTTTCGCTCATGGGGCTCCTCCTTCCTTACACATGGTTCCGCGGGTCGCACGCGTCGGAAAACGCGTTGCCCACCAGGTAGAAGGTGATCGTGATAATGGAGACGATGATGGCCGGGAACAGCAGCGTGTAGGACGCCCGGGGGAAGATGGCCCGCGCGGCGGAAAGCAGCATGCCCAGGCTGGGCTTGGTGATATCCATCAGGCCCAGATAGGTCAGCGTCGTCTCATAGGCGATGGTGCTGGGGATCGCCAGCGCCATCCGCAGAATGATCACGGAAATCAGATACGGGAAAATATTCCGGAACAGGATCCGCCACAGCCCCGTGCCCAGGCAGCGGGAGGCCAGGTTGTACTCCCGGTCCCGGTACATGAACACGAGATTCCGGACGTTGCGCGCCGTGGCCAGCCATCCGAAGGCCACCATGGTCACGCCCATGGTCACCATGCTCTTGCCCACCATCAGGGCGATCAGGGTCATATAGATAATAGTCGGGATGTTGTCGATCAGGTTGTACAGCTCCGTGAAAAACCTGTCCAGCTTCCGCACATATCCCCAGATCAGCCCGATGATCACACCGGCAAGAATCTGCCCCAGGGAGACCAGCACCGCCAGCAGGATGGAAGCCCGGGTGGCATACCAGACCTGCGCCCAGTAATCCTGCCCGATGGCGTTGGTGCCGAACCAGTATTCCCCGTTGGGCTCAATGAAAGCCCGGTTCAGCGGATCCGGCGCCATATTGATGTCATACTTGCCGATGGCGGAGGCCACAAAGGTGAAAATAAACAGCAGGATAAAAATGACGGACATGATCAGTGCCGGGCGGTTCTTGATAAAGTTGGCCCAGACGCTCTTCCAGTAGGAGTAGTTGGAGTATCCGATTTTTTCCGCTTCCTGCGCCTTGTATTCCGCGAATTCGAACAGCTGCTTCTCCGGCATGGTACGCCGGGACTTGGGATATTCCCGCCCCATGGGCCGCTCGCTCTTGTTGTCCGCCTCGACGGCCTTCTTGTCCGCGGTCAGGTCCACGACCGGAGCTTCCAGCTCCTGTACGGTCTTTTGTCGTTTCGTTGCCATCAGCGCACATCTCCCTTCCCTGTCAGCTTAATCCGGGGATCAATCACAGTCATCAGCAGGTCGCCCAGGAACACGCCCAGAATACCCATGGTCGCATACAGCAGGACGATGCCCTGAACCAGATTCAGGTCATACCGGCCAATCGCCTTGGTGAGCTCCGGACCCATGCCGGGTACGGAGAAGAAGGTTTCCACCAGCAGGCTGCCGCCGACCGTCAGCAGGATGGAATAGGGCAGATACTGCGCCAGCGGCACGAACGCGTTTTTCAGCACATGCCGGAACATGACCTTCCGGGTGCTCAGTCCCTTCAGCTTCGCCAGTCGGATGTAATCCTTGTTCAGCTCGTCCACCATGTACCGGCGGGTCCACAGCATGTATCCGGCGGTGGAAGCTACGGACAGGCAGACGATGGGAAGGATCTTGGTCAGCGTCGGATTGGCCGCCGTCGCGTCATACCGCATAGGCAGACCGAACAGGCTGCTGCCCGCGATCATGATGATGGTATAGATGACCAGATGCGGCACCGCATTGACCACCACCGTGAATCCGGTGCCGATGTGATCGAAGGCTCCTCCCTTGTAGTGAGCCTGCGCCACGCCGAACACGACGCCCAGCACGAGAGAAATCGCCAGGGAAATCAGTCCGATCTCCATGGATACTCCCATCTTGTTGCTGATGACGTCCGTCACATACTGGCCTTTTTCCAGGCGGATGCTCTTTCCCAGGTTGAAGGCCAACTTCACCCTGTAGCCATCCTTCAGCGTGCCGTTGAAGGGATCCTCTCCCGCGCCCTGCTGGCGCAGATAGGTCCACAGCGGCACGGGCGTAACGGTTTTAACTTCCTTTCCCTTTGCGTTGTAGGCGCGCATCTCCAGCATTTCATAGAAGAAATCTCCCAGCTGGGCGAAAACGCTCCGGTTCACATATCCCTCTCCATGGCAGTGCCCGCAGGCCTCTTCTCCCGTCTTCCCGCTGCCGTGGCATTCCGGACACATCGCCATGATTCCCAGCCGTTCCAGCTTCGCGTTCTTCTGAACCTCGGTGAACTTCATCAGCTCATCCTCGGTGAAGAAGTAGTCAGAGGGCATCATCCGCAGCAGAATGAATACCACGCTGACGACCAGCAGCACCGTAATCAGGGACTGGAAAAGCCTTTTCAGAATGTATTTGGCCATGCCTGTTCCTCCTCCAATCATTTCCCTGGGAATGATCCCGGGTTCCGGCGGCTCCCGGGAACCGGGATCATCCTCACAGGAAGAAAAAGAGGGGTAGTTCCTCCGAAGAAGGAACTACCCCGGAAAAACGGGTTCTCAGCAATCCGTCATCGGATTATTCCGCAGCGTAGGCAGCCGCAAAGGCTTCCATGTCTTCGGTGGTGTAGCCGTCAGTATTGGTCTCCCAGTCCACATAACGGTAGGCCTGCATGCCGTAGGCGCTGTACACCTTGCTGTAGTTGTTGATCTTGGTCAGCTCCCAGGCCACCTCATAGCTCATGGGGATGGTCAGGCAGTGTCCCAGGAAGCAGGCTTCCGCCTTGGCGAAGGCCGCGTAACGGGCATCAATGTCATCGGTGATGGCCTTGGCCGCAACGGTCAGATCGGTGAATTCCTTGTAGGCAGCGATCAGATCTTCGTCCTTGGCGTCATTGATCATGCTGTACGCGTTGGAGTAATACGCGGCAGTGTCATCATAGGTCTCCTGGCCCAGGAAGTTGATCGGGTCAGCGAAGTCGGCGCCCCAGCCATTGATGAAGATCGAAGCATAGCGGGGTTTGCGCACTTCGTTGGCCAGGGAGGAGATGTAGGTCTTGGTGACCAGCTTCACATAGTCCTCGCCCAGTCCTTCCGCGAAGATATTCTCCAGCACCTTGGCCGTCTCGGCGGCGGTGGTGTTGTTGCCCATGATGTAGTAGTCCACTTCCACGGGGAAGGTGACGCCCTTGGCGGTCAGCTCTTCAATGGCCTTGGCCTTGTATTCGGCGGCCTTATCGGGGTCATAGCGGTTGTACTTCTCGGCGTCGTATTCCAGACCGATCTCCTTGCGGACCAGCTCGGTGTAGTCCTTGCCGTCGGAGGTGAAGGCCACGCCGTTGCCGGTGTAGACGTAGTTCTGGCACTTCTGGGGGTTGATGGAGTTGGTCCGGGCCAGATAGTTGGTCAGATCCAGGCCGTAGTACAGGCTCTTGCGGAAGTTCTCGTTGGCCACGGCGGTGTTCCAGTTGTCGTCGGGCGTGTCGTCTTCCTTGTTCTTGCTGTACACCAGATGCATCTGATAGGAGTACTTGGTCGGCCGGGCTTCCACCAGCTTGGCCTTGTTGGGGTTGGCATCGTCATTGTAGATTTCCTGCAGGGTCGCCTGATCCAGGCTCACGTGATCCAGCTCGCCGGCCAGATACAGCTGATAGGCGTTGGCGGTGGACTCGACCATCTTGATGGTCACGGTGTCAAACCGCTTCACGTTCTCCGCGTTCCAGTAGTTGGGGGCCGCGGTCAGCACCTTCTGGTTGAGGTTCTCGAAGTAGGTCACGGTATAGGCGCCGTTGTACCACATGTCCTCCCAGGTGATGTCGCGGTAGCCCTGCACGCCGACTTCCTCGATCAGCTCGGCGCTCAGGGGATACAGGCAGTTGTAGGTCGCCACGGAAGCGAAGTAGGGCAGCGCGTCCACGCAGGTGTACACGATGGTCTTCTCATCCGGAATCTGGATGCCGACGGTCTCGGCGAACTTGGAACCCTCGTCCGCGGTCAGGGCGAACGCGGCCTCGGTGCCTTCCGTCTCGGTCAGCTCCTTGGTGTAGTTGTAATACTCCTCAGCGCCGGCGATCATTTCCATGGGCATGGAGGAGTTGTAGGAGTCGTTCTTCGCGTAGTTCAGAACCCATTCCAGACCGGTCGCCCAGTCCTGCGCGACAACATCCGCCTGGACCTCGCCGTCCTTGTTGATCCACTTCATTCCTTCGTTCAGGGTGAAGGTCCAGGTCTTGCCGCCGTCTTCCGTTCCGTAGGAAGCAGCCGCGTTAGGCTTCAGGTTGCCGTGGTTGTCGTTGGTCAGCAGGCCGTCAAAGCAGTTGGTCAGCACGTTCAGATCAGCCGCTGCCTGGGAATAGTGAATGTTCCAGGTTTCCAGCTCACGGGCCTGAGTCTCGTAGGTGTTGAGATTCTTAATCTCATCAGCGCTTGCAAATGAAGCCATGCCCAGAACCATGCACAGCGCCATCACCAGAGCGAGAAACTTTTTCATCTTGGGTTATCCTCCTTATTATGTTGTTTTGCGGAGAGAATCCGCGCTGCCTTCGGCAGATGGTTGGATTATACCCTGTTTCAGCCCCGTTTGAAAAGCATAAATACAGCAAAAAAACAATTTCCGTCTCTGATGAAATATATTCCTCCGGAGCCGGAGCACGGATGCGTTTTCATCAGCGGACACAGGATTTTCCGTTTTCTCTGTCGTATTTGTCTTTCTGCAGTTTTTTGTCCGGCTTCCGGATCCGGCGGTCGTCTGTCCGGATTATCCACGCTGTTCTTCGGGGGGATTGTACATGCTGAAGCGTTTCCGCAAAATATGGAGCAGGGAGCTTGTCCGGCCGCTGATCCACCGAGCCTTCACCCGGCTGATCTGGGGCCTCTTCCTGACGCTGTTTGTTGCTTTCCTGGTCTCCCGCTCGGGAGGGCGGGATCTCCGGGCTGCCTTCATGGCTGTTTACGCTCTGATCTGCCTTACCGGCGCCTGGCTCAGCCATCTGCAGATGGACGGCCTGAAGCTTCCCCGGCTGGACTGGCTGCGTTCCAAAATCGATCGGAAGCGCCCAGCCCGCGGCCGGGGGGACATGATTGATTTTGTGGATGAAGAAATCCGCGATTATGAAAATCTGGACGGGGAAGAACGGTACCTTGTTCTGTGCCTGGCCGACCTGATCAACGCCGTCCTCTTCCTTCTGCTTTCCCTGTTTCTGCGCCCATAGCCCGGGTTCAGAGCCGTCCGGCCGCCGGTTCCGGATTTTCTCCCGATCTGTGAAAAAAGCTCCGAAGCAAATCGCTTCGGGGCTTTTCCGTATGATCTCAGATTTTTCTTTCCTTCCCAAGGAAGGTGATGGCCAGCGTGCCCGGTCCGCAGTGGGCACCGATCACCGGGCCTATATTGTCAATCCGGATCTGAAGATCGGGAATCTTCTTCAGGGCCAGTTCCTTTAATTCCCTGGCATCCTCCGGCGCATCCGCATGCAGGATGATCACCATGCTCTCCGCCGGATCAGGTTCATTCTCAACCATTCGGTCCACCAGCGCGTTCAGCGCCCGGCGGCGTCCCCTCACCTTGTCCACGCTCTGCAGGGTTCCGTCACGCGCTTCGGTAATCACCGGCTTGATATCCAGCATGGAGCCGAAGGCGGCTGCCGTGGGAGAAATGCGTCCTCCCCGCTTGAGATACTTCAGATCATCCACCGTAAACCACCCTTGGGCGCGGAGCTTGTTTTTCTCGAGCCATTCGGCCACTTCCTCAATGGGTGCGCCGTCCCGGTACAGCTCATGGGCTTTCAGGGCCAGCAGGGTCACAGGGGTGGAGATGGAGAGCGTATCCACCACAATGAACTTTCTTTCCGGATACTTTTTCAGCAGGCGGTCCCTTGTGGCATATACCGCCTGGATGGTGCAGCTCATCTTGCTGGAAAAGGCGACAAACAGCAGATCCTTTTCCTTCAGGATGGGCTCAAAGTACTCCATATAGGTCTCTTCATTCAGCGCGGAGGTCACCGGCACCGCCCCGTTGCGCATGCGTTCATAGTAGCTCCTGTGGTCCAGCGTCTGCCCCAGGTCGTCGAAATACTCTTTTCCGTCCAGGGCGTAAGGCATATATACAACCGGAATATCGTATTTTTCTTTCAGGTCAAAGGGCAGGTCGCTGTCGCTGTCCATCATAAACACGTAATCCATCCCATTTCCTCCTCCACTGCTCAGGACTCCGTTCCCCATTCCCGGCATGTTCCGGGAATACCGAGATTATATGCCACGCATGAAAAAAATGCAAGCCGCAGCGCAAGCGATGCGCAGCCCCGGAAAAACAGAAAAAAGCCGGAGCAGAATGGCTCCGGCCTTGTTGCTGTCTCAGTCCGCAGTGTAGGGCATCAGGGCGATGGCACGGGCGCGCTTGATGGCCTCACTCAGCTGGCGCTGATGTTTTGCGCAGTTGCCGCTCATCCGGCGGGGCAGAATCTTGCCGCGCTCATTGGTGAAGCGACGCAGACGGTTGATGTCTTTATAATCGATATACTCGATCTTATCCACGCAGAAAGCGCAGACCTTCCGACGGGGACGGCGTCCTCCGCGGGGGCGGGGCCTTCTTTCTCCACGATCTTCAGACATGGGGCTGTACCTCCTTACTCATGCGTTAAAAGGGCAGTTCGTCGGTTTCCACCGCAGTGAAACCGGCGGATGCATTCTCCGCGGCAGGCGCGGGAGCGGCAGCCGCAGGAGCGGTATATCCGCCTTCTCCCTCCGTCTCATTCCGGGAAGAGAGGAACTCAACATCGTTGGCCATCACTTCCAGAGAGGCCCGGGTCTGCCCGTCGTTTCCCTGGTAGGTATGGACACTCACGGGGCCGACCACGGCGACCTTCCGTCCCTTGGACAGGAAGCGGGCGCAGTTTTCACCCAGCTGGTTCCAGGCCGAAACGCGGAAGAAATCCGCCTCCGGCTGATTGTTCTGGGCGTCGCGACGGGCGCGGCGGTTGACCGCCACGGTGAACGTGCAGACCGTAGACCCGGAAGGAGTGGTCCGCTGTTCGGGATCGCGCGTCAGATTGCCGATAATTGTGAGTCTGTTCATCTCATTTTCCTCCCTGATTGCGCTTATTCAGCGTCAGTTTCGGGAGCAGCTTCCTCGGCAGGAGCGGCTTCTTCCACAGGAGCCTCCTCCACGGGAGCAGCTTCTTCAGCCGGGGCGGCCGGACGCACGGGGCGCGGCTTTACGGCTGAACGCTTCTCTTCCAGCTTCACCACCAGATAACGGAGAACATTCTCGTTGATCTGCAGGTTGCGCTCGAGCTCGCGGGGCAGCTCAGCGGGAGCCTTGAAGTTCACCAGCACGTACCAGCCCTCGGTCTTGTAGTCAATCGCATAGGCCAGGCGGCGCTTTCCCCAGGTCTCATCGACCTTTTCGACCTCACCACCGTTCGCGGAGATCAGAGCGGAAACCTTTTCAACCAGCTCTTTCCGAGCGGTTTCCTCCAATCCCGTGTCGATGATGTAGATCATTTCATACCTGTTCATCATTCTTTCACCTCCTCACGGACATATGGCGCTGCATCATCCCGCAGCGCAAGGATGTGCCAATTGGGAATTATAACAGACTTCAGCTCTGTTTGCAAGCATTTTTTCTTTCTCCGGTTCCGTTTCCCTGCAAAAATCCCCCTCCGGAAGTATCGGAGGGGGCGCGGAATTCCCGATCAGAAGCTGTAGGAATCCTTCAGCTGAATATCCTTGTAGCGCTTCATGCCTGTGCCGGCCGGAATCAGCTTGCCCAGGATGACATTTTCCTTCAGGCCGATCAGCGGATCCACCTTGCCGTGAATCGCAGCTTCCGTCAAAACCCGTGTGGTCTCCTGGAAGGAGGCCGCGCTCAGGAAGCTTTCCGTGGCCAGCGAAGCCTTGGTAATGCCCAGCAGAATCCGCTTGGCAATGGCAGGCGTGCCGCCGCTCAGAATCGCCTTCTGGTTCGCTTCCTCGAAGCGGAAAATATCCACCAGGGAACCGGGCAGCAGATCCGTGTCTCCGCCATCCTCGATCCGGACCTTTCTCAGCATCTGGCGGATGATGATCTCGATATGCTTGTCGCTCACGCCCACGCCCTGGAGACGGTATACGCTCAGCACTTCCCGCAGCAGGTATTCCTGCACGGCCTTCACACCCAGAATCCGAAGCAGGTCATGGGGGTTCACCGAGCCTTCGGTCAGCTCTTCACCGGCCTCGACGTGGTCTCCCTCCTCCACCTTCAGACGGCTTCCGTAGGTGATCTGATAGCTCTTCTGGTCGTTCGGATCTTCATCGGAAACGATCACCAGCAGGCGCTTTTTCTTCGTCTCCTGCAGCGAAACCGTACCGGAAATCTCCGCCAGAATCGCGTCGCGCTTGGGCTTCCGGGCCTCAAACAGCTCCTCTACCCGGGGAAGACCCTGGGTAATGTCGTCCGCGCCGGCAATACCGCCGGTGTGGAAGGTACGCATGGTCAGCTGGGTACCGGGCTCACCGATGGCCTGGGCTGCGATGATTCCCACCACTTCGCCCACGTCCACCTTGCCGCCGTGGGCCATATTCTCGCCGTAGCAGCGGGCGCAGACGCCGTTTTCCGTCCGGCAGGTCAGCACGCTGCGGACCGGAACTTTGGTCAGCCCTGCCGCAACGATTTCCTTCGCCTTCTTATAGTCAATGGGCTCGTTCAGGTGCACCAGCACCTCGCCCGTGGCGGGGTTCAGAATATCCTCCGCCGCCGTACGGCCGCGCAGGCGGTCCTCCAGGCTTTCCACGCTCTGCCTGCCGATCATCAGCTCGCTGACAATGATCCCGCGGACCTTTTCGTTCCGGGCCGCGAAGCAGTCTTCCTCGCGGACGATCACCTCCTGGCTTACGTCCACCAGGCGGCGGGTCAGATAGCCTGAGTCCGCCGTACGCAGCGCCGTGTCAGCCAGCGACTTCCGGCTGCCGTGGGAGCTCAGGAAGAATTCCAGCACCGTCAGGCCTTCACGGAAGTTGGCCCGCACAGGCAGCTCGATGCTCTTGCCGGTAGGAGACGCCATGATTCCGCGCATGCCGGCCAGCTGGGCTACCTGCTGGCTGGAACCGCGGGCGCCGGAATCGGTCATCATGCGGATCGGGTTGAACTTGTCCAGGTTGGGCAGAATCTGTTCCCGCAGATCCGCCGTGCACTTCAGCCAGATATCGATGACCCGGCGATAGCGTTCGTCCTCGCTCAGAAGGCCGCGGCGGAACATGTTGTTCACCTTGCGGACCTCTTCGTCCGCCTCCGCCAGCATGGATTCCTTTGTCGGAGGAACCTTGATATCGGACACGGACACGGTAATCGCGCCGATGGTGGAATACTTGTATCCAAGCGCCTTGATGTTATCCAGCACCTGAGCGGTCCGATGCTCGCCCTGGGTATGGAAGCACATGTCCACGATGGAGCTGAGCTGCTTCTTGCCGACCAGCTCATTGACTTCCAGCTCGAACATGTCGTCGAGGCATTCGCGCTTCTTGAATCCCAGGTTCTGGGGAATCGCGTCATTGAAGATCAGACGGCCCAGCGTGGTATCAATCAGCCGCTTTTCGGTTACCCCGCCGAAGCTCCGCTCAATCCGGACCTTGATGGGGCTCTGCAGCGTGATCTGCTCCAGGGAATAGGCCATAATGGCTTCCTCCTCCGAAGCAAAGACTCTGCCGGATCCCTTGGCGCCTTCGTGGATGATGGTCAGATAGTAGCAGCCGATTACCATGTCCTGGGAAGGCGAAATGACGGGCTTGCCGTCCTGAGGCTTCAGAATATTGTTGTGCGCCAGCATCAGGAACCGGGCTTCCGCCTGGGCTTCCATGCTCAGCGGTACGTGCACGGCCATCTGGTCGCCGTCGAAGTCGGCGTTGAACGCGGTGCAGGCCAGCGGATGCAGCTTGATGGCCTTGCCTTCCACCAGGATGGGCTCAAAGGCCTGAATGCCCAGGCGGTGCAGGGTGGGCGCGCGGTTCAGCAGCACGGGATGATCCCGGATCACTTCTTCCAGAATATCCCATACCTCCGGACGGACCTTTTCCACCGCCCGCTTCGCGCTCTTGACATTATGACAGATCTTCAGGCTGACCAGCCGCTCCATGACGAAGGGCTTGAACAGCTCCAGCGCCATCTCCTTCGGCAGGCCGCACTGATACAGCTTGAGCTCGGGACCGACGACGATCACGGAACGGCCGGAGTAGTCCACGCGCTTGCCCAGCAGGTTCTGGCGGAACCGCCCCTGCTTTCCCCGGAGCAGGTCGCTCAGGCTCTTCAGCGCACGGTTGCCGGGGCCGGTAACCGGACGTCCGCGGCGGCCGTTGTCAATCAGGGCGTCCACGGATTCCTGCAGCATGCGCTTCTCATTGCGGACGATGATATCCGGCGCGCCCAGCTCCAGCAGCCGCTTCAGCCGATTGTTCCGGTTGATCACGCGGCGGTACAGGTCGTTCAGATCGGAGGTGGCAAAGCGGCCGCCGTCCAGCTGAATCAGGGGGCGCAGATCCGGCGGGATCACCGGCACAATGGTCAGGATCATCCACTCCGGCTTGTTATGGCTGGTGCGGAAGGATTCCACGACTTCCAGGCGCTTGACTGCCCGGGCCCGCTTCTGGCCTTCCGTCTCCCGATCCCGTTCCTTCTCGGTCAGCTGAGCGATTTCCGCCTTCAGTTCCGCGCTCAGCTTATCCAGATCCAGGGCTTTCAGCATGTCCTGAACCGCTTCCGCGCCCATCTTTGCCACAAAGGAACCCTTCCCGCAGCGGCTCTCCACCTCGCGGTACCTGGCGTCGTTGATCAGCTCATACTGCTTCAGCCCGGTCTCCTCGCTGTTCCCGGGATCCAGCACGATAAAGTTTGCGAAATACAGGACCTTTTCCAGATTCCGCGGAGAAATATCCAGCAGCATGCCCATCCGGCTGGGAATGCCCTTGAAATACCAGATATGGCTCACCGGCGCAGCCAGCTTAATGTGGCCCATGCGCTCCCGGCGCACCTTCGCCCGGGTCACCTGCACGCCGCATTTGTCACAGATCTTGTCCTTGTCCTTGAACTTGATGCGCTTATATTTTCCGCAGTTGCATTCCCAGTCCTTGGTGGGCCCGAAGATGCGCTCGCAGTACAGGCCGTCCCGTTCCGGTTTCAGCGTGCGGTAGTTGATGGTTTCAGGCTTGGTGACTTCCCCATGGGACCAGGCCAGAATCTGTTCCGGCGAGGCCATGCCGATCTGGATGGAATCAAGATTGGAAAGCTCAAACAAAAGGTTCCACTCTCCCTTCAATGGTCAATGGAAAGGGCTTGGGGATCAGGGCGGCCCGTCAGGGCGCCCTCCCGCTTCTTCCCGGTACATTCTCTGATCAGGCGGACTTTGCTGCGCTGCCGCAGGATCCGCCGGAGGCATCAGTTACAGATCGTCGTCATCCAGACTGAGATCGGAAAGATCATCCGGGCTGAAATCCTCCAGCGCGGCATCGTCCAGCTCCGTGTCATCCAGCGAGAAGTCCTCGTCCTGTTCGTCCTCGCCCAGATCCAGATCTTCCGCGGACATATTGATCGCTTCTTCCGCGGCGCGGTTGGTTTCCTCGTCCACCTCTTCGGGGGCTTCCTCCGCCGCGGGAGCAGCGGGTCTGGCCGCCGGCCGGACCGCGGGAGCGGCGGGCGCCATGTCCTCGGGATCCAGCTCGGGGATCTCGATTTCATTCTTGTCCGCATCCAGCACGCGCACGTCCAGGCTCAGCGCCTGCATTTCCTTGAGAAGCACCTTGAAGCTTTCGGGAACTCCGGGGGTCGGAATGTTCTGGCCCTTGATGATGGCTTCGTAGGTCTTTACGCGGCCCACGGTGTCGTCGCTCTTCACCGTCAGGATCTCCTGCAGGGTGTTCGCCGCGCCGTAGGCTTCCAGCGCCCAGACTTCCATTTCACCGAAGCGCTGGCCGCCGAACTGGGCCTTGCCGCCCAGAGGCTGCTGGGTTACCAGGCTGTAGGGACCGGTGGACCGCGCATGCATCTTGTCGTCCACCAGGTGATGCAGCTTCAGGAAGTACATGATGCCTACGGTAACGGGATTCTCAAAGTAGTCTCCCGTACGGCCGTCCCGCACGCGGATCTTTCCCTGTTTGAACAGCTCCCTGCCTTCCTCGTCCAGCTTCAGCCGCAGGGGCCGCCCGTTGTGGAAGTGATATTCCGTCACATGAGGATCGCTTTCATCCTCCGGAGCAGCCATCTTGGCTTCCGCGTGCTCCAGCTGTTCCAGAATCTCGTCATAGCTTGCGCCGTCAAAAACCGGCGTGGCAATATGCCATCCCAGCGCCCGGCAGGCCAGTCCCAGATGGACTTCCAGCACCTGTCCCAGGTTCATCCGGCTGGGAACGCCCAGCGGGTTCAGCACGATCTGCAGCGGCGTTCCGTCCGGCAGGAAGGGCATATCCTCCTCCCGCAGGATCCGGGAAACCACGCCCTTGTTGCCGTGCCGGCCGGACATCTTGTCGCCCACGGAAATCTTCCGCTTCTGGGCGATATAGATCCGGACCATTTCGTTGACGCCGGGGCTCAGCTCGTCCTTGTTCTCCCGGGTGAAGGTCTTCACGTCCACCACGATGCCGCCTTCGCCGTGAGGCACCCGCAGGCTCGTATCCCGAACCTCCCGGGCCTTCTCCCCGAAGATGGCGCGCAGCAGGCGTTCCTCCGCGGTCAGCTCCGTTTCTCCCTTCGGCGTCACCTTGCCCACCAGGATATCCCCGGCGTGCACTTCGGCGCCGATCCGGATAATGCCGCCCTCGTCCAGGTCCTTGATGGCATCCTCGGAGATGTTGGGAATATCCCGGGTGATCTCCTCCGGCCCCAGCTTGGTTTCCCGGGCTTCGGATTCAAACTCTTCGATATGGATGGAGGTATAGATGTCCTCCTTCACCAGCTTCTCGCTCAGCAGAACAGCGTCCTCGTAGTTGTAGCCTTCCCAGGTCATAAACCCGATCAGCGCGTTCCGGCCCAGGCCGATCTCTCCCTTTTCGGTGGAGGGACCGTCCGCCAGCAGATCGCCCTTCTCAATTTTCTGCCCCGCGGACACAACGGGCCGCTGGTTGATGCAGGTGCTCTGGTTGCTGCGGGCAAACTTGGTCAGCTGATAGGTGTGGCGCTCGCCGAAGCTGTCTTTGATGATGATGCGGTCCGCATCCACCTTTTCAACCACGCCGTCTTCCTTGGCCAGCAGGCATACGCCGGAGTCATGGGCTGCGCGGTATTCCATGCCGGTGGCCACCAGCGGCGCTTCGGGTACCAGCAGCGGCACGGCCTGGCGCTGCATGTTGGATCCCATCAGGGCGCGGGTCGCGTCGTCGCTTTCCAGGAAGGGAACCATGGCCGTGGCCACGGAAACAACCTGCCGGGGGCTCACGTCGATGTAGTCCACCTGGGATACGGGCACCTCCACGATCTCCACCTTGTCGCGGACGGTGATCCGGTCATGGACAAAGCTTCCGTCCTCGTTCAGGGGCTCGTTGGCGGTGGCAATCCGGTAGAGGTCTTCCTCATCGGCGGTCATATAGTCAATCTCGTCGGTCACCTTGCAGGTTTCCTTGTCCACCTTGCGGTAGGGCGCTTCGATGAAGCCGTACTGATTGATGCGCGCATAGGTGGCCAGGGAGCCGATCAGACCGATGTTTGGACCTTCAGGGGTCTCAATGGGGCAGATCCGCGCGTAGTGGCTGTAGTGCACGTCCCGAACCTCGAAGGAGGCACGGTCCCGGTTCAGGCCGCCCGGGCCCAGGGCGCTCAGGCGCCGCTTGTGGGTCAGCTCCGCCAGGGGATTGGGCTGATCCATGAACTGGCTCAGCTGGGAGGATCCGAAGAATTCCTTGATCGCCGCGCTGACCGGACGGATATTGATCAGATCGCCGGGTTTCATGTCGGTGGAATCCTGGATGCTCATCCGCTCCCGGACAACCCGCTCCAGCCGGCTCAGGCCGATGCGGATCTGGTTCTGCAGCAGTTCGCCCACGCTGCGGAGCCGGCGGTTGCCCAGATGGTCGATATCGTCGGTGGTGCCGATGCCGTAAGGCAGGCCCAGCATGTAGCTGATGGACGAGATGATATCGTCCGGAATAATATGCTTCGGCACCAGGGCGGAAGCATTTTCCTTCACAGCCTCAAACAGCTGGTCGGGCTCCACGGATTCAATGATGCTCTTCAGGGTCGGGAAGTGGACCATTTCCAGAATGCCCGCTTCCTTTGGATCGAAGGGCAGATAACGGCTCGCGTCCACAAAGTTGTTTCCGACAACCGTGCGGATTTCTCCTTCGCAGTCCACCTCGACGCTGTTGACGCCGGCATGCTGAACCTCCCACGCCGTCGCCAGGTCAATGGACTCGCCCTTTTTGACCATGACCTCTCCCGTCTGCGGATTCACGATATCCTTTGCGGCGATCTGGTTGTGAATCCGGGTGGCGATGGCCAGCTTCTTATTGTATTTATACCGGCCCACGCGCATCAGGTCATAGCGTTTGGGGTCAAAGAAAAGGGAATTGAACAGATTTGTCGCGCTTTCCAGGGAAGCGGGCTCGCCGGGCTTCTGCCGCTTGTAGATCTCAATCAGGCCCTCTTCCCGGCTCTTGGCGTTGTCACCCTTCTCCATGGTCACGTTCAGCCGGGCGTCATTGCCCATGACCTCCAGGATTTCCGCGTCCGTCCCCAGGCCCAGCGCCCGGAGGATCACGGTAATCGGCAGCTTCCGGGCCCGGTCAATCCGGACCCAGAGCACATCGTTGGAATCCGTCTCATACTCCAGCCAGGCGCCCCGGTTCGGGATAATCTGGGAGGAATACAGCTGCTTGCCGGCCTTGTCCAGCTGCACGTCAAAATACACGCCGGGAGAGCGCACCAGCTGGCTGACAATCACGCGCTCCGCGCCGTTGATGATAAAGGTGCCATGTTCAGTCATAAGGGGGAAGTCGCCCATGAAAACGTCGGATTCCTTGATTTCGCCGGTTTCACGGTTCTTCAGTCGGACAAAAATTTTCAGCGGAGCAGCGTAGGTCAGATCCCGTTCCCTGCAGCGCGCTACAGAGTTCTTCGGCTCATCCAGAGAGTAATCCACAAACTCCAGAACGAGATTGCCGTTATAGTCCGTAATCGGTGAGACATCGCTCAGAACTTCGCGCAGATCGGTGTCGAGAAAGCGCTGATAGGAGTTTTTCTGAACCTCGATCAGATTCGGCATCTCCAGAACTTCGTCAATGCGTGAGAAACTCATGCGCTTCCGAAGCTTTCCCATTTGGACCTCGTGTACCATGAAGCAAATCACCCCTTATTTCTGTCCGCCCAGTATCAAGATGCTGCAGACCCTTCCGATTTTGCGCTTGCTTTTTTCACGGAACATGTGTACAATAGCAAAGCACAAAAATGCAACCCAGCATCGAAACGATACTGATGCAATCATAAATTTTATCATATGAAAAGATGGTTGTCAACAAAAATCCGTTCCGGGTCAAAAATTTCCTTTTTTCCCCCGAGGCCCGGATCCAGAATGATTTGAAAGGATTGCTCTGTGAAAAAAAGGCTCTCTCTGTTCCTGCTTGCTTCCCTGTTTTCCGTGTTTCTCGCGCTCCCGGCCCGGGCTGACTTTTTCGATGATCTTCTTTCCTTTTTTCAGGATGTACTGGTGCGGGCCGTCCAGGCGGTCCGTGTTCAGCAGGCGGAGAGCCAGGCGCCCCCCAAGGTCATTGACCGGATCAATGATCCCTCCGGCTGGCCTGAATTTTCCTTCTCCGGGGAGGATGACCTGCTGGAGATCTGGTTCCCTTCCATCCGGGATCAGGACGCCGCCGTTTTTCTCTATCAGGGGCAGGTCTGGATGCTGGACTGCGGGGATGAGCGGGCGCAGACAGAGTCGGTTCCCATGCTGAAGTATCTGGGCATTGAACGGATTGACAGACTGATCAACACCCATCCCCATCACGATCATCTCAACGGGCTGTACAGCATCGATGCTGAAGTGCCCGTCCAGGAGCTGCTCATCTGCTTTCCGGAGGATTCCACAAAGCATATGACCGCGGCGATGGAATACTGCAAGGGAAACGGCATCCCCGTCCGGACCTTTCAGGACGAGTCCGTTCTGGGCATGGGAGACGGTCTGGTTTCCTTCCTGGCCTGGATGAAGGTCAGCGAAGAGGAAGACATGAATAACCGGAGCGCCCAGTTCATGATCAGCTACGGGGACTGCAATGCCCTGTTTATGGCGGATGTGGAGCTCCGGGGCGAGCGGCAGCTTTATGAGGCCCTCGGGCCGGAGCCTCTCCGTGCGGATATTCTCCGGTATCCCCATCACGGAAAGGAACCGATGATTGACGAACTGTACCGGGCCATTGACCCCTCCCTGGTTATCATCACCAATTCCTCCCGTACCATTGATGTCCGGGAATCCACCCGGTTCCTGGATAATCGGCACGTACCCACCGCCTATACCCGCCGTCAGAATTATATCCTCCATCTGATAACGGACGGTCATCGGTGGCTCTGTGAGGAAGTTGATTTCAATCCCGCTCCCTATCTGGCGCAGCCCAGCCCGGAAGCGGACCCCGCTCCGGACTTCACGCCGGATCCTCCGAAGGTGGAAAACGAATAAGTTCTGAAAAGGCAGCCGGCTGTTTCAGCCGGCTGCCTTTGGTTGCTCCGCCTCTGTTTATTCCTTTGCGGGTTCGGGGTCGCCGCCCAGTTTCACGGCGCAGAAGACGCCCAGCACCAGCGCGGCGGCGGCGGCAATGCCGATCCACGCGTTAAAGCCTTCATAAATGCCGGCATCCATCAGAATCACAGCCGGAGAGGCCACCACCATGCCCAGGATCCCGCAGTAGGTATACACCTTCCATTTTTTCAGCAGCACCTCGATCAGCTTGGCCACGCCGAAGATGCCGATGACAATGCCCACCGCGAAGGGCAGCAGCACGCCGATGTTGTGCAGGACCAGGCTCCAGTTTCCGGCAGGAATCGCGTCCTTGAAGGTTCCGCCGAGGGTCTGCGTCACAATGGGCTCATAGTATCCGAAGATCTTCAGCATCATGGAGCCGGAAATGCCGGGGATCACCATGGAAGCGGACGCAATGACGCCCAGCAGCAGATAGATGAGGATATGAATCACATCCAGCGTCAGCGCCTGGTTTCCGCCGTTGATGTTATCCCCTACCAGGGTTTGATTGGCAATCACCTTGGGAATGATGACAAGGGCGGCAAAAATCAGGAAAATCACGACACAGCCCGCATTGATCCTTTCCCCCCGGATCTGCTGGACAATAATCGGAAGGCTTCCGAGGATCAGCCCGATAAAGAGCGTATTCGTCGGCAGCGGATATTTCTCAAACGCAACCTTCAGGGCGACCGAGCCCAGAATAATCGCCGCCGCCATCCCCACGAAATAGGGCAGCAGAATTCGGAAGCATTTTCTGAATTCCCGGAACAGGTGATTGATCGACCAGATCAGCTTGTCATAGATGCCCATGGAAACCATCATGGTTCCCCCGGAAACCCCGGGAATCACGTTGGCAAGGCCAATCACCATGCCGCGAAGCACATCCAGAAACCATTTCATGAATCAGTATCCTCCATCCCTGTAATAGATGTCTTCCTCCCCGTACCGGTCATCTTCCTCCTCCGGGGAGCCCTGGGCGGCCTCCAGGCTTTCCGGTGAAAAGCGGGGATCCAGCGCCAGCGAGGAGATTCGGTCCCTGGGAACAACTGTGTCCGTTCCCAGGCAGTCCGTGCAGCGATATCCGCATTCCGGGCATACGCAGCCGAGAACGGCGCTTTCCGCCTGAATCATGTACGTGTCACAAACCCTGCAGCTGCACCGCATGACCATCCCTCCCAAACAAACGTCGGCTATTATATCAGAGGCACCTGAATTCTTCAAGCGGAAAGCCCGGTTATTCCACCGCCGCCTGCATTTCGTCCCAGCACTCCTCCATCCGCTTCAGCAGTGTCAGCTGAGCCCGTGCCCGCTCCAGATTATGGCGGGGCCGGTGTACGGCAAAGTAGTGATCTCCGTCCAGATAATCCGTCAGAAACCGCACTCCGTTTTCCAGCGTCATCAGCCGGGCACCCCAGGGCAGGGATTTCTTTTCCTCCGGGGACATCCCCGCTCCGGCTTCCGCCAGGAATCCTCCGGCGTAAGCCCGCACCATCGGCAGTGAAAGGCCGATCCTGCTCAGATTCTGCTCATCCTCGGGCGCCGTGGAGGCGCCGGTCCGGATCGCTTCCCCGAAGTCGTAGGCCAGCAGCCCCGGCATCACCGTATCCAGGTCCACCACGCAAAGAGCTTCCCCCGTCTTCCGATCCAGCAGCACATTGTTCAGCTTGGTATCGTTATGCGTCACCCGCAGCGGAAGCACGCCCGCTTTCAGCCCCTCCGTCAGTTTCCCGGCCCATTCCGCCCTGCGCAGACAGAAATCCAGCTCTTCTCTCACTTCGGACAGCCGTCCCTCCGGGTCTCTCCGCGCCGCGTCCTCCAGCTGTTCCATCCGCCAGGGGGTGTTGTGGAAATTCGGGATGGTCTCGTGCAGGTTTTCCGCCGGAAAATCCTCCAGGCGCCGCTGGAAGCGCCCGAACGCCCTGCCGCACCGCGAAAACACTTCCGGAGAATCCGGCAGATCCCGGCTCTCGGTTTCCTCTACAAAGAGGAAAACCCGCCACCATTGTCCTTCTCCGTCCCGCGTCCAGGGCTTTCCGTCCCGGGCCGGAATCACCCGCATGGTTTCCCTCTCCGGGTCGCCGCCTTCCTCCCGGATTTTCTTCCGCAGATGGCTGGTCACAGCCAGAATATTCTCCTGCACCTGATCCGGGCGCTGAAAGACATGATGGTTGATCAGCTGAAGAATATAGCGATGCTTTTCCCCTTCCACCGAGACCGCATAGGTCCGGTTGATGTGGCCGTTTCCAAAGGGCTCAATGCGGATCTCTCCCTCCGGAAGCTCAAAGGCCCTGACCACCTGCAGCAGTTCTCTTTCCATGCTTTCGCCCCCGTATGCCTGTCGGCTTTCCTTTCCGTTCATTTCTCCGCAGCCGTCCCTGCGCTTCCGGCCGCCCCGGAAGCTTCCGTCTCTCCCGCCGGCGCCTCTTCTGCCGTCTCTGTGCTTCCGGCCGCCCCGGAAGCTTCCGTCTCATCCGCTGCCGCCTCTTCTGCCGTCTCCTCGTCCCCGGCGGCTTCCGTCTCATCCGCTTCGGCTTCCTCCGCGGCGGACACCTCCGGCTGCTCCGCTCCCATGCGGTAAACAAAATAGTCCGCCACGTTGCCGAAGCCCATGATGGTTACGCAGCTGCCTTCCACATCAAAGCAGCGGGAAACCGTGTCATGGCATTCGATCACCATTTCCGCGTCCTCTCTGTCCACTCCCAGGATGCAGACGCCCACTCCGCCGTCCGTCGGCGCCGCGCCCGCCGTCCTGGGGTCGGAGGAGGACTCGATCATGCTTCTGAAGCGCAGATAGCTGTAAGGGTTTTCGCCGCTCTGCAGCATCAGGGGATGGTCCAGATACTTCGCCAGGGCCGGCAGCTGTTCCTCCGTGTATCCAAACTCCCGCAGCGTCCCCATGTACATCATGGCATGGGTGCCCGGATGATGAATCACCATAATGTCCCCCGCCTGCATGGTCCGGGCGGCCTCCGTCCAGTCCTCCGGCAGCGGATGCGCCTTATCGCAGTAGATGTGCTGCCCTGCCTGGCAGTACTCCTCCGCCCCATGCCCGACGACCGTCCCGATAATCGGTTTTCCCGCCAGGCTGTACACGTTCTTCACAAACCCGATGCAGTCAAAGCCGTACAGATAGATGGTTCCCTTCTGGTAATACACCCTGGAGGACTGCCAGGCTTCCCGGGTTGTATACAGGGGAAGGCGCTCCAGGGTGGTCCGGTAGTTTCTTCCCCCCCAGAAATACGGTATACCCAGGGGAAGCACGCTCCGGATATCCGCTCCGGTCAGCAGATTGTATCTGGCCTGAAAAGGGTTCCCCTCCTCCACCATGGCAAAGGCCTGATCCAGAAACTCATTCCTCTGTACGGAAGCGCCGGACAGATCCTGCTCCCGCAGCCGGGCCGTCAGCCCCTCCCGGCTCAGAATCTGTACGTCCTTCCTGTGCAGGTAGCCGGCCTTTTCTCCCATGGAGACGCCCAGCCAGTCGCCGTATCCGGTATATACATAAATCCGGCTTCCTCCGGGAATCGGCTCCGCCGTTCCGTCTGCCCGGTACAGTACAGGATCCCGTCCGGCTGTCAGGCCGTTGGTAAAAATCTCCTCAATGGCATCCGTTCTTCCGGCAGCGCCGGTCCGGGGCATTCTGAAGAAGGTCCGGTTTTCTCCTCCGCGCCAGGTGCAGAGCACCGTTTTTTCCTTCTCCACATAAACCGTCCGGCCGTCCGCCGTCAGGGCGTAATAATTCTCATAGACGCCGTCCGCCCTGTACATGCTTTCCGGCTCCAGGCTTCCTGTCGGGTGGGCTCCCTGCAGCGGCATGTCCAGGCATCGGGTTTTCTCCGCCACGCACAGCGTCACCGGCGCAATCGCCTTCGGCGTAAACTCCGCCCGCCTGGCCCAGCCGGGCATGATATAGCCGCCGGTTCCGTCCTCCGCCACCACATGCTCAAATTTCCCCAGATGCCCGTCCACGGTCAGCAGCTCCCAGGCCCCGGCCGTGTAAACCGTCGGGGCTTCATAATGCGGAAGCGTACGCACCTGTATCCTTTTGTCACTGTAAACATACCGCTCCGGCTCCCGTTCATATTCCGGGACGGGAAGAATGCGGGTATAATTGATATATCCTGTTTTTCCCTTCGGGGAAGTATACAGGGACCAGGTCCGGTCAATGACATCCAGGGTAACGATGGTGTAGGGCGGAATCACATCCACATAATCCGTCGTCTGCTCCATCCGCGGGCGAAGGTAATTGTGGTCTTCAAAATATCCGGTCACAGTCTCCCCCGTCGTCTCAGCCAGGCTGCGGCCCATCCACAGCAGCAAAAGCAGCAGTACGGATATGCCGATCCGCCGGCATGCTACTCTTTTCCGGATCATCTTTTCCCTCCCGCTGCCTTTTCTCCGTTTTTCCGTTGCCGGGCCTTCGGCTCCGGCCCTGTCATGGGCATGATAGTCTTTTTTCTCCGAAAAGTAAAGGCAGCGTCAGCTGCACAGAAAAAAGGGCCGCGGTGGACGGAGCAGATGCCCTCTCCTCCCCGCGGCCCCGGGTTCGGTCAGCCTCAGGCTTCCGGCTCCAGAAGGCCCAGGTTTCCGTCCTTCCGGAGATACAGAACGTTGGTGCGTTCCGTGTCAATATTCACAAAGGCAAAGAAGTTGTGGCCCAGCAGTTCCATTTCGATGATGGCATCTTCCACGCTCATGGGGCGCACGGGGAAGGTCTTCTTCCGAACCACCTTCCGCTCTTCCTCTTCCTGTTCCTCCTCGTAGAACTCGGGAACCACCTCGGTAAAGGCGTCCTCCCTCAACCGTTTGGCCAGCTTGGTACGGTGCTTCCGAATCTGGCGCTCCATCTTGGCCAGCGCCTGGTCGATGGCAACAAACAGATTCTGATCGATGGCCTCGCTCCGCAGAATTACGTTGTTTCCCATGGGAACCGTAATCTCAACGACCCGGTTGTCGTTCTTTTCCTTCCGCATCCGAACCTGCATCTCGGTTTCCGGCAGCAGGTACCGGCTCATGGTCTGGGTTTTCTTCTCAATCCGCTGGGTGATTCCGGGTGTTACAGACATGTTGCGCGCATTGATTGTCAGTTTCATAAAATCAGGTTAGCTCCTTTCCGTTCATTCCATGCAAACAGGGGGTGGGCATATTCAGAAATGCAGGCTGATCCGCGCCGCAGCTTCCTGCCCCATTTTCAGTGCCATGGGCACCACACCCTTTCATTTTTCTTTCTGATGGAATATTCGGGATGAATGCTTCCGTTTCCTGCAAACCGAAAAATTATTTTTGGAGAAATCTTTTTGCTTCTCTCTTTTTCATCCGCCGAGATCCCTGCTTCACGCTTTTCCGCTCAGTACCCTCTTTCAGGATCGATCTTCCTTTTCAGCGGCCTTCCCGCGCAGTAGTTTTCAAAATCCTCCAGAAACAGCTCCACAATCCGCTCCTTTGTATAGGGCAGCGTCATGTTTCCCGCCACATGAGGCGCCATCAGCAGACGGGGACAGCTCCAGAGGGAATCCTCCGCCGGAATCGGCTCTGTTTCAAACACATCCAGCGCCGCCTGCAGCCTTCCTGCGCGCAGCTCCTTTTCCAGCGCCTTCTGATCCATCACACAGCCCCGTCCCACATTGATCACCAGCGCCCCGTCCGGCAGCATGGCCAGCCGCTCTGCGTTCATCAGGTGAAAAGTATCCTTCGTTCCGGGCAGGGAGATGATCAGAATATCCGTCTCCGGCAGCACGGAGGAAAGCCCGTCCGTTCGCAGAATCCGGTCGAACAGGTTTTCGGGATTTTTTCCGCTCCGGTTGACCCCCGTCATGCAGGCCGGACCGAATGCGCGCAGCCGGATCGCCGTTTCCTGTCCGATATCCCCCGTCCCCAGCAGGGTAATCCGGCTGTTTTTCAGGGACCGCACCGGAAGGTTCCGGATCCACTCCCGCCTTTTCACAATCTCCTGATATTCCGGCTGCCTGCGCAGCATTTCCAGCGCCAGCATCACCACGTGTTCCGAGATCGTAACCCCATACGCGCCGGAAGAATTGGTCAGCACAGCCTCCGGGGACGCAAAAACGCCCGGGGTCATGAACGGATCAACCCCGGCGAAGGGCGTGCAGAGCCAGCGCAGTACAGGGGCTTTTCCCGCCAGGGAGGGGAACTGGCCGAAAATGATCTCCGCGTCTGCCAGCGCTGGCAGGGCTTCCTCTTCCGTGTCAAAGAACAGCGCCTCGAATCCGCGCTTTTCCGCCGCGGCAGCGATCCTCTCCATCTGCTCCCGTTCCAGCACGGGAATCACCGTCACCAGAGTTCTTTTTTTCATCTGCGCTTCCTCCGTTCAGCCCGCGCTTCGTCTGCCCCGGCCGCCCTCCGCCGTCCGTCTTCTGCCGCCGGACGCCTTCCGGCCCCTCCGGGAAGAAAAGAAGGGATTGCCCGCTCCTGTAGCGTTGTTTTTCCGTTGCCGCTCTTCATTTCTCCTGATTGTACCGGATGGTTTTTCCCCTGTCAACAGCGGATCGGTCCGGTTTCTTTTTCCCGGCGGGGGATGGAAAAGCCGGAAAGATCTGGTATAATAATCTGAGCAACCGGACCTGTATTCCGGTCATGAAAGGATAGGCTGCTGATGGAAAGCATCTACGGGGATCATCTCCCTGCCATGCTGGAAACCATGAACGGGCTGATGGCGGAAATAGACATCATCCGGAAGGAGATGACCCGGTCCATGGATATGGATCCGGTGGAGCACTGCCTGAGCCGGATCAAGAGCGAGGAAAGCATGCGGGAAAAGTGCCGGAGGCGCGGGCTGCCGGAATCGGAGGAATCCGCGCTGACGCAGATTTTCGATGCCATCGGAATCCGGATCGTCTGCGCCTTTCTCGATGATGTCTACACCATCCGGGACCGTCTGCGGCAGCTTCCCGGGGTGGAGGTTGTACAGGAAAAGGATTATATCCGTCACGCCAAGCCCAACGGCTACCGGAGCTACCACATGATTCTTCGGGTTCACGGAAAGTACTACGCGGAAATACAGCTGCGGACGATTTCCATGGACACCTGGGCTGCGCTGGAGCACCATATGAAGTACAAGAAAACGATTTCCGGAAACGGGGATCTGATCACCCGCGAGCTGAAGCGCTGCGCCGATGAGCTCGCCTCCACGGATGTATCCATGCAGACCATCCGGGATATGATTCAGGAGCTGTAGGAGGAGATTTCAAATGCGCATTCTTCTTGCTGAAGACACGCAGGATCTGAATCGCGCGGTAACCGTGCTGCTGACCCGGTCCGGGTATGAGGTGGACTCCGTTTTCGATGGGGAAGCCGCCCTGGCGCGCATGGAGGAGAGCGGATACGACGCGGCCGTGCTGGATATCATGATGCCGAAGCTGGACGGTCTCAGCGTTCTTCGGGAAATACGGGCCCGCGGCATTTTTCTTCCTGTGCTTCTGCTGACGGCCAAAGCAGAGGTGGACGACCGGGTTGCCGGGCTGTCCGCCGGCGCGGACGACTACCTGCCCAAGCCCTTCGCCATGAAAGAGCTTCTCGCCCGGGTCAATGCCCTGACCCGGCGTCGGACAGCCTACTCCGCCGCGGATCTGTCCTGCGGGGATTTCTCCCTTCTGTCCGGAACCATGGAGCTCCGGGCAGAAAATTCCATTCGCCTGTCCAACAGGGAGTTCGCTCTGATTCACCTGCTGGCCGCCAACGCGGAGCGGGAGCTGACGGAATCCTTCCTTCTGGATCAGGTCTGGGACCGGGAACCGGAAGCCACCGCGGATACGGTTTATCTGTATGTGTGCTATCTGCGGCGAAAGCTGCGCGGGATTTCCTCGCGGGCTGTCATTGAGGGGGAAAAGGGCGGCAGCTACCGGCTCCGGCCGTTCCGTCCGGAAAAGGAGAAGCCATGAACGAGCGGCATATCCGGCATATCCGGAACCAGTTCATCCTGATATCAACCCTCTCCTTCTTTGGCGTCATGCTGCTGATGGGCGGTATGATCTACGGCTTCAGCGAATATGCCCTGCGCAATGAGGTCCGGGAAATCACGGCCTACCTTTCCGACCATGAAGTGGAGATCAGCGAGCTTCTGTCCTCCCTGCAGGAGGAGGGCGGTACGGATTCTTCCCCGTCTGCATTAAGCGGTTCCGGAGCCGGGAGCGCCGGCATCGGATCGGAAGTCGGAAGCGCGGGGCAGGGTACCGGGGAGGACGGCAGCTCTTCCGGTCTTCTGTCCGAGTCGGAAAGGACGCGGATCATGCTGAGCCTGCCCAGGCTTTTCGGGCGGGACTGGCTGTACAGCAGCACCCTTGAGCATATCCGGGGCACCAGCTTCTTTACCGTGCTGTTTGACGAAGAGAATCATCCTCTTCGCGTGAACCGGAACCTGATCTTCGGTCTGGATGACGGGCAGGCGGTGGAATACGCCCTGCAGGCAAAGGAGCATCCCCATTCCATCGGGCATATCGGCCGCTTTTATTACAGCGTGTTTACCCCGGAGGAAGGGCAGACCCTGGTCATCTTTGTGGACAGGACGGCCCAGCTCACCAACAATTACCGTATTCTCTTCGCCAGCATGTCCCTGCTGGCTGTCGGAACCCTGCTGGCCTTCTTCATTATGCGGATTCTCTCGCAGCGGGTCGTCCAGTCGGAAATGGAGAATGCGGACCGGCAGAAACGCTTTATCACCAACGCAAGTCACGAGCTGAAAACTCCGCTGGCGGTCATCCGCGCCAATACGGAAATGCAGGAAATGATGGAAGGCGAATCCGAGTGGACGGCATCCAACCTGCGCCAGGTAGAGCGGATGAGCGGGCTGGTGGAAAACCTGATCAAGATCGCCCGGGCCGAGGAAAGGGATTCTCTGGAAATGGCCCTGGTGAATGTGGCTCAGGTGACGGAGGAAACCGCCTCCTCTTTCAGAGCCGTTGCCTCCAGCGAGGAAAAGACCCTGGAAACGGAAATCCCCGCTCCCTTTTCCGCCTTTACGGACGAAAGCATCCTCCGGCAGCTGCTGACCCTGCTGCTGGACAACGCGGTCAAGTACTGCGACGGGCACGGAAAGATTCTCTGCGGGGCCAGAAAGAACGGTCGGATCATCGATCTCTGGGTTTCCAACGATTATGCGAAGGGTGAAAAGGTGGATACCCGTCAGTTTTTTGACCGGTTCTACCGGGAGGATGCCTCCCATAACGAAAAGGGCGGATACGGGATCGGCCTTTCGATCGCGGAAAGTCTGGTGGGAAGTCTGCACGGAAAGCTGGATGTTTCCTGGAAGGACGGAAGGATTACCTTCCGGGCTCAGCTTCCGGAAGGCAAAGCGCCCGCCGTCCGGAAGGACGGCAGCTGAGGCCGGGTTGATCAGCCATGGTAGCTCATGTAAATAAACACCAAAAGAGGAGGAACATCTCATGAAAAAAGCGTCTCTCATTCTGGACCGGGATTTTTCCATCGGCACGGTGGATCCCAGGATCTACGGATCCTTTATCGAGCACCTGGGCCGGGCCGTCTACGGCGGAATCTATGAGCCCGGCCATCCTTCCGCTGACGAAAACGGTTTCCGTCAGGATGTCATCGCCAAGGTCCGTGAGCTGGGAATTCCCGTCGTGCGTTATCCGGGCGGGAACTTTGTCTCCGGCTTCAACTGGGAAGACTCTGTGGGGCCCCGCTCCGCCCGTCCGAAAAGGCTCGACCTGGCCTGGTTCACCACCGAAACCAATGAAGTCGGCCTTCATGAATTTGCCGGCTGGGCAAAAAAGGCCGGCGCCGAAGTCATGTATGCCGTGAATCTGGGAACCCGCGGTCCTGATGCCGCCCGCAACATCGTGGAATATGCGAATCATCCCTCCGGCAGCTACTGGTCCGACCTGCGGATTCAGAACGGCGCGAAGGACCCGCTGAATATCAAGCTCTGGTGCCTCGGCAACGAAATGGACGGCCCCTGGCAGATGGGGCACAAAACCGCCTATGAATACGGCCGAACGGCCAGCGAAGCCGCCCGGATGATGAAGTGGGTGGATCCTGCCATTGAGGTGGTTGCCTGCGGCAGCGCTTCCCACAACATGCCCACCTACGGCTCCTGGGAATATCAGATGCTGGACGAGTGCTATGAAAATGTGGACTATGTTTCCCTGCACCGTTACTATGGAAATCCCTCCAACGATACGCCGGATTTCCTCGCCCGGAGCATGGATCTGGATGATTTCATCCGGGAAGTCGTCGCCATCTGCGATGCCGTCGGCGCGAAAAAGCACGCGAAGAAGAAGCTGAATCTTTCCTTTGACGAATGGAATGTCTGGTATCATTCCAGCGAGCAGGACAAGGAGGTCTGGAAGCGGGAGAAATGGGGACGCGCCCTGCCGCTTCTGGAAGATGTGTACAATTTCGAGGACGCCCTGCTGGCCGGCGCGATCCTCATCACCTTCCTGAAAAACGCGGACCGGGTCAAGGTGGCCTGCCTCGCTCAGCTGGTCAATGTCATCGCGCCCATCATGACCCGGAACGGCGGCGGCGTCTGGGCTCAGACCATTTTCTATCCGATGATGCACGCCAGCAGGTACGGACGCGGCACCTCCCTCCGGCCCCTCATCTCCTCCCCGGTCTATGACTGCCGGGACTACGAGAAGGTTCCGCTGGTGGATGCCGCCGCGGTCCGCGGAGATGACGGCAGCCTGACCATTTTCGCGCTGAACCGGGATCTGAAGGAGGACATCCTTCTGGACTGCGACCTCCGGGCCTTCGGTGACCTTCATCCCGCAGAGCATATTGTGCTGCACCATGACGATGTAAAAGCAGTCAATACCGAAGACGCTCCCGACGAGGTCTCCCCTGTCCGGGGCGAGCTGGGGAGCATGGACCGCGGCCGGCTGGAGATTCGCCTGCCCGCCCTGTCCTGGAACGTCATCCGGCTGGCCTGATTTCAGCGCGGCAGCAGAAAGGAAGCATCCATGATGAAAAAGGTGTTCTGTCTTCTGGTATCCGCCCTTCTGGGCTGCTGCCTGCTCCCGGCAGGCGCGGAGGTCAGCACCCGGCCCGCGGACGCCTATTCGCCCGCCCTGAAGGAGCTGGCGGAAAAAGCCGGCTTCAGGATCGGGATCTGCCTCAGCCCGGATCAGCTGAAGAATCAGTCCTATCTGGACCTGCTCTCCTCCCAGTTCAACACCACCACCTGCACCAACGAGACCAAGGCATATTCCCTGCTGAACCAGCAGGCCAGCCAGCGCAGCGAGGACGGCATGCCCAGGATGGATTTCTCCCTGGCGGACCGGATGGTGGGCTGGGCCCGGGATCACGGAGTCGGCGTCCGGGGGCATGTGCTGACCTGGGACGCCTATATGACCGAGTGGTTTTTCCATGAGGATTACAGTCAGGCAAAGCCGGTTGCCTCCCGGGAGGTGCTGCTGGCCCGCCTGGAAAGCTATATCACCCAGGTCGTTACCCATTTCGAAACGAAGTTCCCCGGGGTCATCTACTGCTGGGATGTCGTGAATGAGGCCATGGGCGACAGCGCCGGCGAATACGCGGCCGGGGATCCCACCCTGCGGCGCACCGTCCGGAACGGCCAGCCCAATCCGTTCTACAGGTATATCGGCGAAGACTATGTGGAGTATTCCTTCCTGTATGCCCGCAATGCCGCGGAAGCGCTCGGGGCGGATATCCGTCTTTTCTACAATGACTACAACATGCTCTATCCCGAGAAGCGCAATGCCGCAAAGCATCTCGTGGAGCGGATCAATTCCTTCGCCGCGGATGAAAAGGGCAATCCCCGGAAGCTGATTGACGGCATCGGCATGCAGGGCTATATGGGCGGGTACGGCCAGCAGTCCGGCTGCCTCAGCAGCGATCTGATTGCCAACACCCGCGCAAGCATCCGGGCCTTCGCGGATCTGGGCATGGAAGTGCACATCACGGAAATGGCCTTGCGGAATTATGAAGCATCCCGGGACGCGGAGCATGCCGCCTTCTATGGCCGGATGTTTGAGATGCTGCGGGGCATCAACCGGGAGCTGGGCCGGGACGTTCTGACCAGCGTCACCATCTGGGGCGTCAGCGATGTAACCCCGAACGCCTGGAATGAGTACACCTGGAAGCTGAACGGAACCTTCGGCGGCATTCTGACCGAAAAGGGGGAAATCAAGACCTCCTTCGATGCCATGTATGATGCCCTGGCCGGAGAAGACAGCTGAGGCCGGACCCGAAAAAAGCGGGCTGCGCGTTTTGCGCAGCCCGCTTTTTGGGGTTCTCATTTCGTTTTTTCCAGGTATTCTTCGTAGTTGCACAGATAGTCGGTAATCGTTCCGTCCGCGTGGATCTCGATGATCCGGTCTGCCACGGTGGAGATGAACTGGTGGTCCTGGCTGGTGAAGATCACGTTGCCGGGAAAGTTGATCAGTCCGTTGTTCACGGCGGTGATGGACTCCAGATCCAGGTGGTTTGTCGGCTGATCCAGCATCAGGAAGTTGGCGCCGCTGAGCATCATCCTGCTCAGCATGCAGCGAACCCGCTCCCCGCCGGAGAGCACGCTCACAGGCTTGTACACATCGTCCCCGCTGAAAAGCATCCGGCCCAGGAATCCTCTCATGTAGGTTTCCAGCTGTTCCGGAGAATACTGGGCAAACCACTGCATCATATTCAGATCGCAGCCGTCGAAGAAGGCGCTGTTGTCCTTCGGGAAATAGCTGGTGGAAATGGTTACGCCCCATTTCACGGTCCCGCTGTCCGGCTGGATTTCCTCCGCCAGAATCCGGAACAGGGCCGTTTCCGCCTGTTCATTTCCCACCAGGGCGATCTTCTGCCCCCGGGTCACCAGGAAGCTGACATCCTTCAGCAGCTGCACGCCGTCCTGGCTGTAGTTCAGGCCGGTCACCTGCAGGATATCCTTCCCCGCCTCCCGGTCCGGAGAAAAGGCCACATAGGGATACCGCCGGCTGGAAGCGGGCATCTGCTCAATCGTCAGCTGATCCAGCAGTTTCCGGCGGCTGGTGGCCTGCTTCGCCTTGCTCTTGTTGCTGGAGAACCGCTGAATGAACGCCTGCAGCTCCCGGATCTTGTCTTCCCGGCGTTTCTTCTGGTCATTCATCAGGCTCTGCATGATCCTGCTGGATTCATACCAGAAATCATAGTTTCCGACATACAGCTTCACCTGGTTATAGTCAATATCCACGATATGCGTACAGATATTGTTCAGGAACCAGCGGTCATGGGATACCACGATCAGCGTGCCCGGGAAATCCATCAGGAAATCCTCCAGCCAGGCCACGGACCGGTTGTCCAGGTTGTTGGTCGGTTCATCCAGCAGCAGGATATCCGGATTTCCGAACAGGGCCTGGGCCAGCAGCACCTTGAACTTGTCCCCGGCCTGAAGCTCGGACATCATCATGGTATGCTCATCCGTAGGGATCCCCAGCCCTGTCAGGAGCGCGGCGGCATCGCTTTCGGCGTTCCAGCCGTCCATCTCCGCAAACTCGCCCTCCAGCTCCGCCGCTTTCTCCCCGTCCGCTTCGCTGAAATCCGGCTTGGCATACAGGGCGTCCTTTTCCTTCATGATGTCATACAGGCGCTGATTGCCCATGATCACCGTGTCCAGCACCGGATAGGCATCATACATGAACTGGTCCTGCTTCAGGGTGCTCAGGCGCTGATTCGGCGGAATGGTCACAGAGCCGGTGGTGGGCTCCAGCTCTCCGCTCAGGATCTTCAGAAAGGTGGATTTTCCCGCGCCGTTCGCTCCGATAATACCGTAGCAGTTTCCGGGCAGAAATTTCAGGTCCGCTCCGGAAAACAGCTTCTGTCCTCCAAAGGTAAGGGATACGTTGCTGACTGTAACCATGCTTTTCTCCTCTGCTGTTTCGTCCGGAATCCGTATTCCGGCCTGTTTTGGGATTCCGCCGCAAACCGGTCTTCACCGGCCGGCCGGCTTTTCCGGTTTATTCCGCGGCAAGGCGCACCAGGGCGTTGGCATAGATTTTCATGGCCAGCATCAGGCTGTCGATGCGCTCGTATTCGTTGGCCAGATGCGCCAGCTCCTCCTCGCCCGGGAAAACCGCGCCGAAGGCAACCCCCTGCTTCAGCACCTTCGCGTAGGTGCCTCCGCCGGTGGACATGGCTTCCCCTTTCAGTCCGCTTTCCTCCTCATAGGCAGCCAGCAGGCTGGAAACCAGCTCGCTGTCCGCCGGCACGTGATGGGGCGCCTTCCGGGTGCTGACCCGCACCTCGATTCCCGGCAGATGCGCCCGACAGGCTTCCATCAGCTGCTCCTGGTCCGCCTCCACGGGGCACCGGAAATCCAGCGTGGCAAACCACGCTCCGCTCTCCAGCCGCAGGATTCCCATATTGTTCGTCAGCGCCCCGGAAACCGCGTCCGCGCAGGCGCATCCCAGGCTCTTTCCGTCGCTTTCCAGTCCCACCGCGTCCGCCAGGACAGCGATGCCTCCCCTGGCTCCCAGCGCTTTCAGAAGCTTCAGCATCATGCCGATTGCGCTGCGCTTTCCCTCCGGATAGGCGCTGTGCCCGGGAATGCCGACCGCCGTCACCCATACGCCTTCCGCTTTCACCTCTGCCCGATAATCCAGGCCGGTCTCAGACGCATAGCCGCGAACCTTTTCCGCCAGTTCCTCTCCCCCGGCCAGCAGGGCGCGGCTTTCTCCCGCGATGACGTTGGTGCGCTCTCCCGTGGACAGCTGCAGGATCTGAAGCCCGTCCTTTTCCGCGGGGAACCGCAGCTCGAAGCCCAGCATTCCCTTTTCTGTATTGATCAGGGGAAAGGACGCGTCCGGGCTGAAGCCAATCTCAGGCATGGCTGCGTGAGCACTGTAATAGCGCATGCATTCCCACCCGCATTCCTCGTCTCCGCCCATGATCAGGCGAATGCTGCGCTTCAGGGGAATGCCGGCCTCCTTCAGTGCCTTCATGGCATACATGGCCGCCAGGGTCGGGCCCTTGTCGTCATTGCTTCCCCGGCCGTAAATTTTCCCGTCCGCGATCTCCGCGCCGAAAGGATCCCGTTCCCATCCGTCTCCGACAGGAACCACGTCCAGATGTCCCAGGACCCCCAGCACATCCTCCCTGTCTCCCAGCGTCGCATCGCAGGCATATCCGTCAAACGCCCGGACCGAAAAGCCCATTTCCTCCGCCGTCTTCATGGCCAGCTTCATCATCCGGCCGATCTCCGTTCCGAAGGGGGCTCCCTCCGCCGGATCCCCCTTCACGGAAGGAACCCGGATCCATTCCTGCAGCTTTGCAACAAATTCATCCCGATAGCTGTCGATCAGCGTACCCAGCCTTTTGTCCATCCTCTGTCCTCTCTTTTCCGCCTCAGAACTCGTTGCGGTAGTCCCGGCTCTTCTTCTTCGGCGCATCCGGATCGATAAACTCAATCTCCATTCTCTGGAAGTCCACCGGCTCAAAAAAAGCATCCGGCAGGAAGCGGGTCATGCCGAATTCCTCCCATTCCCGCTGGTTCTTCTCCAGCCAGACCGGTTCCGGCAGATCCAGGTCATGGCAGGCTTCCAGCAGCGCGTCCCTCGGATTCTCCCGGGTACAGGCAACCGTAGCCTGACGCTCGATCCGATGGCTTACCACGGTCTTCACCCACAGGCTTGCCGCCATGCTGATCCCTCCCTCCGGGGCTCTGCCCCGCTCCGGCCTTCTCTCTCCGCGGATTTCCGCCGCTCATTATCTCATGATTGCTCCCTGGGCGCAAGTCCTTCTTTGACCGCCTCCGCGGTTTTCCGGGTCATGCCCTTCACCGCCGCAATCTCTTCCACGCTGGCTTCCCGAATGTTTTTCAGGCTTCCGAAGGCCTTCAGCAGCGCTTTTCTCCGCTCCGGTCCGATGCCCGGAATCTCTTCCAGCTGGCTGTGGGTGAATGCCCTGGCCCGCAGTACCCGGTGATGGATAATGCCGAAGCGGTGGGCTTCATTCCGGATCCGCTGCACCAGCTGCAGCTCCGGGGTGTGATGATCCAGCCGGATCGGTTCCTCCGCTCCGGGCAGCCAGATTTCTTCTTCCTTTTCCGCCAGGCCGAACATGGCCGGAGGGGTCACTCCCAGCTCCCGCAGCGCCTCCATGGCAAAGCGCAGCTGCTGCGGGCCGCCGTCGATCAGGATCAGCTCCGGCAGGTCCGTGAATTTTCCTTCCTCCGCGCCTTCCTCCAGCTCCCGGAGGGCATGGGCGTACCTCCGTCCCAGCACCTCCTTCAGGGATGCAAAGTCGTTGGCTCCTTCCACGGTCCGGATCCGGAACCGCCGATATTCTTTTTTGGCCGGCACGCCGTCGATGAACACGACCATGGACGCCACGCTCTGCTGCCCCTGGGTGTTTGAAATATCATACCCTTCAATCCGCCGGGGATAAACCTCCATCCCCAGAATCCTGCCCAGATTCCGGGCTGCGCCCGTGGTGCGCTCCTCCTGGATGGTCCGCCTTGCGTTCCGCTTCTTCAGCGCGTCCTCCGCGTTTTTGACCGCCAGCAGAACCAGCTCATGCTTCTCTCCTCGCCGGGGAATCCGGACGCTGACCGCAGCCCCCTTCTTCTCCCGCAGCCATCCTTCCAGCTGCCCGTCCATGCCTTCCGGCAGGGTCTGGCAGAGGATGTTCCGTGGAATCAGCGCGGATTCCTCATAGTACTGCGTCATGAAACCGGAGATCACCTCGCCCGCGTCCTCGGCCCCTTCCCGGGGCAGCAGGAAGTGGTCTCCGCCGATCATCCGCCCGCCCCGCACGTACAGAATCTGGATCATCGCATCCAGGCCGTCCTGGGCCAGGGCAATCAGATCCTGCTCACTTCCGTCCGTCCGCAGGGCGATCTGCCGTTCCATCAGTCCTTCCACATCCCGGATTTTGTCCCGGATCTGCGCGGCCCGTTCATATCGCATGGCAGCCGCCGCCTCGTTCATTTCCCGCTTCAGTTGGTCCGCCACCGGCTTGTAATCCCCCTCCAGAAAGTGGATTACGCCGTTCATCATCCCACTGTATTCCGCCTCTGTGCATTTGCCCGCGCAGGGAGCCATGCACTTGCGGATATCATAGTTGACGCAGGGCCTTCTGGGTGTTTTCAGCGGAAGCTGCTGCCGGCAGGTCCGCAGCGGAAATACGCCCCGGACCGCCTCAATGACCTGCTTCACGGCGCTGGCGCCGATATAGGGGCCAAAATATCTGGCGCCGTCCTTTTCCATGCGCCGGGTAATCTCCAGCCGGGGAAACGGCTCCTTCAGGTTGACCTTCAGATAGGGATAATGCTTGTCATCCTTGAGCAGAATGTTGTAGTAGGGCTTATGCAGCTTGATCAGATTGCATTCCAGAATCAGCGCTTCCAGATTGGTTTCACACAGCAGGATTTCAAAATCGTCAATATGGCTGATCATGGCAGCCACCTTGGGTGTATGCGCCGTATCGCGAAAATAGCTGCGAACCCGGTTTTTCAGGTTCACAGCCTTTCCGACATAAATAATCGTTCCCCCCGCGTCCTTCATCAGGTAGCACCCGGGGGAATCCGGCAGCATCCGGATCTTCTCCTCCAGCTTTTCTCCCCAGTTGATCAATGTGGGTTTCTCATCCTTTCCGGCCGGTTCCGTCCGCGGTCTGCCCTGCCGTTACTTCAGGCTGTTGATCTGCAGCAGCAGCGCATCCAGCGCGTTCTGCAGATTGGTCTGATATTCACCGGTGTCCATCCCGGTTGTCAGAAAGCTCAGATAATTGTCAATGCTGTTCTGCAGCGAAGTCAGCTCCTCCTCGGGCAGAAGCCGCCCCGAAGCGCCCTCCATCCCGATTCCGACCCCGTTCATGGTGATAATGGCATAGATATTGCTCCGGATCTGGGCCAGAATCGCCGCGGAGCTGGCTCCTGCGTTCCGGCTCAGGGATGTGGCCAGCCGGGCGGCTGTCGCGATTTCATTCTGCATCCGCTGAATCAGCAGCCCGCGCATCCCGGATCTGCTCTGCACAGCCGGCATCATCAGAACGATCGCCGCAACCAGCGCGGCTGCCAGCACCAGAATGACCAGATTCTTGATCCGGTTTCGCCGCATCTGGGAAACCGGCATACTCATCTCGTTGACATCTGAATACCTGCGATACAAGGCTTCCGCCCCCTTTCGCTCACATTCTATCACATTCCCACCGGAATATCAAAAATTTTCCCTTTTCTACCCACTTCTTGCGGATATTTCCTGTAAATTCTTTCTGCTTATCCCACTTTTCCTGTTATTTCTCCGATGTTTTCCTGTTTTTCTTTTCGAGGGCTTTGTTCATGAATTTGTCATTCTGCACGACAAAGCGCTCATGCGTCCCTTCTCCAATGACTCCGCACTCGTCCCGGACTTCCACGTGAAATACCACCCGTCTCCGGTCAATCAGGATTGTTTCCGTCTCGCATACCACCATCATTCCCACCGGAGTGGCAGAAATATGGTTTAAATCGACTTTTGTCCCCACCGTGCCTTCTCCCGGCTCCAGATATTCACGCAGGCTTCTCCACGCGGTTTCCTCCGTCAGCGCAATCATCGCCGGCGTGGCGAATACCTCCAGCTCGCCGCTGCCCATCATCCTGGCTGTTTTTTCTTCGGTAACCCGGATTTCCATCCGGCCCCTGATTCCCTGCTTCAGCATTTTCTCGTCCACCCCATTTTCTTCGCCGGATCGCATGCCCGCAGGCATGGATTCTTCCGTATAATGTAGCTCACGGCCGCTGTCCCGTCAAGTGTTCCGGCAGGCCGCTCCGGGAGCCGTTTTTCTCCTTGCAATCCGGAAGTGGAAATTGTATGATATCCCCGAATCGGATCCGGCTCTCCGGTGCTTTCGCTGAACCGGACTGTATTCCATTCCAAAAAACAGGCAGCCCCGGCCTCCTGCACAGTGTCCGGCCGGAGGGCGAAAGGAGTTTCCATGGATATTCAGTATCTGCTTGCGCTTCAGGATTTCAGAAGCAGCATCGGGGATGCCCTGACTCCTTTTATGGAGTTCGTTTCCAGCTTCGCTGTCGACTATCTGATTCTGGTTCCGATTTTTCTATACTGGTGGTGGGACAAGCGAAAGGGGCTTTATACCCTGGTGTCCTATTATTTCTGCATGCTGCTGACACCCCTGACCAAGCTGACAGCCTGCGTCTACCGTCCCTGGATCCGGGACAGCCGGATTCTGCCCGCGGGCGATGCCATCCGCACCGCAACGGGCTACTCCTTCCCCAGCGGCCACACGTCCACAGCCGGCCCGCTGGCCGGCGGCACGGCTGTCACTCTGTGGGGCAGCAAGCGCACCCGCTGGCTGTCCGTTCTGTTCGCCTTCTTTGTTTTCCTGACTGCGTTTTCCCGGAACTATCTGGGCGTCCATACGCCCCAGGATGTCTTTGTGGCAATTTGTCTGTCCGTGCTCAGTCTGATCCTGACCGCGAAGCTCATTGACTATCTGGTCCGGAATCCCGAAAAGGAGGACTGGTTCCTGCTCGGCGGCTTTCTCGTCTGCTGGGCCGGAATCCTGTATATCACCGTCAAATCCTATCCGGTGGACATGAGCGCCGAGGGCAAGCTGATCGTGGATCCCCAGAAGATGATGAACGACGGCTACGGCGACATCGGAAAGGTAATCGGTTTTATCATTGCACGCTTCGTTGAAAAAAGATGGATTCGTTTCCAGCCCCTGAAAAAGGACTGGAAGAGCCTGATCGTCTGCCTGCTCGGACTGATTCCCGTCGTGCTGCTCAAAACCTTCCTGAGCCCTGTGATGACCGCCTGGCTTGGCTCCCACTGGGGCAAGCTGCTGTTCTCCGTGATCTTCACCTTCTTTTACATCGCGCTGTTCCCGCTGGTCCTGAAGCTGGCCGGCCGCTGGCAGAAGTAAGGCATTCCGGCTGCGCGGGCAATGCTTTCACTTCCGCAGCAGCTTTCCTTTCCAGTCCGCGGTCAGGCCGCTCCGGGTCCGGAAATGAATCTGCACCTTTCCGGGCGTTTCTCCGGCCCGGGCATAAACCGTCAGGGTTCCTTCCCGGGTCAGCCTGCTGTTTTCAGAATACGGCGTCAGATCATCCGGACTCCCGTTTTCCATGCCCAGCAGCGTCAGATCTCCTTCCGCCTGTGCCGTGACAGTCTCGTCCCGGGCCGGATTCCCCGCTGCGTCCCGCAGTGCCACTTCGATCTGTATCACGTCCCGGCCGTCGGCGCGGAGGACGTCCGCATCCGAAACAGCCTCCATCCGCTTCGCGGGCCCGGGGGTTGCCAGGCGGTCAGATGCTTCTCCGGCCCTGACCTCCAGCACGCCTTCCTCATAGTCCAGCTCCCATACCGCCCGATACCCGTTTTCCCTGTCGGGCTTCCGCTTTCCGAGACTTCTTCCGTTCAGGAAAAGCTCCGCCTCCGGCTGTCTTGTATAGCAGGAGGCCCTTTTTCGTTCTCCCGGCTTGCCTTCCCACCGGAAGCACTCCGCCCAGGCGCCCCGGTCCTCTTCCCCCGCTTCGCTCACCGCCAGGCGGACGCCCGTGTCCTCCGTCCACAGCACCCTGCGCTGGGCATACTGCGGCTTTTCCTTTCCGCGCAGGTCCAGCGCGCCGGCCCGGCTGATCCGGATCGGCCACCCGGGGCATTCACCCAGGAAGTCGATGCCCGTCCACAGGAACTGGCCGGAAATATACGCCCGGTCCTCCACACACCGCCAGGCCGCCGGATCGTGGCTGTTCTCGCTGCCGAGGAGCACCCGTCCGGGGTATGTCCGGTGATCCTCCTCATAGAACTGCTCCCGGTAATTGTATCCGGACAGATCCAGCACATCGGCAAACCCGGTCCGGTTGCTCAGCTCGGGAAAGCTCAGCGCGCTGAGCACCGGGCGGGTACGATCCAGCCGGTGGACGGTCTCCGTCAGCTCCTTCGCCACCGCGGTCAGCCGGCCCGCATCCGGTTTCCGGACGTCATACAGCCTTTCCGCCAGCGGTTTGTTGGCGTCATTATTTCCCAGCACCTCCCGGAACAGCGGTGTAACATAGGGATCATTGGGGTAATCGATCTCATTTCCGATGCTCCAGAGAATCACGCAGGGATGATTCCGGTCCCGCAGCACCATGCTCTCCAGATCCGCCCGATGCCACTGCGGAAAGTCCTCTCCGTATCCGAAGTGCTTCGGCGGATACACGTTGTGTCCCTGCCACCATTTGTTCTTGATGCCTTCCCATTCGTCAAAGGCTTCATCCATCACCAGGAAGCCCATCTCATCGCACAGATCCAGCAGATCGGGATCCGGCGGATTGTGCGCGGTCCGGATTGCGTTGCAGCCCATGCGCTTCAGCTTTTCCAGCCGGTGCTTCCAGACCGTTTTCGGCACGGCGGCGCCCAGGCATCCCGCGTCATGATGCACGCAGACACCTTTGATCTTCCTGCTTTGTCCGTTCAGGAAGAAGCCCTGATCCGCGTCAAAGCGGATCGTCCGGATTCCGAAGGGGAATTCATAACGGTCCCGGGGCTTTCCGTCCCGCAGCGCTTCCAGGCGCAGCGTATAGAGGTAGGGAGATTCCGGGCTCCAGCAGCGGGGTTCCGGAATCTTCAGTATGGTCTCTCCCCGCTCCTTCCGCTCCGTTTTTCGGGCTGCCGTTCGTCCTTCCCGGTCCAGCAGCACCGCCCGCACCGCGTCAGCGCCCTCCGCGGCAAAGCAGACGCGGATTCCGGCCTCCGTTTCTCCCAGGAACGCAGTCGAAGCAAAGCATCCGTCTTCCTGCAAATGCGGGGAATCCGTCAGCGTCAGCGTCACGTGCCGGTCGATCCCGCTGCCGGTATACCATCTTGAATCCGCGGTTTCCTCATGCTCCGCCCGAACGGCGATCAGGTTCTCCCCCGCCCGGATGAAGGGGCTGAGGTCAAAGGAAAAGCTGGTGTATCCGTAGGCATGCTGGCCCAGATAGTTGCTGTTGATCCAGACCCGGGCATGCTTATAGACTCCCTGAAAGGTCAGGACGACCCGCTTCCCTGCGTCTTCTTCCGTCAGCAGAAAGCGCTTCCGGTACCATCCAATGCCTCCCGGCAGGTATCCGGTGCCGCTGGAATGGCACCGGTCAAAGGGATGCTCCACCGCCCAGTCATGGGGCAGCGTCACCCTGCGCCAGGCCCGGTCGTCATATCCCATGTAATAGGCGTCCGGGGCTTCCCCCAGGTGAAAGCGCCAGTCCAGATCCATATTCCTGATTTCTCTCATCCGCCGTTCCCTCCCGGATTATTCATATTGCTTCGCTTCCTCACCGCTCCTGCGCGGAGGGGAAGCATAAAAGAGGGGGATGCCCTCGGGCCGCATTGCAGCCTTTCCGGCACCCCCCGGAACTTTTTTCTTCAGCCGTACAGAGAATGAATTACTTCTTGTACACGGCATCCAGCTGGCTCTGGATCTCGGCCATCACCATTTCGATGCCCGCATCCTGCAGCGCCTGCCGGAACGTGGCCACCAGCGCTTCCGGATCATCGTTCATGCCGAAGACGATCTGGGGCATATAGGTGTTGTACACATTGCTCAGGTTGTCCATGAACACGCCCACATTGGAGTTGTCATAGATGTACTGGCCATAGGGATAGTCGATCTTCACGCTGTCATAGACCGCGTACATGGCATCGATGGCATCCCAGTCCAGCTGCGCGTTCTTGTATTCCAGATTGTCGTTCCGGCCCCACCAGAAGTTGAAGGAAACGCCGTCGGTGCTGTCTTCAAAGCCTTCCGGACGGGAGAACTTGCCGTCTTCCACGGTGTACATCTCGCCTTCGAAGCCATACTGCATCAGGTGATAGATTTCCGGATCATTCCGCATCAGGTCATAGACCATCAGGGCGCGTTCCGGATGCTTGCTCTGGGCCGCCACAGCCATGGCGCCGTGCGTGATATTCAGGGCAATCAGGTTGCTCTGCTCCTCGCCGAACCAGAAGAAGCCGAGGTCGGAGCCGGGCTGCTTGCGCTCCATGGTCGTGCGCTCGCCGGTCCAGGTCTGGGTGTGATGCTGATGGGCGCCGGTCTTTCCTTCTTCCATTTCAGTGACCACGTCGCCGGTGTAGTTCAGCACGTCCGCGCGCCAGTAGCCCGCGTCAGCCCACTTCTTCATTTCCTTGGCAAAGTTCACCAGCTCATCGCCTTCGATGTAATAGCGGCTCAGGGTGTAGGGATTTTCCTTGCTCTCGCCGTAGAAGATCGCTACCGGGAAGCCTTCAATGGCGATGTTGCCGGTATGGGAGGTCTGCCAGCCGCCGGCCATCTGGGGGCTGTAGGAGGAACCGTTGCCGTTGGCATCCCACGGGATGACGTCCGGCTTGTTGTCCTTGATGTACTGGAAGTATTTGCCCAGGTCTTCCCAGGAATGTACGCCGTTCTCCAGGCCGGCTTCGCGGGCCCAGTCCTGACGGTACATGAAGCCGTGGTTGGTCCACTGCGCATAGTTGTCTTCCGGCATCAGATAAATCTCGCCGTTGTACTTGCACAGATCCCAGTGCGCCGCGGAAACGCTTTCCCAGGTCTTGGGCGCATAGGTCTTCAGCATGTCTTCGCTCAGGGGCAGGAAGGCGCCCTTCTGGCTGTTGGGCCAGGCGTCCAGCCAGTCCGTGGCGGTACCGATCAGGTCGATATCACCGCTCTGGGTAGCCAGCGCCAGGTTGTACTGGGTCTGCCAGTCGGTCCACTCGATCCAGCGGAACTCCAGCT
>CAMNKK010000001.1 GCA_946542235.1 uncultured Clostridia bacterium | reverse complement strand
GAAAAGGATACGGAAGACAGAAACCAGTAACGAAAAAAAGCAGAATGAAACTTTACTGAAATGGATGTATTTAGTAAAATAGACGAAGGCAGCATAGAGAAAAAACGGATTTCATGAACGCTGCCAGCAGGAAAGGGATGCAGGAATGGAAAAGAATCAGAAGGGAAGAAAGCCCTGGAAAAAGCGAAGGCCATTCAGCATCAGTCTGGTTGTTTCACTGGTGTTTATCGCCCTGATTATTCTGGGTGCGGCGCTGCTTGCGCTTCCGATTTCCTCCCGGAACGGGCAAAGCGCAGGGGTGCTGCTGCCTCTTTTCACGGCGACATCCGCAACCTGTGTTACAGGATTGACGCTGGCGGATACATGGACCCAGTGGAGCGCGTTCGGACAGACCGTTATTCTCGGAATGATTCAGATCGGCGGGCTTGGATTTGTTTCCGTTACATCCCTGGCTTATTTCAGCCTGAGAAGAAAGATTTCCATTCAGCAGCAGATGATGATGGCGGAGACAACCGGGGCCTTCGGCATGGGGGATATCGTACAGCATCAGAAGAAGCTTCTGATGCGG
The DNA here is from genome assembly GCA_946542235.1 of uncultured Clostridia bacterium. Lineage (GTDB taxonomy): Bacteria > Bacillota > Clostridia > Christensenellales > Aristaeellaceae > Aristaeella. The sequence continues at coordinate 112,202 of CAMNKK010000001.1, read as the reverse complement.
ACGTTTATTATCGAAGGCGCCGGAGCGATCATTCTGACATTGCGGTTTTCCGTGGAATATCCGGCAGCCCAGGCGATCCGGCTTGGCGTTTTTCACGCGGTATCCGCTTTCTGCAATGCAGGATTTGATATTCTGGGGTTCAAGACTCCCGGAACCAGCCTCATGATCTATCAGAAGGATCCTGTGATCTGCCTGACGCTGAGCGCGCTGGTTATTCTCGGCGGCTTGGGATACCTGGTATGGGATGAGGTGGTGCGGCTGAAAAAGCCCCGGAAGTGGAGCGTATATACCAAGCTGGTCCTGATAACCAGCGGAGTCCTGCTGCTGGGAGGATCTGCGTTATTTGCGCTGCTGGAATGGGCCAACCCGCATACGCTTGGACCTCTATCAGTCCCGGAGAAACTGCTGGCTGCCTTCTTTCAGTCCGTTACCCTGAGGACGGCAGGATTTGCAGCGCTGGACCAGGGAATGCTGTCACCGGCGGGAAAGGCGGTGTCCATCTTCCTGATGATGATCGGCGGGTCGTCCGGATCCACAGCCGGCGGAATGAAAACCGTGACTTTTGTTGTGCTGATGGTCTTCCTCTGGAACAGGCTGAGAGGCCATCAGACCTCCAATATCTTTCATCGGACCATATCCAACGATCAGGTATTGAATTCCATCGTGATTTTTATTCTGATGGTTTCCATGGCTTTCTTTGGGGCAACGGTGATCTGCGCCACATCGCCGCTTGATTTTACAGACAGCCTGTTTGAATCCATGTCTGCTGTCGGAACGGTGGGGCTGAGCGCGGGAGGAACAGCCCGGATGAGCGTGCCTGCGAAATGGCTGATCATGCTGCTGATGTACTTCGGAAGGGTCGGTGTGCTGACGATCAGCGTAGGATTCCTGCGGAAGAAGCCTGCGGGAGAAAAATACAGATATGCCAACACGGATCTGCTGATTGGCTGATGTAACCCTGGAAACGGCAAAACAATATGCGGAGACAGGAGAGAATGACATGAAATCATATGTGGTAATCGGTCTCGGACGATTTGGCGCAGAGATTGCGACCAAGCTGTACGAATGCGGAGAGGAAGTACTTGCAATCGACAACGATGAACAGCTGGTGGACAAAATAGCCGACAGGGTTACCCGGGCTGTTTCAGCGGATGCTCGGGACCGGGATGTATTGGAAAGCCTGGGCGTGGGGAGCTTCGAGCGGGCGATTGTGGCCGTCGGATCGGACCTGGCGGCTTCCGCAATGATTACGATGAATCTGAAAGCGCTGAAGGTAGACTACATCATCTGTAAGGCACACGACGATACCTACCGGGATATTCTGGTCAAGCTGGGAGCCGACCAGGTAATTATTCCGGAAAGGGAAGTGGCGGACCGGCTTGCGCTGGGCATGACGCATGCCGGAGTTATGGAGTATATCGAGCTTTCCGATGAATACGGCATTGTTGAAATTGAGCCGCCGGAAAACTGGATCGGAAAAACGATCAGGACTCTGGAGCTGCGAAGCCGTTACGGGGCGAATGTAGTGGCTCTCCGTCAGGATGAACGGATCAGCATTCCACCGGATGTGGATGCGGAAATAGATGAAAAAACAAAGCTGGTGATTCTGGCCAGCTATCAGGTGATTGAGGAACTCAAGAAGTAAAAAGCGGAGCAGGGTGACAGTGCATCAAGGCCGGAAGCCAGCCGCGACAGGCTTGACAGAGACAAAACACAATCATATAATAAAAACACTTTGGAACCGCTATATTTTGTGGTTGGGGGAGAGAATGCAATGAAATATGTACTTGGTATTGACCTTGGAACATCCGGAACAAAGACTGTGCTTTTTGATCAGGAGGGAAAGGGAATCTGCTCTTCTACAGTGGAATATCCGATGGCCCAGCCGCAGAACGGCTGGGCGGAGCAAAACCCTTCTGACTGGGCAAATGCCGCAATCAGTACGATCAAAACTGTACTGACCCGGAGTGGTGTGGCTGCGGAAGATGTGATATCGCTGGGTATCAGCGGTCAGATGCACGGCCTGGTCATGCTGGATGAAAAGGGCGAAGTAATCCGCCCGTCCATTATCTGGTGTGACCAGCGGACGGCAAAGGAATGCGAAGAGATTACCGAGAAGGTGGGATACGAGAATCTGATCCGGATTACCGCCAATCCCGCGCTGCCCGGATTTACCCTGAGCAAGCTGATGTGGGTCAGAAAGCATGAACCGGAAAACTATGCAAGATGCAAGCATGTGCTGCTGCCCAAGGATTATGTGCGGTATATTCTGACGGGCGATTTCGCGACGGAGGTTTCCGATGCCAGCGGAATGCAGATGCTGGATGTACCGAACCGCTGCTGGAGCGATGAGCTGCTGCAGATACTGGATATCGACAGGAGCATGCTGGCTAAGGTTTATGAAAGCTGCGAAGTGACAGGGCATGTTTCTGCGGAAGCTGCCGCAAAGACAGGACTGAGCGAGAAGACGCTGGTTGTCGGCGGAGCCGGGGACAACGCGGCGGCTGCGGTGGGCACCGGCGTGGTAGAGGACGGAAAGGCCTTTACAACCATCGGGACAAGCGGCGTTGTTTTTGCCCACACGAATCAGCTGGCCATCGACCCCAAGGGCCGCGTGCATACCTTCTGCTGTGCTGTTCCCGGCGCGTGGCATGTGATGGGTGTAACCCAGGCGGCAGGACTGAGCCTGAAATGGTTCCGGGACAATTTCTGCGCGGCAGAAAAGACTGCGGCCGAACAGATGGGCGTGGATGCCTACGAGCTGACGAACCAGGAAGCGGCAAAGAGTCCTATCGGCGCCAACAAGCTGATTTATGCTCCCTATCTGATGGGGGAAAGGACCCCGCATCTGGACAGCGACTGCCGGGGAATTTTCTTTGGACTGAGCGCGATGCATCAGCGCAGGGATCTGCTCCGGGCGGTGATGGAAGGCGTAAGCTACAGCCTGAACGACTGTCTGCAGGTTCTGGCAGAAATGGGTGTGGCACCGGAGACTATGCTGGCCTGCGGCGGCGGCGGAAAGAGCCGCCTCTGGCGTCAGATGCTGGCCGATGTAATGAACTGCCCCGTGGCGACAACAGTGAATACGGAAGGGCCCGCCCTCGGCGTGGCGATCCTGGCCAGTGTTGGAGCCGGTCTCTATCCTTCCGTGGAGGAAGCCTGCCGGAAGATGATTCGCGTAAATCCCGCCCAGGACCCGATTCCTGAAAATGTACCCAAATATGCAAAGGTATATGCGCTGTATCGGAAGCTCTACTGTGCGAACAGGGAGCTGTTTAAGGAGCTGGGAGGGCTGCAGGGATGAGATGTCAGTACTGCAACTGCACGGACAGCAAAGTAATCGACTCCAGACCTACGGACGACGGGAACAGCATCCGCCGCAGGCGGGAATGCATCAACTGCGGAAAAAGATTTACCACCTATGAAAAGGTGGAGCTGAATCCGCTTTTCGTCGTAAAAAAGGACGGGCGGCGTGAGATGTTCGACAGCCAGAAAATCAAGGCGGGGATCATCCATGCCTGTGACAAGCTGCCTGTCAGTATGCAGGATATCGATCAGATCGTATCACGGGTGGAGCAGAAATGCTACGCAACCATGGACGGGGAGATTCCCACGGAGCAGATCGGTGACATTGTCATGATGGAGCTGAAAAATCTGAATGATGTGGCGTATGTACGCTTTGCGGCTGTGTACCGTAAATTTACAGATCTGGGCACTTTTATGCAGGAGCTGCAGAAACTGGTGGATGAGCACAAAATGTAAATCATGAAAAAGAGCCCGGCAGTGAAAGCCGGGCTCTTTTCCGAAACATGAAAGACAGGAAAAGGATACAAAAGGGGGAGGACAAAGCAGCTTTGTCCTCCCTTCAGTTTGCATCTCAGTCATCTGCGCGGAAGGCGTAGATGGTGGTTGTGTCATATTTCTCGCCTGGACGGAGAATGGTAGTTCCGGGGAAATTGGAATGATTCGGATCATCGGGGCAATGCTGGGTTTCCAGGCAAAGACCGGAATAATGGCCATAGGAAGCACCGTCCTTGCCGCCTTCCAGATGGGTGGTGCAGGCGGTATAGAACTGAATTGCGGGCTGATCCGTCAGCACTTCCATGTAACGGCCTGATTCCTCATGATAGACGGAAGCAGCATATCCCATGGAGGCACCCTTGGCCAGCACAAAGTTATGATCATAGCCGCCGGCGGGGATCATCTGGGGGCAGGAATCCATCACTTCCAGCCCGTCCTCCACCAGCAGGCCGTCCCGCAGATCCAGGGGGGTGCCTACAACAGGCATATAGTCACCGGTCGGAATCAGCCCGGCATCCACCTTGGTGACCACATCGGCATCGATGGAAACCACGTGGTCCTTGATGGTGCCGTGATCGTGACCGGCCAGGTTGAAATAGGTATGATTTGTCAGATTGCAGAGGGTGGGCTTATCCGTAACCGCTTCATAGCGGATGATCAGATCGCACATGTCATTCCAGGTATAGGTTACCTTCACATCCAGATTGCCCGGATAGTTTTCTTCGCCGTCCGGAGAGACACGATGGAAGGAAACGGAGTCTTCATGATCTCCTTCCTTCGGGGTACCGGTCCAGAAATGGGAAGAAAAGCCGACCTTGCCGCCATGAAGATGGTTGATGCCGTGATCATTCAGGGCAACCTGATATTCCGTGCCGTCGATGGCGAACCTGCCTGCGCCGATCCGGTTGCCATAGCGCCCGATGGTGTCGCCCATGCTGCCGTGGGGCTTCAGATAGGCTTCCAGGGTATCAAAGCCGAGGGCCACATCCGCCATGTTTCCGCCGGCATCAGGGACGATGATGCTCTGCAGAATTGCACCCCATTCAATGACGGAAACAGAGGCTCCCATGGCATTGGTCAGGGTAAAGCGGCGAACGTCTTTTCCCTTGGGGGATTTTCCCCAGATTTCACATTTGATGGACATAATACAGTTCTCCTTTCATATTATAAAAATGAATTTGAGCTATCCGAATGGGGATTGTAGTCTTCCTCGTCAATCTCCTTCAGGCGCCGCTGCAGGGAACGTGCCCTGGAGAATGCCGTGTCCATGGCCGCCTCAGCCTGATCCAACCGGCGGCGGGATTCTTCCAGACTGTCCGTGAAACGTCCGAATTCGTTTTCAATCAGCGTCAGGAGATGCATCACATCCGCCGCCCTCTGTTCGATGGTCAGGGTGCGGAATCCCATTTGCAATGCGTTGAGCATGGCGGAAAAGGATCCGGGACCGGATATGATGATCCGCTGCTCCTGCTGAATGCTTTCCACCAGATCCGGACTTTGCAGCACTTCGGCATAGAGAGCTTCGGTGGGAAGAAACATGATGGCGAAATCAGCGGTGTTCGGAGGGGAGATATATTTCTCCGAAATGGTCTTTGCTTCCGCTCGGATCCGTCGGATCAGCATCTTTCGGGCTTCCTCCGCACCGGCAGCATCCCCCTTCTGGGAGGCGTCCACCAGCCGCAGATAGCTTTCCTGCGGAAATTTGCTGTCCACGGGAAGCCATACGGTGCTGCCGTTCTGATCCGGCAGACGGATGGCAAACTCCACCCTTTCCCCGGACCCGGGAACCACTTCCACGTTTTCGCCGTACTGGCCGGGAGCGAGGGTCTGGCGAAGCAGATTTCCCAGCTGCATTTCGCCCCAGATGCCTCGGGTTTTTACATTGGTCATGACCTTCTTCAGATCACCGACTCCGGCGGCGACAGACTGGATTTCCCCCATTCCCTTGTAGACGGAAGCCAGCATGTTTTCCAGGAGGGTGGATTGGTTCAGGCTGATCTGATTCAGTGTGGTGATCAGGTGCTGATTTCCCTGATAAAGGGAATCCATGGTTTGATCCCGCTGGGAATCCAGCTGGTCAAGCAGCTGATTCCCCAGGTTCTCCAGTCCGTGCTCCTGACGGAGCCGGGCTTCTTCCTGACGATGCAGACTCAGATTCTGCCTGACAAGCAACGTGACCAGCAAAACCAGACAGGCCAGAAGAAGCAGGGCAATCCAGACGGGCAGATCAATTATCATCCGATCTCTCTTCTTCCTTCCAGGGCTTTCTGCAGGGTTACTTCATCCGTGTATTCCAGGTCTCCGCCGACGGGGACGCCGTGGGCAATCCTTGTGCAGCGCACCCCCATGGGCTTCAGCAGCCGGGCCAGATAGGAAGCTGTGGCTTCTCCCTCCACATCCGGATTGGTTGCCAGAATGACTTCTTCCACAGGCTCTGTTTCCAGCCGGGAAAGCAATTCCTTGATCCGAATCTGGTCGGGACCGATCCCGTCCATGGGGGAGAGAGTTCCGTGCAGCACATGATAAAGGCCGGTATACTCATGCATCCGTTCCATGGCGGCAACATCCCTCGGATCCCGGACTACGCAGATCTGCCCGTTGTGACGGGCAGGATCCCCGCAGATGGCACAGGTATCCGAGGCTGCATAATTTCCGCAGGTTTCACAGAAACGGATTGCCTTCCGTCCTTCCCACAGAGCCACGGCCAGAGAACGGACATCCTCCAGCGGCATGGAAGCCACAAAATAGGCCAGCCGCTGGGCTGTTTTTTTCCCGATTCCGGGAAGACGGTTCAGCTCCGATGCCATATTGGCGATAGGTTCAATGATTTCACTCATGCTCAGAACAGCCCACCCATTCCCGGGGCCATCCGGCTCATGGTGGCTTCCCTGGCTTCCTCACCCTTGCGCAGAGCTTCGTTGACGGCAGCCTGAATCAGATCCTGCAGCATCTCGATATCATCAGGATCCACAACCTGGGGATCAATGACGATGGATGTCAGCTCTCTTTTGCCGTTGATTTTGACCGACACCATTCCGCCGCCGGACGCAGCTTCATATTCCGCCTCATCCAGCTTTTCCTGGGCCTCCTGCAGCTGCTGCTGCATTTTCTGCGCCTGACGCATCAGCTGCTGCATATTTCCGCCGCCGAAACCGCCAAAATTCTGTCTTGCCATGTTTTTACCTCCTCGAAATAATAACCATATTCTGTGATGACCGGATTTCCTGCCGGAGCTTATGCTTCCGAATCAGAAACGGGTTGTATGCCGGTAATCCCGGTAATGACATCGTCCAGAATCGCCATGATGTAGGGCATGCCCTTTCCCTGCTTGTTCTGCAGAAGAATATCGTTCTTGGGAAGTCTGGTCATCGGAGAGCGCACCTGCGCAATCAGGAGATCACATTCGCTGCCCTCCGCGGTCAGGCAAATGCCTGCCAGTATCCGCCCGTTGGAACCGTTTTTGTTGAAGGGGAAGCAGCGTACGCCTTTTCCTGAACGGTTCTGAGGCTCAAACTGGTCCTGAGGAAGGCGCTTACCCCAGCCACGGTCGGAGAAAAGCACCAGCTCGGATTTTTCCTCCAGCTGACCGAACCAAATGACTTCATCCCCGGACTCCAGGGATATGCCCTTGACCCCGGAAGCCGTGCGCCCCTGCAGGGGAACGGATTCCAGGGGAAAGCGGATGCTCATCGCATTTCGGGAAATGAGGAGCAGGTCGCCGGGACCTTCCGCAAACCGGACACTCAGCAGGCTGTCGCCCTTCTTCAGCCCGATGGCGGGATATTTCCTGCTTCGGACGGCATACTCGGAGGCTGCGGTCCGCTTGACCATGCCCTGGGCCGTGACAAAAACCAGATCCGGCTTCCCGGAGAGGGCGGAGGGAAGCGCGGTAAACAGGAGCAGGGCCTGTTCTTCTTCCTCCAGATCAGCCAGTACGCCGGACAGAAGCTGACCCCGGTCCCGCGGACGGAATTCCTGAAGACGGGATACCGACAGAGGATAACAGTTTCCGTGGTTTGTGATGATATACAGCGTTTCTCCCGTCGTTGTGGGAAGCAGGAATCGGGGACTGTCCTCCAGACTTTCCTCCGGCCCGGGAAGAGGAGACCTCTTCAGCTGCGCCGGTGAAATCCGCTTCAGATACCCGCTGCGGGTGAAACAGATCAGCGCATCCTCCGCCATGGGTACCTCCTCCGGCATTTCCACCGGGGCGCCGGAAGGAACTTCCAGGGCAGTTCGGCGTTCGTCCGCATACTGATCCGCGATTTCCTGCATCTCGGTACGGATAACATTCAGCAGCTTCTTTTCGCTTTTGAGAATTCCTTCCAGGCGGGAGATCAGCTTCAGAATATCGGCATATTCCTTGCGCAGCGCTTCGATTTCCAGGTTGGTCAGCCGCTGCAGACGCATATCCAGAATGGCCTGCGCCTGGATTTCGGACAGGGAAAAGCGTTCCATCAGCCCAAACTTTGCTTCCCTGGGGCTCTTGCTGGCCCGGATCAGCGCGATGACTTCATCCAGGTTATCCAGGGCAATCATCAGGCCTTCCAGAATATGAGCCCGGGCTTTTGCCTGATTCAGCTCATATTGGGTGCGGCGGGTGACCACCTTTTTCTGATAATCCACATAATAGCGGATCATCTGCTTCAGTCCCATCTGAACGGGCTTGCCGTCTGCGATGGCGACCATGTTCACGCCGAAGGTGATCTGCAGATCGGAATATTTGTACAGGTAAGCCAGGACCTTTTGCGGATCTACGTCCTTCCGCAGCTCCACCACCGCCCGCATTCCGGTCCGGTCGCTTTCATCCCGGATATCATAGATCCCGCCCAGGATGGATTTCTTTTCCTCGCTGAGCTTCTGGATCTTTTCCAGCATGGCGGACTTGTTGACCTGATAGGGGATTTCAGAAATGACAATCAGCTTCCGTCCGGCGGAGCCGTCTTCCACAGAAACTCTGGCCCGAAGCGTGAGCTTGCTGCGGCCGGTTTCATAACCCCGGATCAGTTCCTCATTCTGCATCAGGATTCCCCCGGTGGGAAAATCCGGCCCCGGGATGATCTTCATCAGATCCGCCAGGGAAATATCAGGGTTTTCCATCTGCGCGATAACGGCTCTGATGGATTCTCCCAGATTATGCGGCGGAATATTGGTGGCGAGACCAACTGCAATCCCGTTCGCACCATTGACCAGCAGATTGGGGAAACGGGAAGGGAGCATGTCGGGCTCCTTCAGGGTATCATCAAAATTCAGACGGAAAGGGACCGTGTCCTTTTCCAGATCCCGCAGCATCTGCAGGGCCAGGGGAGCCATCCGGGCTTCCGTATACCGCATGGCTGCGGCGCTGTCGCCGTCAATGGAGCCGAAATTGCCGTGACCGTCCACCAGCGGAGCCCGCATGGAAAAGTCCTGCGCCATGTGTACCAGGGCACCGTAGACAGAAGAATCACCGTGGGGATGGTATTTACCCAGACAGTCGCCCACGATACGGGCACATTTGCGGTGGGGCTTGTCGGGAGTGGTTCCCAGCTCCATCATGGTATACAAAATCCGGCGCTGGACAGGCTTCAGCCCATCCTCCACCCTGGGAAGAGCCCGCTCAAGAATCACATGCTCCGCGTAGGGGATCATGCTGTTGTGCATGACGTCTTCCATGCTGGTATCCAGAATTCGGGAGGGATCATCCTTCACGATCGGAGCTTCCTTTGCTTTCCTTCCGGCCACTGAGGATCACGCTCCTTCCCGTGAAGCAGCGGTCTGGGCTTCCGGCAGCTCGAAATCATCCGGCCGGTTAAAGTCCGCGTGCTCACTGATATAGTCCCGCCGGGGCTCCACCTTATCGCCCATCAGGATGGTCGTCAGCCGCTCGACCAGTGCGCCATCCTCGATGGAAACCCGCATCAGCTTCCGCTGGGAGGGATCCATGGTGGTTTCCCAGAGCTGCTCGGGGTTCATTTCTCCAAGCCCCTTATATCTCTGCAGAGTATACCCCTTTCCCACAGCCTTTGTCGCTTTGGCCAGCTCCCTGTCATCATAGGCATAGATGACTTTGGAACCCTTCTGCACCTTGTAGAGAGGAGGCATTCCGATATATACGTGACCGGCGTTGATCAGATCCTTCATATAACGGAAGAAGAAGGTCAGGAGAATGGCGCGGATGTGGGCTCCGTCCTGATCCGCATCGGAAAGAATGATCACCTTTCCGTACTTCAGGGAATCAAGGGAAAAGGATTCCCCGATGCTGGTGCCCAGAGCGGTAATCAGGGAACGGAATTCCTCGTTGGCCAGTACCTGATCCAGATGTTTTTTTTCTACATTCAGCGGCTTTCCGCGGAGAGGAAGTATGGCCTGAAAACGGCGGTCTCTGCCCTGCTTGGCGCTGCCGCCTGCGGAATCTCCTTCCACGATGAAAAGTTCATTGTCTTCCCACTTGCGGCCGGTACAGGAAGCAAGCTTGCCTACCAGGGGCGCAGCCTCCAGGGCGGAAGCTTTCCGGATATTGTCCCGTGTCTTGCGGGCGGCTTCCCGCGCCTGGGCAGCCCGGACTGCTTTGGATACGATGGCGGCTGCAGTCTCCTGATTCTTCAGGTTATCCAGCCAGTCCGTCATTTGCTGGGTGATAATCGCTTCCACCGCAGGCCGGACTTCGCTGTTTCCCAGGCGTCCTTTTGTCTGTCCCTCAAATTGAGGATTTTTTACCATGGTGGTCAGGACACAGGTGAGACCTTCGCGAAAATCCTCCCCGGACAGGTTGGGATCCTTGTCCTTCAGGGCTCCGATTCTGCGCGCATAATCATTCAGGCACTTTGTGAATGCCGCTTTGAAACCGGTTTCATGGGAGCCGCCTTCCGGCGTGTTGATGTTGTTGACATAGGAGAAAAGGGATTCATTGAACCCGTCGGTATACTGGATGGCGGCCTGACAGATAATGGTATCCCGTTTTCCTTCCATATAGATAACATCGCTGTGGAGGGCGTTTTTCCCGGCGTTCAGATACTGAACATAATCCACGATTCCTCCGTCGTAGCAGAAAACTTTCGTCCGGCTGTCAGCGTCCTGAACCCGCTCGTCCGTGAAGGTGATCTTTACGCCTTTGTTCAGATAAGCAAGCTCCTGAAGACGGCGGCTGACCTGATCTCCGTGAAAGGTGACATCCTCAAAGATCTCGGGATCCGGAAGAAAACGGACCAGCGTTCCTCTTTTTCTGGTATTTCCCAGCTGCTGCAGGGGACCTGTAGGCTTCCCGGCTTCCACCTTCCTGACAGAAGGATTATACTCGCTGGTAAACTCCATCCGGTAATGCGTCCAGTTCAGAAAAACATCCACGGAGAGCCATTTGCTCAGGGCGTTTACCACGGAGGCGCCCACCCCGTGCAGGCCGCCGGAATAGCTGTAGTTTTCGTTGTTGAACTTACCGCCGGCGTGCAGTACGGTAAAGATCACTTCGACGCCGGGAATACCCATCGTGGGATGGGTATCCACTGGCATGCCGCGCCCGTTGTCAAAGACGCTGGCGGAGCCGTCGCGGTGCAGTGTTACGGTGATCTCTGAAGCATAGCCGTTGGACGCTTCGTCGATGGCGTTGTCCACAATCTCCCAGAGCAGGTGATGAAGCCCTCTGGAGGACGTGGTGCCGATGTACATGCCGGGACGCATCCGTACAGCTTCGAGCCCTTCAAGAACCTGAATGTTCCCGGCATTATAGGTTTGCGATGCCAAACAATCCACTCCCTCGGGAAAAACTGGGTTTCCCTGAAATCTTAGAACAGTTTATTATACCACAGAATGTGGTTGATGCAAATAGAAACCACAAAAAGGAGTAAAAAACAGAAAAATAAAGGGGCATATTTTTCGAATTCCGCCTTTATTTTCCGGGGAATGTGTGGTAGAATGCCTGCGGTTCCCGGATAGTAGTACCTTTCCGGGAGCTAATTCATGTAAAAAAGGAAGTCGTGAACGATTGATGACGACGGCACTGATTATTTTCATCCTTATGTACGCCGGCATGCTGGCCTTCTCCAAGTGGCGGGTCTGGTTTGCGCTCGGAGCTGCAGTCTGTATGGTTGTCTTCGGTGTGCTCCCTGTGGGAGAGGTGCTGCCCGACATTAACTGGAATGTGATCATGATGATTGCCGGAACGATGGGACTGGTTTCCCTCTTTGTGGAAACCGGAATGCCCTCCCGGCTGGCCGACATGATTCTGAACAGGGTTCCGAATGCCTGCTGGGCGGTCGTGGCCCTGGCGGCTTTCTCCGGGCTGATTTCCGCTTTTGTGGACAACGTGGCGACCGTGCTGATGCTGGCTCCGGTTGGAATGGAGATCTGCAGGAAGCTGAAGATCAATCCTGTTCCCGCCATTATTGCCATCGCCGTAAGCAGTAACCTGCAGGGAGCTGCAACTCTGGTAGGGGACACCACAAGCATCCTGCTTGGCGACTATGCGGGCATGACCTTCCTGGACTTTATCTGGTGGAAGGGCAGGCCGGGCATCTTCTGGGCAGTGGAGCTGGGAGCAATCGGAACGCTGGGAATCCTGTATCTGCTGTTCAGGAAAAACAGAGAGCCTATTGAAAAACAGGAGCTGACTCCGGTCAGCGATTACTTTCCGGGATGGATGATGATTTCGGTCGTAGCCCTGCTGATTATCGCCAGCTTTGTGGAATTCCCCGAGTCGATCGATCCGCTGAAAAACGGTCTGATCTGTATGGCAGTATTTCTGGTCACCCTGATTCGCAGCTGTATTCTGCAAAGGAATACGGAATCCGTGCGGCTGGTCGCCAGAGAGATGGATTACCAGACCCTTCTCATGCTCTGCGGGTTGTTTATTGTGGTGGCTTCCATCCGGGAGGCCGGGATCATTGACCGGATCGCCGCCTGGTTTTCCACCATCGGGAAGGGCAGCCTTTTCGGACTATATACGCTGATTGTCTTCGGTTCCGTGATCCTGAGTGCGTTCATTGACAACATTCCCTATGTCGCAGCCATGCTGCCGGTGATCGAGGTACTGAGCCGCGATCTGGGTATAGCGCCCTATGTACTGTATTTCGGACTGCTGACCGGCGCGACCCTCGGCGGCAACATTACGCCCTTCGGCGCCTCCGCAAACGTGACTGCCATCGGCATTCTGAAAAAGGAAGGCCACGAGGTGGAGAACCGGGATTTTTTCCGGATCGGCGTTCCATTTACGCTGACGGCTGTGGTAATCGGCTATCTGTTCATCTGGATAGTATGGTCCGGAGCAATGTAATGCTTTACCCGGAAATATGATTTTCCCGAAGGCGGCAGGATGCCCCGGACCTCTGATGTCCTCCATCGGAAACGTGGGGCAAATAATGAATAAAGGAAGCGTTAATCCATGCAGTCTTTACTTCTTATCGCGACAGCCCTCTTTGCCGGGCTGCTGATGACCCGTCTGTTCAACAAAATTCATCTGCCTGACGTCACCGCGTATCTGGTGACCGGCGTGCTGATCGGTCCCTGTTTTCTGGGAACCCTGGGACTGGGATTCCGCACCTTTGAAGAGGTGGATTCCCTGAGCGTGATCAATGATGTGGCTTTGGGGTTCATTGCCTTTGCCATCGGACATGAATTCCGTCTTTCCGCCCTGAAGCAGACGGGAAAGCAGGCAACCATCATCGGGATTCTTCAGGCGGTGATTACCACTCTTGTGGTGGATGCCGCTCTGATCCTGTTCCATTTTCTGCGCCCGGATCTGCTGAGCATGAGCGCAGCCATCACGCTGGGCGCGATCGCTGCAGCCACTGCTCCGGCGGCCACCCTGATGGTGGTTCGTCAGTATAAGGCGAAAGGTCCCGTGACGGACGTACTGCTTCCGGTGGTAGCACTGGATGACGCAGTGGGACTGGTCGTGTTTGCCGTATCCTTCGGCATCGCCCAGGCCATGAACGCCGGCACGACCAATGTGATAGCGCTGATTGTGGAGCCTCTTGGAGAGGTGGTGCTGAGCCTCCTGCTGGGCGGAATCACCGGAGTGCTGCTGACCATCGCGGAGAGATATTTTCATTCCCACCGCAACAGGAACGCTCTCATCGTGGGAAGCGTAATTCTGACGGTCGCGCTGAGCCAGCTGACTTTTGATCTGGGCTCGTTTCACTTCGGCTTTTCCTCCCTGCTGGTATGCATGATGCTCGGCACGGTGTTCTGTAACTACTGCCCGCTGAGCGAGGAGCTGATGCTGGCGGCGGACCGCTGGAGCGGTCCGGTGCTGACGCTCTTCTTTGTGCTGAGCGGCGCGGATCTGCAGTTCCAGGTTTTTTCGGAGGTTTCCGTCATCCTGATCGGCGTGGTTTATATCCTTGCCCGGTCCCTCGGCAAATACCTGGGAGCCCGGGTCAGCTCCGGTCTGGCCCACAGCCCGGAAGTAGTGCGGAAATACCTGGGCATTACGCTGCTTCCGCAGGCCGGCGTGGCACTGGGCATGTGCGCGACCGCAGCCCGGGTTATGGGAGGAGAGGGCATTCTGATCCGGAATATTATCCTGTTCTCCGTGCTGGTGTATGAGCTGATTGGACCCAGCCTGACGAAGATGGCGCTGACGAAGGCCGGGGATATTCAGGCCATGCCGAAAGAAGTCAGCGAGCGGCGGCAGAAAGAGCTGGAGCAGGTGAGCAAGCAGGTTCCGCCCAAATTTGAGAAATGATTTTCGAACGGCAGGAGCTGATTCGAAAGAACCGAAGGCACTGTTCTTCTGCACTGCAGGCGGAAAAGCGCAGAAAACGGGGAAAAAAGAAAAAATGAACTTGCAAATGACGGCTGAATGTGATAATATATCTCCTGCGGTTTAAGCCGCCATTGCATACGCGAAAGAGGTGAAACAGCAATGAAGGAAGGAATCCATCCCAAGTACGGTAAGTGCGTCGTTCGCTGCGTATGCGGTGAGACCTTCGAGACCGGCTCCACCAAGAAGGAAATGAAGGTGGATATCTGCTCCAAGTGCCATCCCTTCTACACGGGCAAGCAGAAGCTGGTTGACACCGGTGGACGTGTGGATCGCTTCAAGAAGCGCTTCGGTATCGAATAAGACCGAAAGAAATCAGAGCATGGGCTTCCGTGCTCTGTTTTTTTAATCATAAATCCGTATCCATCGGGAGGAATTGATCATCCTGTGGTTTTATGCTATGATAACTGTAAAAAAAGGACTGCACCTTCATTCTGAATGAAGTTCTGCCCCAAAAACGGGAGGAAAGAATGTCCGATATAATGATCATCGGGATTGCCGGAGGAACCGGCAGCGGGAAGACCACCATTACGGATACTCTGGTGAAACGGTTCGGCGGAAATGTATCCGTGGTGCATCATGACAATTATTACAAGGCTCATCATGATATGCCCTATGAAGAAAGGTGCCTGCTTAACTATGATCATCCCGATTCCTTTGATACGGAGATGATGCTTGAGCATCTGGATATGCTGAAAAGCGGGAAAAGCATTCAGTGCCCGGTCTATGATTATTCGATCCATGACCGGAGCGATGAAACAGTTCTGATTGAGCCGACGCGGGTCATCATTGTGGAAGGGATCCTGATCTACGCCGATCCGCGGGTCTGCGACAAGATTGACATCAAGATCTTTGTAGATACGGATGCGGACGTTCGGATCCTTCGGCGAATTCAGCGGGACGTTCAGGAGAGGGGAAGAAGCCTGGAGAGTGTGATCAACCAGTACCTGACCACCGTCAAGCCCATGCATGAGCAGTTTGTGGAGCCCAGCAAGCGCCGGGCGGATATCATCATTCCGGAGGGCGGACGGAATCTGGTGGCGCTGGAAATGGTGGTACAGCGTGTGAAGGCGCATATTGACCATATGTAGAAAAAGACTGCGGGATCCCTGCGATCCATGCGGGAAACCTGAAGACAACCGGGCCCGCAGAAAGAAAAGGAAGAAACAGATGGCGAAGTTATATTTCAAATACGGGGTCATGGGATCCTCCAAATCGGCCCAGGCGCTGATAACCAAATTCAATTATGAAGAGCGGGGAATGACCGTATGGTTGATCAAGCCCAGCATCGACACAAGGGACGGCGCGAACATTATCATGAGTCGGATCGGGCTGAAAAGCGAAGCGGATGTGATTACGCCGGACATGGATATCATCGCCCGCTATCATCAGGCAGGAAAGCGGGATGTGATCATTGCGGATGAGGCCCAGTTTTTTACGCCGGCCCAGATCGATGAACTTCGGACTCTCGTGGATGAGGAGGACCTTCCGGTGCTGTGCTTCGGACTGCGGACGGATTTTCTGACGCATTTTTTCCCGGGCGCACAGCGGCTGATGGAACTGGCTGATTCCCTGACCGAAATCAAAACCGTCTGTGAGTGCGGACGGAAGGCGACAGTCAATGCAAGAATTGACGGAGAGGGCAGGATCGTAACGTCCGGAGGGCAGGTTCTGCTCGGCGGAAACGACAGCTATCTTGCCATGTGCCACCAATGCTGGAAAAGGAAGATAAGGGAACAGGAGCAATAAACCGTACACAGGGAAAAGCGGCCTTCCGGCTGGGAAGACCGCTTTTTTTCTGTCCTGTTTACATATTCATCAGGGCGAACCAGTCCTTCATCTTGAGAAGGAGCTCGCTGTTGGTCGAGGTTTTTTCCATCATGGATACCAACTGCGGAATGGCAACGGCGGAGGATGTGGAGCCGAGCATCTGGCGAATCAGATTCAATCCTTCCTTTTGCTGGTCGTTCAGCAGCAGATCGGAATTCTTGGTAAAGCTGCGCTGCAGCTGAATGGCGGGCGAAATGCCGGACTGCGCCATGGCATGATCAAGCATCAGCTCCATGTTCGCGGTGCCCTTGAACTCTTCCACCACGGAATCATCCACCTTGTTGCCGGAGGCAATGTCCATGGTTGCGATGACGGTCAGAGAGCCGCCCTCCTTCAGGGCTCTTGCCGCGCCAAACATCCGCTTGGCTCTGAGCAGGGAAGCGGGATTCACCATTCCGGGAACACTGCGGCCCTGCTGCACGGCAGCGGAGGAATAAACCTTGGCCAGGCGGGTGAGACTGTCAGCCAGGATGACTACGTCCTTTTTCTGTTCCACCAGACGCATGGCACGTTCCACGACCATCTCTGTCAGCCGGAGATGGGACTCCGGGGCCTGATCAAAGGTGGACGCCAGAACAGGGCAAGAGACAGCTTCCCGGAAGGCGGTTACATCTTCCGGCGTGATATCAATCAGAAGCACCAGCACCTGCACGTCCGGATAATTGGCGGTAATCGTATTGGCGTAATGCTGAAGCAGCGTCTGCTTTCCGGTATCCGGCGGACAGAGAATGAGTCCGCGCTGGCCGAATCCCAGGGGAGCAATCAGGTCGATCAGACGCATATCCGTCAGCGATGCGCCTTCCTTTGCTTCCAGGGACATACGGCGGGAGGGATAGACCGGCGTCAGCTCGTCAAAGATAGGCCGCTGCAGGGACTCCTCTTCATTCAGGCCATTCACCGTATCGATATACAGAAGCGCGGCATATTTATCTCCCTCCCGCTGGGGACGGATCTTTCCCTGAATCTGATCCCCTGTACGCAGGGAAAAACGCCGGATCTGCGCCATGGAGACATAAATATCCCGGGAGGAAGGCGTAAAGTGCGATGAACGAAGGAAACCGTATCCGTCAGGATGGAGCTCCAGGATACCGCCGCCCTCTTCAAAATCCCCTGTGGCCAGCAGTTCCTCGAGCGTAGGCGCAGAGGCCGGAACTTCCGAAGCGGCAGCCAGGGAATCAACCGGGGCAGAGACTGGCTCGGAAACAGGTGCCGGAGCGGAAGCAGCAGGACCAAACATGCCGGCACCCGCAAATCCGCCGCGATGATCCGGCAGGGGAGATGCGGCTGGACGGAGTACCCTCTCCGGGGCAGAGCGTGTTTCGGGAACGCTTTCGTTCCGGGAGGCGGAGGATGGGCCGAAACGGGGGCCGAAAGAATGCTGGCGCAGAGGCTGAGGCCGCTGATCCGGAGTAAGAGGACGGCCGGAGGGCGTCGTATTCTGCCAGGCGGGACGATTGGTCCCGGTGGAGGAATAGGAAGCGTGCGGGCCTCCCTGCGGAGAGTCGGGACTGCGCCAGGCTGCCTGAAAACGCGGCTCGGAGGGGGCGGAGCCGGCGGGAGAAGCGGATTTCTTTTTCCCGGGCATATCAGCGGGGGCGGCTTCTTCCCCGGAAGCCTCGGCGAGATCTGCAGAAACCGCATCAGCCAGCTCTTCAATGGATTCTTCTTCCAGAGGAACCTCTTCTGAAGAGACGTCGTCGGAAGAAATCTCCTCTGCGTGATTCATCTCCGGCAGATCGAGAAATGACTGCTGCTCAGGCATCCGGGACAGATTCAATGCATCGGCTATTTTTTCGATCATGGCCGCTTTTTCAACACCGGCGCCCAGAACAATATTATTCTCCCTGGCGAGTTTACGAAGCTGAATTACCGTCATGGACTGAAGATCGGACAAAAACATGGAAAGCCTCCTTCATCATGAGAAAAATATCAGGAAACCCGGGCAAAAACAAGATCTCTGACAACAGCCTGTTCCACTGCATGCGAGAGATTGCTGAACTCAGGCGCATCAACCGTTTCAAAGCCAGCCGCGGAGAGCGCTTGCGCCACCGCTGCCTTTTTCAGGGTGAGGGTATTGAAGCTGAGCACCGCGGCGGCCCCGGGCAGAAGAGCCGACCGCCAGGCGGGAAGCACTCTGGCCAGAAAAGCGCCGAACGGCTCGGAACGGGTGGATCCCTGCGGAGCGTGCTGGATGCCGTAGGGAAGATCCGCCACCAGAAGGTGAGCGCGATGCCTGCGGAGCAGGGAAGACGCCAGGGCGGAATCCCCCGCATGAAGGGTCAGCGACTGCGTAATACCGGCATTCCAGTTTTCCCTGGAACAGGAGAACGTGAAAGATGTTCCGGGAATTCCGGAAGAGGCAGCCGTCGTACTGAAAGACCGGATGGAATGCTTCATCCCTGCATTTTTCAGATATCTGGAAAAGAAATCAGAGGCTTCCTTCAGGTCTTTCCGATCTGTATCAATGCCGACAGCGTCGGCGCCCATGCAGAGAGCGGAAAAGAGGGAAGTGCCCTTTCCGCAGAGAGGATCCAGCACAGTAACCGGCTGCGGCTGATGAACAAAGGGCGTCAGCGCCAGACCGGTATTCAGCATCATCCGGGTGAAAGCCGGATTCGTTTTCCCCTTGTATTTCAAGATCTCCGGCAGATCCTCCGGCAGAGGATCCGCTGAATGAACCGATAGCGGACGAAGAAAAATACCTTGCTTCTCAGCCATCAGCGTCAGGGTGGAATGGCCGGCCAGATAAGCCAGCTCAGGGGGAGAGAGTTCCCGGCTTTCAAAAGTAAAAAAGGAGACATTGCCCGTCTGTTCGACCTGTATATCTGCCTCAACGGAAAGGCTTTTTAACATCGAAAGAAGCTCACAACGGCCTAACCGAAGAACCGCCTCTCTGTAATGAATGTTCGGGTGCCTCCATAATTGAAAGGAATAAACCATGCCATCCTCTTTTCCGAAGAGTGATTGAATGTATTATAGCATATTCATTTTTTTATTTCAAGCGGACAGCAAATAGTCCGAACACCAATGGCAATGAATGATCAGGTTTGGCGGGGAAATGCAGTTTTCTGCTGAAAGACAGAAGAAAAAACCCTTCCCCCAAGGGGGAAGGGATCAGTGGACAGATTACCATTTGCGTTTCCGCGCGGCTTCCGCCTTCTTCTTGCGCTTGACGCTGGGCTTCTCGTAATGCTCACGCTTCCGGACTTCCTGGAGAACGCCACTGCGGGCACACTGCCGCTTAAACCGTTTGAGCGCACTTTCCAGGGACTCATTTTCACGGATACGAACCTCAGACACTTTTATCCCTCCTCTCGCTCAAAGAAGCGACTTTCTCCGGCCTCGCAAACCGATCGATCCGCAAAACCGTGGTGTTATTATAGTCGAAAAGGGGATGTGCGTCAATCTTTTTTTCAAAAAAACTGCCGCTTCATGCCATCCGATCTGCCATCTGCGTACCGCCCAGAATATGAAAATGAAGATGCGGGACGGATTGGCAGGCGTCCGGACCGCAGTTCGATACGACACGGTATCCATGATTCAGCCCTTCCTGGCCTGCGATGGTCCGAATTGCCCGCAGGCAGGATGCCAGCTCCTGATCGGAGGCGTCCCCGATCCCATCCAGGGAAGGAATATGCTTCCTGGGAATCACCAGAATATGAACCGGCGCCTGTGGATTGATATCCCGGAAAGCATAAACGGAATCATCCTCGTATACCTTGTCGGAGGGAATCTGGCCTGCTGCAATCTTGCAGAACAAACAGTTATCCATCAGAAATCCTTCTTTCTTTCTTAAATTGATGAAGCGGCGCTGAAATCGGCCGCGAGCATCCTTTATTCAGGGGACTCTGACCGCGGACATGCCCTCGGGCGTAAAGCCGGTCAGGCGGACTTTTACGGCTTTTCCGCTTTCACAGACGGCTTCCGGAGACAGGGTAACCCGAATGTACTCCGGGGTAAAGCCCTCCCAGCAGCCGTTTATCTTTTCCTCCGGAAGGAGCATGGTCTCCCTGTGAAGCCAGCCTTCCAGGTACTTGCGCGCCACATGCCGGCCCAAAGCAATGAGCTCCCGGGCTCTTCGCTCCTTCAGATCCGGCGGGAGCTGTCCCGGCATGGCGGCTGCGGGAGTATCTTCCCGGGGGGAATAGGGGAAGACATGAATCCGGGCGTAGCCGATTTTCTCGATAAAATCACGCGTTTCCTGATACTCCTGTTCCGTCTCCCCTGGAAAACCGGTCAGAATATCCGTGGTCAGGGCGGCCAGGGGAAATACGCTGCGAAGCCGTTCTGCCGCGGCCAGATACTGGGTGGTATTGTACCTGCGTTTCATCCTGGCCAGCACGGTATCGCTGCCGGACTGCAGCGCCAGATGAAACTGGGGACAGACTTTGGGGAGGCTGCCAAGGGCGCGGCAGAAGGAATCCGAAGCAACGACAGGCTCCAGGGACCCCAGGCGGATTCTCTCCACTCCGTCCACAGCATGAACAGCCTCAATGGCATCCAGCAAGGAAAGCTGCGATCCCGCCAGATCCTTTCCATAGGAAGCCAGATGAATTCCCGTCAGAACGATTTCCTTAAAACCGGCATCCCTCAGACGATGAACCTCTGCCTTCAGGTCCGCCAGCGGACGGGAGCGGATCGGCCCCCGGACAGAGGGGATAATGCAGTAGGTGCAATGGTTGTTGCATCCTTCCTGAATTTTGACCGCAGCCCGGGTGTGACCGGAAACCTCGGAAATATACAGGGGTTCGAAGGGCATTCCCGGAAGCAGCGGAGAAACGGCGCAGATGGGGATTCTGTGTTCCATGTACTGACGGAGCAGCTCTACAATCCGACCCCGGTACTGGGTGCCAAGGATCAGGTCTGCTTCAGGAAGAAGCTTCTCTCCCTGCTTCTGGGCAAGGCAGCCGCAGAGAACCAGCACCGCGGATGGGTGCTCCCGGCGGATCCTTCGGGCCAGCTGGAGGGATTTCCGATCACCGGTGCCGGTGACGGTGCAGGTGTTGATCACATACACATCGGCATCCTCCTGAAAGGACACCGGTGTATAGCCGGCCTGAACCATCAGCTCCCGAATGGCCTGTGTATCATACTGATTGACTTTGCAGCCCAGCGTATGAAAGGCAGCCTTCATGACATTCCCTCCATCTCTCCGGCCAGTGCCAGGATTGCTGCGGCGGTGACCAGACCGGCGGTTTCCGTTCGCAGGATTCGGGGTCCGAGGGTGATTGGATGAAAAAGATTCCGCAGGAGATCAATTTCAGAGGGGTCAATTCCCCCCTCGGGGCCGATCAGGATTCCGGCGGATCGAATATCGGGATGGGTACGCATGATGCTGAGGGGGCCCGAGGAATGGGCATCCTCCCAGGGAACGATGCAAAGATCCAGTCCGGAAGCAAGGCCGGGCACCTGGGAAAGCGGAATCGGAAGGGTCACCTCCGGAAGCTCGGCACGGCCTGACTGCTTTCCGGCTTCCCGCGCGATCCGTGCCCAGCGGGCCTGCTTTTTCGGAAGATCCTGGGGCTGCAGACGAATGACGCAGCGATCCATCATGACGGGAACAACCCGGGCTACTCCGATCTCCACGGCTTTCTGGATGATCCAGTCCATCTTGTCCCCTTTGGGCAGCCCCTGAAAAAGGGTGATACGCAGATTCGCTTCCGTGGAAGGAAGGGGAGACAGAGGCTCCAGCAGCGCGCCTTCCCGCAGTACGGCCAGATACCGCTTTCCCAGAGAAATCAGTTCCACCTGGTCTCCGGGCGAGAGCCGCAGAACGCGGAAGGCATGCTTCTCATCCTCCGGAGCCAGCACAGCCAGTTGATTCTGCCACTGATCCGTGTAAAAGCGATGCATCAGGCAGGCCTCCTGACACAGAATGCGGTCCATTCTTCCGTGCCGGCCTCTTCCAGCACTTCATATCCGGACTGAATCAGGCAGTTCCGGATTTCCTCCGAACGCTCCAGGATGATACCGGAGCAGATAAACAGACCGCCGGGACGAATGTGGGACTTCAGGGGAACGGCGAAGGAGAGGATAATATCCGCGATAATGTTTGCCACGCAAACATCGCAGACCTCCTCTGTCTGATCCAGCAGATTTCCTTCCTGCACGGTGATCCGGTCGGACAGTCCGTGATGAGCGACATTCTGGCGGGCGACCCGGACCGCGTCCGGGTCAATGTCAATGGCGAGCACCTTGCCCGCGCCGGCCAGGGCTGCCCCGATGGCAAGGATTCCGCTGCCGGTGCCGACATCGATGACTTTGTCTCCGGGCTGCAGATACTTTTCCAGAAGCCCCAGGCAGAGCGCTGTTGTATCATGATATCCGCTGCCGAAGGCCATACCGGGATCCATCTCAATGACTCTGTCTTCCGGAGATGCTTCAACGCTTTCCCAGGTGGGCTTGATAATGAAATGCTTCCCGGCCCGCAGGGGATGATAAAGCAGCTTCCAGCTTTCTCCCCAGTTTTCATCAGGAATTTCCCTGGAATCCAGCTGCAGGGTACCGTACTGCGGATAACTCCGGCGCAGTTCGGAAAGGCTTCCGGCAAGGCAGGAAATGGTGTCGGCAAATTGATCTCCCGGCTCAAACCAGGCATGGACCAGCACATCCTCCGGCATGGATTCCAGCAGTTTGGGATCAATGATTTCCCAGATGCCGTGAGGTTTGGAGGGATCCGGAATATCCGCGCGGTCCTCAGTCTGGGTACCGCAGGCACCCTGATCCATCAGCAGGGAAGATACGGAATCCGCACCGGCGGAGGTAGTGTGTACGATCAGTTCAATCCAGTTCATATCGGCTCCTTCAGAATGATCATGGGACAGTTTACAGAACGGTAACGAGAAAAAGGGAATCCGGTTTTCCCCAGGGAGAGTACGGTGCGGGCGCGGATCAGGGGTGGAAGGACTCAATACCCCGAAGCAGCTCATATTCCCGGACGTCCCGGACGGTGGTGAACATGTAACGGGTCAGGATATTCCCCATGCGCCAGTAAAGACAGAGGAAGGGACAGTCTTCCGCAAAGCGGGACTGGATCTGCCAGAGTACCTGCTGATACCCGCTCTGGTTCGTCTGCTTGCGCAGATCCTCAAACATCTCCGTGATGGCCTCGCTGCGATAGCGGGTATAATTCCCGGAATTTCCCCGCATGAGCATGAAGCCGGGATCCGGTACGGCATCCATCGCGAAGGAAACCAGCGCCAGGTCATAGGATCCCGCGTTCAGGCGCTCCCTCAGGTTGGGAAGGGTCATGGCTTCCACCGTCGTATCGATACCAACGGCGGCCAGCATATCCGCGATCTGATTGGCAGCTTCCACCCGAACATCGTTTTCCGGCTCCTCGTAGACATAGAAGCGAAGATGCAGGCGGGACATCTTTCCTTCGCTGTTCAGCTTATCCAGCACACCGTCCTCATCCGAATCTCCCCAGCCCGCCTCTTCCAGAAGACGCCGGGCTTCCTCCGTACTGAGGGTGAAATAGGAGGAAAGGGTATCATTGTACATCCATGTTCCCGGATAAAAGGGGAGATTGGTGGGAGTAGCCAGCCCGGAGTAGACGTTGGATATAATCTTGGAAGTGTCTACTACGCAGCGAATGGCCTGACGGACTTCTTTAGTCAGTTCTCCGGCTGAATTGTTCATCAGCAGGCATTCCAGCTGGTTGGTCCGGAAGGAGATGGACAGCGACGAAGTTCCGGATTTATACTGCGCGGACGCAATGGAACGGGAAAAAACGGAATCTACCCGGGCGTATTCATAGCTGTCGATCACGGCCTTCTGGGTTTCATGGAAAGAGAACATCAACTCCTGCACCTGGGGCTGGGCCTGCCACCAGTTCGGATTGGCCTGAAGCCAGGCATAGTCTCCGGCCTCAAAGGTATTGAACTGGTAAGGACCTGTTCCGGGCGGGTTGTCCGCATCCACCAGATGGGCGGGAACGATAGGAAAGGTCAGTGCGTAGAGCAGCCCGAAGCAGGGACGCTTTGAGGTTTTGATGACGACGGTGCTGTCATTGGATGCGGAGATGGAGGAAATAAAATATTTCAGATTCGCGTAGAAGCCGGAATCCGTGGTATTTTCGTCATTGGCCCGGTCCAGAATGTACTGGGCGGATGCGACGACGTCCCTCGCCGTCAGCGGCGTGCCGTCGGAAAAGGTGACTGCCGGGCGGAGATAAAAGGTCCAGGTTTTTCCGTTGGAGGAGGTTTCCCAGCTTTGGGCCAGCTGTCCCTGGGGATAATAATTGTCATCGATATAGATCAGGCTTTCATAGACAAGATCATAGATGGACAGCATATCCCTCTCCACGGGAAGCAGAGGGCGGATGGTCAGGGTCTTGCTGCTCTGAATTCCGATCACCAGACTGTTTTCCACATTACTGGCGGAGGCCGGAATCCAGGGCAGAAGAGACAGCCACAGAACCAGGGACAGAAGAATGGAAATAAAGCGCCTCGTAGATGCCATAAGCTCGGATCACCCTCCCGGCATATGTTTTCGTCGGTCCGTCAGCCATTTTGCTGAGATTCAGGGAAATACCGTCCTGACTGAGCGAAGAATCGGAAAGCCAGGCGTTTACCTGTCCCTGCCCGGCGTGATAAGCGCAGGCAACACAGACAGGATCCCCGTGAAAAAGGGAAGCAAGATAACGCAGGTACCAGCAGCCAAAGCGGATATTGCTTTCGGGATCGTACATCCGTTCAAAAGCATATCCGCTGATCTTCATTTTGCCGGCGATCCATTCGGCCGTATCCGGCATCAGCTGCATCAGGCCTCTGGCACCGACGGATGATTCCGCCCGGGGCTGAAAAGAGCTTTCATTCCGGATAATGGCGGTTACGAAGGCCGGATTCAGATTAAACTCTTCTGCTCCGGCTTCAATGAGGTCGCGGTACTCCATGGGATAATTGGCAAGGATGGCGCGCTGCTCCCGGGCATGCTGTACAGCCTGCCTGGCCAGATAGGCTCTCATCAGAAGCTGGGCAGTAAGGCAGGAAAGTACAAGAAACAGGGCAGAGCCCAGGATGGCAGCCAGCCAGACCGGGAGCCGCCAGGCAGCTTTTCTTGCTTCTCTCCCGCGGCGGGCGGAAGCGGGGCGCTCCATAATGCCGGGCGATTCGGAACCGGACGGAAGGGGAGCGGCAGGCAGTTGGCTGCTTCCGGCTACCCGAATACCGGATTCTGCGGCAGGGGAAACCGGATAGGGCTGACTGACGGAAACTTCCGGCCGATCGGCGGCATTGCCCGCGCGGCGCCTCCGGCCCGTGCTGCTCAGCTGCCGCTCCCGTTCCAACAGGGGAGGCAGCGTGGAGAGCGTAAAAGCCAATTCACCGGAATTGTCTATTACGACCTGGCTTCGGGAGGCCTTTTCATCCGAGGACAGCACCGCGTCGATCCGCTGAACTGCCTCTTCCTCCGTCAAACCGTCTCTGGCCATCAGCCGCTGCAGCTGAATGGACCGGGGAAGCCAGACACACCAGACGGTATCGCAGAGAGAGTCATAACCTTTTTCAAAAAGCAGGGGGAAATCGAGAAAACAGAGGGATACGCCCTCCTCCCGGGCTTCCTGAATGCGCCGGTGCGTCAGATGCTGAAGATGGGATGACATCAGCTGATCCAGCTTTTCCCGGGCCAGAGGATCTGAGAAGACAGTTTTGCCCAGAAGACGCCGGTTCAACGTTCCATCCGGATAAAAAACAACCTCGCCGAAACAGGACCGGATCTCCGGCAGCGCGGCTCCTCCGGGAGCGGTCAGCTCCCGGGACAGAAGGTCCCCGTCGATAATCCTGACGCCGGGCTGATCCTGCAGCCAGCCGCTGACAGTGCTTTTTCCGGAGGCGATGCTCCCGGTCAGTCCAATGACGCGCAATCAGGCAACTCCTTTCAAAACGCCCGGCAGGAAGATCTGCCGGGCGGAAAACGAAACGGTTATTTATCCCATATGGGTAGCCAGCAGCTTCTTTTTCAGATCCGCTTCCATGTTATAAAGCTGCTTTTCCGCCTCCATGCGCTTCTGGTGTCCGTCGGACTGAATCTGAAGCACTTCATCAATCGTATCGATCAGGGACTGATTGGTCTGCACCAGCGTTTCCATATCGATGATGCCGCGCTCGGCTTCCCGGGCAGTTTCGATGGTACCGATCTTCAGCGCTTCCGCGTTTTTGCGCAGGAGCTCATTCGTCATATCCGTAACCGCGGTCTGGGCAGCCAGCGCTTCCTTGGAATGCTGCAGGCCCAGGGCCAGAACCATCTGGCTTTTCCAGAGAGGAAGGGTATTGGACAGCGTGGACTGGATCCGCTCCACCAGGAGGCTGTCATTATTCTGCAGAAGGCGAATCTGCGGAGCCATCTGCATGGAGACCTGTCTGGTCAGCTTCAGGTCGTACAGCTTTTTCTCAAACCGGTCGCACTGCGCTGCCAGATCATTGGCCTTCTGGGCGTCCATGGCATCGCCGGTTGCGGCGGCCCGTTCCATCAGCTCCTTGAGCTCCGTGTTCCGTATTTCAGCCAGCTTCTTGTCACCGGCGATGATATACAGGGTCAGCTGACGGAAGTATTCGCTGTTCTGATCATAAAGACGGTCGAACATGGACACATCCTTCAGCAGCTGCGCCTGATAGTTTTCCAGAGAGCCGGCAATCTTTTCCACGGTGACGGAAACCTCGCCGTAACGGGCTTTCATGCGCTCGACCTTGTCCTCAGCCTTTGCAAACAGCCTGCGAAGTCCCTTCGGTTCCTCTGTATCCCGCTCAAACCCTTTCAGCTCAGAGACCAGATTGACGAGCATATCCCCGACTTCACCGGTATCCTGGGTTTTGACGGTTGCCAGAGCACTTTCCGAGAAATCGGCAATCCGCTTCTGCGCATCCGCGCCGAAGAGAAGCACATGCTCCGGATTGCTGATGTCGATTTTACCGATAAAATCATCAATCGCTTTCCGCTCGGCATCCGTCAGCTGGGAATCATCCAGCATGGGCACGTGGGTGGGCTCGGCAGGAGCAGGCTGCTGCTGGATGCTCTGCACAGGTTCCGCCGGGGCGGGCTCCTCCACCATGGGATTCAGGGAGAGCTGGGGAGCAGGAGAGTTTAATTCGGACATGGATGAAGACCTCCTTTTCTGATTGAGAAACGGCAGCTGGTTGAAGAGCTACTGCTGATGCCTGTATTTTGAAGAGGATGCGCCTTCGGAAGAAGGATCCTCCTGCGGGAACTCCATGACGGGAACGGAGGTAGCCCTCATCTGGGCCTCCGCGGCGGTCCTCGGTTCGGCGGCGGGAATGGGGTCCTTAATGCCGGTCAGATCGCTCTCCGTATAACCGTCACGCTTCAGCATCTGCTCCAGCACATCGATATCGGTGGAAATATCCATGATGTTTTCCCGGTGAAGGCTGTCAATCTGCTTCTGGCAGGCGGTCAGAATCATGTTCAGGCCGCGGATCGCAGCATCCCGGACTTCGGTCATCTCCTGGAAGGAAACGCCGCGGTCCTGCATGGTGCGATAGTTCGAAAGGATTTTCAGCGTCGTCGGGAGATAATAGTTCATGAACTTCCGGACCTGGGGCGCCTTGGAAGGCGATTCGGAAACGGAACGGAATATCTGCTCGCACTTCTCGCAAATGGAGGACATCTGGGAGGAAAGGCGCGGATCAGGAATCGCGGCATTGTCCCGCCGGATTGTATCGATCATTTCCTGCCCCTTGGTGATGACTGCATCCGCAGTGGGATCCCCGGTCAGCGGAATCCTGGAAGCAGCTTCGCGGGCCTTCCGCTCTTCTTCTTCCTTCTGGCGGCGGGCAGCTTCCTCCGCTTCCTGGCGGCGGCGCTCCTCATCCTCCCGGTTATGCGTGGTAGTATCAAGACCAGAACCCATAATCGAGGCAACCTTCCCAATCCCCAGACCAATGACCACACCGGCAATGATCCCCAGGGGAGAAAAACCGGTGACGGAAGAGAGAATCAAAGCCGTCAGGAGGAATCCGATTCCACCGGACTTGGGATTGCTGTTAGGGTTCTTCTTCTTAGCCAACGGAACCTCGTCTCCTTCCATCAGGAATGGAGCTATCATACCACAGAAAGCGCTGATTGAAAAGGGGCATTTCCCGCAGAATAGCACTGTCTAAAGGGCCCGGAACGGCAAGAAAGGCAAAAGAAAACGGCGGATCCGAAGACCCGCCGTATGAAGGCGAATATTACTTGATTTCGACAGTGGCGCCGACGGCCTTGAACTGCTCGGCGATCTTCTCGGCTTCTTCCTTGGAGACGCCTTCCTTCAGGGTCTTGGGGGCGGACTCCACGATTTCCTTGGCTTCCTTCAGACCCAGACCGGAAACGAC
The DNA here is from genome assembly GCA_946542235.1 of uncultured Clostridia bacterium. Lineage (GTDB taxonomy): Bacteria > Bacillota > Clostridia > Christensenellales > Aristaeellaceae > Aristaeella. The sequence continues at coordinate 83,504 of CAMNKK010000001.1, read as the reverse complement.
TTCACGCACGACCTTGATAACCTTGATCTTCTCAGATCCGGCTTCCTTCAGGATGACGTCGAATTCGGTCTTCTCTTCTTCAGCGGCAGCAGGGCCGGCAGCAGCGGCACCGCCGGCAACGGCAATCGCGCCGGTCACACCGAACTTTTCCTTCAGTTCGTCAACGAGTTCCTTCACCTGAAGCAGAGTCATGGACTCAATCGCTTCAATAATTTCCTGATTCGTCATGATTCATGTCCTCCAAATTAGTTTTGTTTTTTTCAGGCGGCCGTATTCAGGCGGCCGGCAGGCAGATCAGGCTGCTTCCTTCTTTTCGGCGATCTCGTCCAGCACAGAAACGAGGGCAGATACGGGAGAAACCAGGCATCCGACCAGCGTTCCAAGCAGCTCTTCGCGGCTGGGAGTAGAAGCCAGGGCTTTGATTCCGGCCACATCGGTAAACTCAGTTCCGGTCAGACCGCCCTTGATCTCCAGGGAGGTCAGCTTATTCTTGTCGATAAACTGAGAAATGACCTTGGGAGCGGAAGTGACATCCTTCGTGCCGAAAACAAAGGCGTTGGGACCCTCCAGAAGAGAATCGAGGCCTTCGATGTTCAGCTCCTTCAGCGCGCGGCCGACCAGGCGGTTCTTCAGCACGCAGTAGTGAACATCATTTTCACGGCACTGCTTGCGGAGCTCGGTTACCTGCTCCACGGTCAGACCGTTAAAGGAACAGATCACGACGGATTCCGCGGACTTGAACTTCTCAATAATGTCAGCGACAACCTGCTTCTTGATTTCCAGATTCTTGCTCATGCGTTGACACCTCCATTCCGGTTCAGAATAAGAAAACCCTTGCGAACAGGCGCAAGGATCATGCATATCACATATGAGATCTCGCACCTCGGCAGGCGGGCTTCAGCCCTTTACATCCAGAAGGATACCGGCTGTCTACGGCAATGGTTTCTCAGAAACCTTGGGTACTGTACCACAACTTCGAAGGATTGTCAAACATTTTCTGCTCGATGATTCCTGCGTTACTGCTTAAAGACTCCTTTTTTCGGGAAATGCAAAAGAAATTATGAAAAAATTCCAAAAGAATTACAAAAGTTATTGACTTCTTAACAATTTCGAAATAAAATGTACCCGGTGGCTTTTGCAGAAAGCCGCAACGGTTTTCAAAGGAGGTGAGGACGCTTGAAAAAATGGATGACAGGACTGCTGGTATCCCTGATGCTCTGTCTGATTCCTCTGATCGGCGCCCTGGCCTGGAAGGGGACCATCACCGCCAGTTCCCTGAACATGCGTGCGAGCAACTCCACGGAGAGCAAGGTTGTAAGGGTGCTGAAAAAGGGAGCTTCCGTGGAAGTTATCTCCAGCAAAGGCAGCTGGTATAAAATCAAGTTCGGCGGGAATACGGGATATGTCGCAAAAAAATATGTAAAAAAGGGTTCCTCCGAATCGTCATCGAAGTCTGAATCGTCATCCAGGTCCGATTCTTCTTCCAAATCCAGCTCCGGGAAGGCCGGGGATCCCTGTTCGCCGGGTGATTCCGGCGCTGCAGTCAAGGCAGTACAGAAAAAGCTGAAAAGCCTTGGATACTATTCGGGATCTGTGGACGGAGATTACGGAAACGGCACCAAATCAGCCGTAAAGGCTTTTCAGAAGGCCAACGGACTGACCGCAAACGGCGTTGCGAACAGCAAGACCATCTCAAAGATGAACAGCTCCGGCGCGAAGAAAAGCAGCTCCGGCAGCTCCGGCAGCGGCGGCGGCGGCAGCAGCGGCCTGAAGACCGAATCCCTGAACTGGTTCAAGCATCCGGATCGGATTCCGCACCATGCCAAGTTCCAGGTGAAGGATATCAAAACCGGAAAGGTTTTCAACGTGAAGAGATGGACCGGATCGAACCACGCGGACTGCGAGCCCGCAACAGCAAGGGATACTTCCATTATGAAAAGTATCTACGGGCACTGGAGCTGGAAACGGCGGCCGATCCTGGTCAAGTACAACGGTCGTGTGTACGCAGCCTCCATGAACGGTATGCCTCACGGAACGGGGACGATCAAAAACAACAATTTTGACGGCCATTTCTGCATTCATTTTACCGGAAGCAAAACTCACGGGAGCAAGAAGGTGGACTCGGCACACCAAAACTGTGTTAAAACGGCTCTGAAGCATTCCTGGTAAAGCCCGGGGCGTTTCCGCGAAAACGTGAAGGCGGAAAATGAATAACGTTTCAATCACCTCCTGCCGGTGTGCGGGAGGTTTTTTTTGCGAAACCTTTCATTTATCTTCAGAATGTGGTATAAATATTTGTCTATTTTTGGACCTGAAGGAGGAAGAACATGCTGACGCAGGCACCAAGGGGAACAAGGGACGTGCTGCCCACGGAGAGCTACCGCTGGCAGTATATCGAAGAAAAAATGAGAAGAGCCGCCGCTTTGGCCGGATACAGGGAGGTCAGGACGCCGGTTTTTGAGCATACGGAGCTGTTTGCCCGGGGAGTTGGCGACACGACGGATATCGTCCAGAAGGAAATGTACACCTTCCAGGACAAGGGGAACCGGTCCATTACGCTCAAGCCGGAAGGCACGGCGGGGGCGGCCCGCTGCTTCCTGGAAAGCAATCTTTATGCGGATCCCCTGCCGTGCAAGATGTACTATCTGGACGCTCCGATTTTTCGATATGAGGCGCCTCAGAGCGGCCGGCTGCGGGAGCATCACCAGTTCGGACTCGAATGCTTCGGCGCACAGGAAGCGACAGCGGACGCGGAGCTGATCCTGATCGCCTTCCGGCTGCTTAGCGAGCTGGGAGTTCAGAACCTGAGCGTTCACATCAACAGCATCGGCTGCCCCAACTGCCGGCCCGCTTATCACGCAAAGCTGAAGGAATACCTGGCAGACCGGGTGAACTGCCTCTGCGAAGACTGCCGGAACCGCTTTGAGCGGAATCCGCTTCGTGCGCTGGATTGCAAGAAGCCCGGGTGTCAGGAGCAGGTCAGGAATGCCCCAAGCATGCTGGATTACCTCTGTGATGACTGCAGGGCCCATTTTACACAGCTGCAGGCCTGCCTGGATTCCGCCGGGATTCCGTACCGGATCGATTCCCGGATTGTCCGCGGGCTGGATTATTACACAAAGACTGTTTTTGAGCTGATTACGGAGCGAAAGGACGGGAATCTGACGGTCTGCGGCGGCGGCAGGTATGATCACCTGGTGGAGCAGATCGGAGGTCCTGATCTCCCGGCTGTTGGATTTGGAATGGGTCTTGAACGCGTACTGATGCTGCTGGATGAAGAGGGAATCAGGATTCCGCAGCCTCCGCTGTATGATGTCTTTGTGACCTATATGGGAGATCACCGGATCCGTGCGTTCCAGCTTGTGGAGGATTTGAGAAACCAGGGGATTTCCGCGGATCTGGATCACTGCGGACGGAGCCTGAAGGCACAGTTCAAATACGCGAACAAAACAGGAGCGCTGCTTTCCGCCACCATCGGAGATGAGGAAGCGGAGCAGAATTCCGTCCGGATCAAGAACATGAACACCCGGGAAGAGAAAGTTGTTCCGGTCAGCGAAGCCGGAGAAACCATACGGATGATGAGGAAGGAAGCGGAATAACCATGCAGAACAGAACCCATACATGTAATGAGCTGCGGATCGGCGATGTCGGAAAGGAAGTCCGACTCAGCGGCTGGATGGAAAACGTGCGGGAAGTCGGCGGTAATCTGGCTTTTGTGGTACTCCGGGATTATTACGGCACGACGCAGCTGGTGGTGGAGGATGAAAAGCTGCTGGAGACGGTGACCGGCCTGAACAAGGAAAGTGTCATATCCGTGACGGGGACTGTTCGCGAACGGGGAAACAAGAATCCCAAAATGGCGACGGGCGATATCGAGGTTGTGCCGGACAGCGTGACGATTCTCGGCAAGTGCCGTTACAATGCCCTGCCATTTCAGATCAACCGGAGCAGGGAAGCGGACGAAAGCATCCGGCTGAAATACCGTTATCTGGATCTGCGCAATCCGGATGTAAAAAAACAGATCGTGATGAGAAGCCAGGTTGTGGCTGCCCTGAGGAACGCCATGACGGAGGAAGGCTTTCTGGAAATTACGACTCCGATTCTGACGGCGTCTTCCCCGGAGGGAGCGCGGGATTATCTGGTGCCTGCCCGGAAGCATCCAGGCAAGTTCTATGCCCTTCCGCAGGCACCCCAGCAATTCAAGCAGCTGCTGATGGCCAGCGGATTCGACCGTTATTTCCAGATTGCACCCTGCTTCCGCGACGAGGATGCCAGAGGAGATCGCAGCCCCGGTGAGTTTTATCAGCTGGATATGGAAATGGCTTTCGCGTCCCAGGAAGACGTGTTTGCCGTGCTGGAAAAGGTCCTGCCGCCTGTTTTCGCCCGATACGGGACTTATCATCAGGCCTCTCAGGCTCCCTTCCGCCGGATTCCCTACCTGGAAGCGATGGAAACCTATGGGAGCGACAAGCCTGACCTGCGGATTGACCTGACCGTGACGGATGTCACGGAGCTGATGGATGGCTGCGGGTTTGCGCCTTTTGAAGGCCAGACCGTCAAAGCGGTAAAGGTTTCCGACTTTACCGGCACCCGCAAGCAGATCGACAAGCTCTGCGCGGATGTGGAAGTCATTACCGGCAGCAAGGTATACTGGTTCAAGGTGGATGAAAAGGGCGAGATAGCCGGCGGTATTGCCAAATTTTTGCAGGAGCGGAAGGATAAGGTCATCTCGGAGCTTGGACTGGAAAAGAACACGCTGGTGGGATTGACGGCCGGAAAGCTGACAGCGGCCCAGAAGACCGCCGGTGCGCTGATCAAGCAGCTGGGAACCATCTGCGAGAACCATATTGACAGAGAAAAATACGAGTTCTGCTGGATTGTGGATTTTCCCATGTATGAAATCGGTGAGGAGAGCGGCGAACTCGAGTTCTGCCACAACCCCTTCTCCATGCCGAACGGAGGGCTGGAAATCCTGAGGAAAGCCCGCAGCGGAGAGGTGGATCCCCTGAGCATAACGGCCTTCCAGTACGATCTGGTCTGCAACGGAGTGGAGCTCAGCTCCGGCGCGGTGCGAAATCATGATCCGGAAATCATGGTGGAGGCATTCAGCCTTGTCCGGCTGGGCGAAGAAGATGTAAAGGCCAAGTTCCCGGCCATGTACAACGCTTTCTGCTATGGTGCGCCGCCCCACGCAGGCATTGCTCCGGGCGTGGATCGGATGGTGATGCTGCTGGCCGGCGCGGAGACGATCCGCGAAGTAATACCCTTCCCCATGAACAAAAACGCCCAGGACCTGATGATGGACGCACCGGGAACGGTCGAGCAGAAGCAGCTGGATGAGCTGCATATTGCGCTGGTGCCGGCTGAGTAAATCTGCATCGGTCCTGTGATCCGAAGCGTGCCGGCGGCATCGGACAGGAAAGAAAGCTTCAGATTCGCATGCGCCGGAGAAAGTTGTCAATTCGTACAGAATCTGGTATAATTCAGCCGATTGTGTGGCTCCAGATGAAGGAGGAGTGAAAGATGGCGAAGAGCAAAAGTGACCAGACGCTGCCTGTGAACGTGGATATGGATCAGGAACCATCCAGTTCCATTACCTACGCGAATGAAGTAATCGCGATCATCGCAGGCCTGGCTGCCAGCGAAGTGGAAGGCGTGGCCGGAATGGTCAACGTCAATTCCGGCCTGAAGGGAAAGAACAGGAATGTGACCCGGGGCGTAAAGGTGGAAGTCGGGACGGAAGAGGTCAGTGTGGATCTCTACCTGAATGTGGAATACGGGACGCCCATTCCCCGGGCGGCGCATGACGCGCAGGAAGGGGTTAAACGATCCATTGAATCGATGACAGGCCTCCATGTGGTTCGGGTGGATGTCCATGTTCAGGGCGTCAGCTTCGAAAAGGAAAACAATGCTCTCCAGGCAGGCGCCGGAAAGGCGAACCTGGAGGCCGGAACGCAGAAGGCGAAGGATGCCGAAGCGCAGCAGGCCCGCAAGGCGGAAGAAGAATGCGCGGCGGATGCTCCTTTCGAAACGGAGATAGAGCCGGCTGTGGACGGAAAAGCCTCTCCGGAGAGCGGCTCTGATCCTTTGAAGACAGAGAGCGCGGAAAACACCGGAGAAAACGGTTCTGCGGAAACATAAGGTAAGTACAGAGACAGGGGGGAATCCCTCTGTCTTCATTCTCATTTTATGTCGGATATTTTCTGAGGGGGAATGCGCTTATGAGGCTGAGGATAACAGACCGGATTCTGGTAGGGATCACGGGATTGCTTCTGCTTGCGCTCTGTGCCGGACTGGCTGCGCAGATCTTTTTTCACGCGGATCTGCTTGGACTGGCCACCCGGGTGCTTACCAGCAAATCTCCCAGAGTTCAGATTGCCCTGATCCTCCTGACTGTCGTTTTTCTTCTCCTGGGAGTATACTGCGTGCTGGTTCTTTTCCGCCATCACGGCCGGAAAGACAGGTTTGTGATCCAGAAGAATGAAGACGGCGAGCTTGCCATTTCGATGAAGGCCCTGGAGAATATGGTGCAGAAATGTCTGGAACAGCATCAGGAACTTCAGGTGGAGAAAACTCAGCTGGAAAACAGGAAGGATGGCGTCCTGATCCGGATTTACGGCAATGTGGCCGGAGGGATCAGTATTCCCCTGACCGTGGAAGGAATTCAGAAGCAGATCAGGCAGTATGTAACTGCCTGCAGCGGGGTAGAAGTAAAGGGAATCCGGGTTCAGATCGAATCTTCCCGCGAGGATGTGACGGACGCGCCCTTCGCGATTGCAGCCCCTGCCGCGACGCCGCTGCTGCGGGAGACCAGCGAAAAGCAGCCCGCTTTGGCCAAGCCTGAAGCATCCGAACCAGTACCTGAGACCCCGGCTGCGGACAGCGGACCGACTGAAGCAGTGACCAGGGAAGCCTCTCCTGTTCACACGCCCATCCCTGAACCGGAAGAGCCGGATGATCCGCCGGATGACCGGCCGCTGCATCAGCGGCTATTCAGCATCAAACCGGAGCCCTGCATTGTTCCGGAACCGCCGGAAGACGCGGGAAAGGAACAGATTTCCGACAACCGGGGTTTAAACGATCCGGAAGACGGAGAGGGAAAGACTGATGGCTGCGGAGAGGCAGAGACGGTTTCCGGCACAGACCAGAGCCCGGAGACGGGATCCCATGGCTCCGCGGAAACAGAAACTGAAGAGAACCATGGTTCCGCAGAACCGGATCTTGAATTCAGGCAGTCCCTGAAGGACTTTGATGAGATCATATCCGGGAATAAGGAGGACAGGTAAGCTATGCAGGATTTTAAACGCGGAACGCCTGGATTTGGGTTATTCCTCGGGGCACTGTTCGTGCTGGCCGGGGGGCTTGTCATGTGGATCGGGTTCTGGAGAACCCTTCTTCTGGTGCTTCTGTTTGCCGTTGGATATTTTCTGGGAGCGGTCGAAAACAAGAAGGAAGCGCTGAAAAATACGGTAAACAGGCTGATACCGGAAAAGAAGGAAGAGGTGATCGACTTCCGGAAGGAAATTGCACGGACCCAGGATGATACGGCGGCACAGGCACCCGTTCCTCCGAAGGCCGCGGACAGCAAAGAGGAAGAGTGAAAATGTCAAGAACAACAGCAAGGGCTGCCACGATGCAGATGATCTATGAAAAGCTTTCCGGCGGACAGGGCGGCGAGGATACGCTGCAGATGGTTTACGAAGAGCTGCGCCGGGACGGGGTTCCCGGTGTGGAAAGCGTAGGAAAAAAGGAACCGAACCAGGAAGACCGGGAATATATTTCCAGAGTTCTGGAGGGAGTTCTGAACAAACGATACCTGCTGGACGAAAAGATTGAAAACGCTGCGCAGGGATGGACGCTGGACCGGATGCCCATGATTGATCTGACCATCATGCGGCTGGCGGTTTGGGAAATGATGTTCGAAGAAGATGTGCCCGGGAATGTATCCATCTCCGAGGCGCTGGAGCTGACAGAACGTTACTCTGATCCGGATGACAAGAAATTTGTGAACGGCGTGCTGGGAACCATACTCCGGGAGTTGGAAGACGCGAAATGATCGGCGCCGTGATTGGACTGGATACCAGCAATTACCGGACGTCCGTGGCGGTCGTTTCCCTGGACGGACGGATTCTCATGAACCGAAGAGAGCTGCTGCCTGTGGCCAGAGGAAACACTGGCCTGCGCCAGAGCGACGCAGTGTATGCCCATCTCAAGCAGGTAAAGCCCATGATGGATGAGCTGAGAAGCGTTTGCGGACATTTTCAGGTGAAAGCTGTCTGCGCCAGCACAACGCCCAGGGACAGGCAGGATTCCTACATGCCTGTTTTTGAAGTGGGGGACACGATGGGCCGTGGAATCGCTGCTGCCATGGGTGTTCCTTTTTTTCAAACCGATCATCAGCACGGACACATCCGGTCTGCGCAGTACGGCACGGAGCTGGAAGGAATGCGGGAGTTCCTGGCCTTTCATCTTTCCGGAGGTACGACGGATCTCCTGCATGTGCAGGGAGAGCGGATTATGGAGCTGGGCACCAGCCTGGACCTGCACGCAGGACAGATGATGGATCGGGTCGGGGTTTCACTGGGATGCGACTTTCCCTCCGGTCCGGAGATGGAAAGGATGGCTGCGCACGGACAAGCCGCAGGTCTGCTTGGCTGTGCCATGGCAGAAGGGGATCTTTCCTGCCATCTGAGCGGTGCCGAAACCCAGGCCCAGCGCTGGATCCGGGAAAAAAAGCTTACTGCAGAAGATCTGGCGAGGGAAGTATTCGACCTGCTGGCCAGAACGGTGAGCCGCATGTTGGCTGCCGGCAGCAGGAAAACAGGCATCCGGGACGCACTGGTCTGCGGAGGAATCGCTTCCTCCGGGCTCTTCAGGGAGATGCTGGCGGAGCGGATTCATCGGAACGGATCGAAGCTCCGGATTGTATTCGGCAGCAGCGAGCTGAGCGGAGACAACGCGGTCGGAGCAGCGCTGATCGGCGCGGACAGGATCAGGGAAACCTTTTCGGATCCGGGTCCGCGGGAATGAAACGAAGAAAACAGGAGGCAAAATGGCAGCACAGATTCTGGACGGAAAAACAATGTCCGAAAGCCTGAGAAAGGAAATCACCGAAAGGGTTCAGGCGCTGAAGAAGAACCGGGGCATCATTCCCGGCCTGGCCGTGATTCTGGTGGGAAACGATCCGGCCAGCGAGATCTACGTCCGGAACAAGGGAAACGGATGCCGTGAAGTGGGAATGTATTCAGAAACCGTGACACTGCCCGCGGATACTGTGCAGGAGAAGCTGGAATCCGAAATTGACAGGCTGAATGCGGATCCCAAAGTCCACGGCATCCTGGTGCAGCTTCCGCTGCCCGGGCATCTGGATGAAGCCGCCGCCCTTGCCAGGATCCTTCCCGAAAAGGATGTGGACGGGTTCCATCTGCTGAACGCCGGGAAGCTGATGACAGGTGCGAAAGGTGTCATTCCCTGCACGCCCAGAGGGGCGATGTATATGATCCGCCAGACCGGGATTGATCTGACCGGAAAGCATGCCGTGGTCATTGGCCGCAGCAATATTGTCGGAAAGCCCATGGCCCTGCTTTTGCTGCAGGAAAACTGTACAGTCACCGTCTGCCACAGCCGGACAATCGGACTGGCGGAATTTACACGCAAAGCGGATATCCTGGTGGCAGCCGTCGGAAAGGCCGGATTTGTCACCGAGGATATGGTGAAGCCGGGAGCCATTGTGATCGACGTGGGGATCAACCGGGTGGACGGTAAAGTAATGGGAGACGTGGACTTTGAACGGGTCCGGGAAGCAGCCTCCTGGATTACGCCGGTGCCCGGCGGGGTCGGAAAAATGACCATTACCATGTTGCTTTTCAATACGCTGGAAGCAGCTGAAAGGATGGAAACCTGAACATGTATTCGGTGACTTCCGGCTGCAGCGTTTCCGAGCTGAATCAGATGATTGCGGAAAGCCTTCGGGCAGACCCACGGCTGCGGAGCGTGACTGTCACAGCGGAAATCAGCGGCTTTAAGCACCATGCCGCCTCCGGGCACTGGTATTTTTTGCTGAAGGATGCCTGCGCTGCCATCAGCTGTGTCATGTTCAGACAGAACAATCTTCGCTCCGGACTGTATCCCAGGGACGGGGACAGGGTAACGGTCAGAGGCTATGTGGAATTCTACGGCCGGGACGGGAAGGTGCAGCTGTATGTCATGGAGATGAAGGCTGCGGGGCTGGGCAGTCTGTATGAACAGTTCGAGATTCTGAAGCAGAAACTGAAGACGGAAGGGCTGTTTGACCCCGGCAGAAAACGCCTTCTTCCCCAGATTCCCCGAAAGGTTGCCGTAATCACATCCGCCAGCGGTGCTGCCCTGCACGATATCCTCAATGTGTCAGGGCAGAGGAGCCCCTTTGTTCCCATAGTCCTGATCCCCAGCGCTGTGCAGGGACCCGGAGCGGCAAAGGAACTTGTTTCCGCACTGGAAAAGGTGCCGCTGATTCCCGATGTGGAAGCAGTCATTATCGGAAGGGGCGGAGGATCCCCCGAGGATCTCTGGTGCTTCAACGAAGAGATTGTTGCCCGGGCGGTGGCAGCCTGCCCTGTACCCGTTGTCTCCGGGGTAGGACATGAAACAGATTTTACGATCTGCGATTATGCGGCAGATATCCGGGCCAGCACGCCCAGCAATGCAGCGGAAATTGTATTCCCGGATCGGGAGGAGCTGATGGGGAAGGTTCAGCTGTTTCGGACGGAGCTGGTCAGATCAGTCAGCGGCCGGCTGCACGGGACAATGCTGCAGGTACTTCACCTGAAGGATCGGATTCAGAAGCTTTCGCCGGAGTCTGTTCTCCACTCCCTGCTGGACCGGACTCATCAAACCAGGCAGCGCCTGAACAATGCGATCCGGCTGGAGCTGAGGGAAAGGGAGAATGACAGGAAACAGACACAGATCCGGCTGAACTATGGCATCGAAAGGCTGTTTGCTTCCCGGGAGCATGAACTGGACCGGATCCGGACAGCATTGCAGGCCATTTCCCCGATGAATGTGCTGGAAAGAGGATATGCCATGGTTTTTGACCCGGAAGGGAAAGTGATTCCGGATGCGGAAGCGGCCGGAAAGCAGCGGGACATGGAGATCCGATTCCGGGATGGTACGGTCCATACCCGGAGAAAGGAGTAAATTGTTCATGGATCAGTTATCCTTTGAAGAACGGCTGGACGGAATCCGGGAGATATCTGACCAGATTGAGAGCGGAAAGCTTCCGCTGGAGGAATCCGTCAAAAAGTTTGAATCCGGAATGCAGATGCTGAGCACGCTTGAAAAAGAGCTTCAGGAAATGAAAAGAAAGATCACGCTGCTCCAGGAGAAGGCGGATGGTTCTGTGGAGGAAACCCCGGCGGAGGATCTGTCATGAGAAGCGAAAAGGAATACAGAGATCTGGTCAGCAGATCACTGGAGCCTCAGTTGAGAAGTCTCGGCTCCATTCCGGAAAAACTGCTGGAAGCCATGCTTTACAGCCTGACAGCAGGCGGGAAAAGACTTCGCCCGGTTCTGCTGCTGGCTGCCTGCGAGATGGCTGGAGGAGATCTGGAGGACGCACTGCCATATGCCTGTGCGATTGAGATGATTCATACCTACAGTCTGATCCATGATGATCTTCCCGGGATGGACAACGATGATCTGCGCAGGGGAAAGCCAACCAATCACAGGGTGTTCGGAGAAGGAATGGCGATCCTGGCGGGAGACGGGCTGCTGAATGCATCCATGGAAATCATGATGCGGGCAGGCCTTCAGAGAAACGATATGCTCGGAGTCCGCGCCGCGGAGATCCTGGCACGGCATGCCGGTGTGACGGGTATGATTGCCGGCCAGACTGCTGATATTATTTCCGAGGGGTTACCGCCCGAGAAGGATCTTGTTTCCTACATTCATACACATAAAACATCGGATCTGATTCAGGCTCCCGTGGAAATGGGAATGACGCTGGCAGGGTGTGAACCATGGCAGATTGAAGCAGGAAGGAAGTATGGGTATCATCTGGGAATCGCATTTCAGATCGTGGACGACCTGCTGGATGTGACCGGGGACGCTGCGGTGATGGGCAAAAATACCGGCATGGATGAGAACAAAATGACATGGGTTGCCCTGCGAGGAATCGAAGGCGCCAGGGAGGACGCGGCGGAGCATGTCCGGCTGGCTGCGGAGGCGCTGCGGGATCTTCCCTGGGATACGGGATTTCTCGAAAATATTGCCCGGGAAAACCTTATCCGGATCAACTAAGGAGGAATCGGAGTATGACTATGGATCATTTTCACGAAGAGGTTGTTGTCAAACACAATAATACGATGAACAAAATCGCGTATTATGTGAGCTGGATCATGCTGGTGTTTTCCGGGGCTTTTGCCATGCTTCAGCTGCAGTTCCTCTTTGCACAGTTCAACATCTATTCACTGATCATTACGCTTATTTCAGCCGGAATTGCCGTTTATCTGTTCCTTTTCCATGACCGTCTGCTGACGGAATATGAATACACCTTTACAAACGGCTCACTGGATTTCGCAGAAGTGTATAACAACAAGAAGAGAAAGAGTCTGGGCAGCCTGAATGTCAAAACAGTGGAAGCCTTCGGAAAGGTGGCCAGCGGTTCCTTTCAGCGCTATCTCAATATGCCCGGGATCAAACGGATGAACTGGTTCCTGAACAGGGACGCGGAACTGTACTATTTCTTTTTTTCCAAGGACAGCAACAAGAAAATGATCATCTTTGAGCCCAGCGAAGAACTGGTGCAGATGATTAAACAGTATATTCCCCGGGGCGTCTATCAGGAAAACTGAGAAAGCATATCCCGGGCATACGGCCGGAAGGGCTTTCTTTGCAAGAATGGGAAGGATCTCCCGGAATGCAGATACATGAAGGGAAGAGAGGCAAAATGATTTGAAAGAACTGCTGCTGGTCCGATATGGAGAAATATTCCTCAAGGGGCTGAACCGCCCCTATTTTATCAGGTCGCTGATCCGGAAAATCCGCTATGCGCTTCGCGGAACCGGATCTGAAGTATGGATTCATGACGGGCGGATTTTTGTCAGGGGATTTCAGGACCTGGAGTATGTGACGGATCGCGTGACGCGGGTTTTCGGTGTCCACAGCGTATGCCCGGCCGTGGAAATGCCCAAGGAAGACTTCGAAGCCCTCTGCGCGGAAGGCGTCCGGATGACGGCGGACCTGAAGGGAACCTTTAAGGTGAATGCACGGAGAAGCGACAAAAGGTATTTCATGACTTCACCAGCCATCAACGCCGAAATGGGCGGCCGCATTCTGGAAGCTAATCCGGAGCTGAAAGTGGACATCCACAATCCTGATCATGTCCTCAATGTGGAGATCCGGGATCAGGCCTATCTGTATGTGAAGGTCATTCCCGCGGTCGGCGGCATGCCTGTGGGAACCAACGGAAATGCGACGCTGCTGCTCTCCGGCGGAATTGACAGCCCGGTTGCGGGATGGATGATTGCCAAGCGGGGAGTGCAGATCAATGCGGTTCATTTCCATTCCTATCCCTACACCTCGGAACAGGCGAAGGAAAAAGTTCTTGACCTGGCCCGGAAGCTGAGCTTCAGCTGCTGCGGAATCAAGGTGTACATTGTTCCCTTTACCGAAATCCAGCTGCAGATCCGGGATCACTGTCCGGAGGAATATACGACCCTGATCATGCGGCGGTTCATGATGCGTATCGCGGAGAGAATCGCGGAAAAGACGGGAAGCGGTGCGCTGATTACCGGGGAGAGTATCGGTCAGGTGGCCAGCCAGACCATGGAGGCCCTGCAGACGACGGACAGCGTGGTATCCATGCCCGTGTTCCGGCCGCTGATCGGGTTCGACAAGAGCGAGATTATCGAGATCGCCCGGAAAATCGATACTTACGAGCTCAGCAGCCTGCCATATGAGGACTGCTGCACGATCTTCACCCCGAAGCACCCTGCCACCCGGCCCCGGAAGGAAAAAGTGGAAGAGGCGGAGCAGGCGCTGGATGCGGGCCCGCTCATTGAGGCGGCGCTGGACGGAACGGAAGTTATTCAGGTGTGAGAATCATCGCTTGTCTTAAAAATGACAATGTGGTATGATGCAATGGATGTCAGGTGGCGGCAGTGACCCCGCTTCCGGGCATGGTACAGGCGGCTGCTGTCCCGCAGGGGATTCGCACGATAGAGAAAAAATGATTAAAGGAGCGTGTTTTCATGGCTAAAAAGACGATTGAGGACATTCAGGTAACCGGGAAAAAGGTTCTTGTTCGCTGCGACTTTAATGTACCGCTGGATGAGAACAAACACATTACCGACGAAAACCGGATTCGGGGTGCGCTGCCCACCATTCAGTACCTGGTCAAGCATGGAGCGAAGGTCATTCTGTGCTCTCATATGGGCCGGCCGAAGGGAGAATTCAACATGAAGTATTCCCTGGCGCCCGTGGCTGCCCGCCTGACCGAGCTGCTGGGTCAGGAAGTCAAGCTGGCCAAGGACGTGATCGGCCCCGACGCCCACGCGCTGGCCGCCGCGATGAAGGACGGCGACGTCATCATGCTGGAGAACGTCCGCTTCCATAAGGAAGAGGAAAAGAACGATCCCGAATTTGCCAAGGAGCTGGCTTCCCTTGCGGAAGTGTATGTGAACGACGCTTTCGGTACCGCGCACCGGGCTCATGCCTCCACGGAAGGCGTAAGCCACTATCTGAGCCCCTCCGTGGCCGGATATCTGATCGGCAAGGAACTGAGCGTCATGGGCGGAGCCCTGGAGCATGCGGAGAAGCCCTTTGTCGCCATCCTGGGCGGAGCCAAGGTTGCGGACAAGATCAGCGTGATCGAGAACCTGATCGAAAAGGTCGATACCCTGATCATCGGCGGAGGTATGGCCTATACCTTCCTGAAAGCCAAGGGATACGGCGTGGGAAAGAGCCTGCTGGATGAGAGCCGGATCGACTACTGCAAGGATATGATGGCCAAGGCGGAAGCCAAGGGCGTAAAGATCCTGCTGCCGGTCGATACCGTCTGCATCAAGGAATTCCCCAGCCCCATTGACGCGCCGGTGGATACCGTGACCGTCGATGCGGATCAGATTCCCGACGATATGGAAGGCTGCGACATCGGCCCGAAGACCTGCAAGCTGTTTGCGGAGACCGTGAAGGCCGCGAAGACCGTCATCTGGAACGGTCCCATGGGCGTGTTCGAGAATCCGATCCTGGCCAAGGGAACCCTGGCGGTTGCCCAGGCGCTGGCGGACAGCAGCGCGGTGACTATCGTCGGCGGCGGAGACAGTGCTGCCGCGATTACCCAGATGGGCTTTGCGGATAAGGTGACCCATGTTTCCACCGGCGGCGGCGCAAGCATGGAATTCCTGGAAGGAAAGGTCCTGCCCGGCGTTGACTGCCTGGACGAGAAATAAGATACGAGGAGATGCCAAGATGCGTAAACCGATTATTGCGGGCAACTGGAAGATGAACAAGACCCCCGCGGAGGCGGCGGCGCTGGTCAATGAGCTGAAGCCCCTGGTGAAGGACGCGTCCTGTGATGTGGTCGTCTGCGTTCCTGCCGTAGACTTTGCAGCGGTGAAGGAAGCGATAGCAGGAAGCAACATCCATCTGGGAGCCCAGAATGTACATTTCGCGGCCAGCGGAGCCTTTACCGGGGAGCTGAGTGCGGACATGCTGAAGGCCGCAGGCGTGGAATACGTGATCATCGGCCACAGTGAACGCAGACAGTATTTCGGCGAGACGGACAAAACCGTGAACCAGCGGGTGCGCGCCGCGGTGGCAGCAGGCCTGAAGGTGATCCTGTGCGTCGGTGAAAACCGGGAAGAGCGGGAAGCCGGATATACGGATGCACTGGTGGAGTATCAGACGCTGATCGCACTGAACGGGCTGACGGAGGAAGAGGTGTCCGAAGTCATTATTGCCTATGAACCGGTATGGGCTATCGGCACCGGCCTGACAGCTACGGATGAACAGGCCAATGAAACCATCGGCGTGATCCGGAAGGCAGTAGCCCGGAAGTACGGCAGCAAAGCCGGGGATCAGATCCGCATTCAGTACGGCGGAAGCATGAATCCCAAGAATGTGAAAGGACTGATGGCACAGCCTGAAATCGATGGCGGCCTGATCGGCGGAGCGAGCCTGAAGGCGCCGGACTTCAGTCTGGTCGTCAACTATGACAAATAACTGAACCGCGGTTTCCTCCGGCCCGTAAACGGACCGCGATGAAACGGGAAGATGGAGCAGGATAAGCAACCTGCTCCTCTTTTTTATGTGCGCCTGCAAAAACGAAACAAGCTGCGGGAACGGGGGCGGGCAGAAGCTTTGCAGTGAGCTTTCCGGCGATATACGCAAGTATCCGTACCTTCTGATGTTTCATGAAAGAGAGGAAATATTACAATCCTGTTAAATCACTGTCAGTAAGGAAGAATTAAGCTTGCAGAACAGGAAAAAACGGATATAATTTATGATGGCATGAATTGGACTAACCTTCATGCTAAAGGAGAGTAATCAGATGAGGAAAGTACAGTTTACTGAAACCGTTCTGCGGGATGCAAACCAGTCTCTGATGGCAACCAGGCTGCCGTATTCCGACTACGGGGACATCCTTCCGGTGATGGACCAGGCAGGATACTATTCCGTGGAATGCTGGGGCGGAGCCACCTTCGACAGCTGCCTTCGCTATTTGAACGAGGATCCCTGGGAACGGCTCAGGAATATTCGGAAAAACATGCCGAATACCCGCCTGCAGATGCTCCTCCGGGGTCAGAACCTGCTGGGATACAAGCATTATCATGACGATGTGGTTGAAAAGTTCGTCGAGCTAAGCATCCGCAACGGGATTGATATCATCAGGATCTTTGATGCCCTGAATGATTTCCGGAACCTCGGAACCGCGCTGGACGCCACGAAGAAATACGGCACGGAGCGAACGATCGCTTCCGGCTGCATCAGCTATACCCAGAGCCCTGTGCATACCGTGGACAAATATGTCGAGATGTGCAAGGAGCTGGTCCGGATGGGCTTTGACACGCTGTGCCTGAAGGATATGGCCGGCACCATGAGTCCCTTTGAGGCGGAGCACCTGATCAAGGGTATCAAGGACGCGGTCGGGGACGTCCCCGTGATTCTGCATACCCACTGCACCACAGGTATGGCTTACATGACGCTGACGAAGGCCATCGAAAGCGGCGTCGATGTGATTGACACGGCGACCAGCTGCTTCTCCAACGGAACCAGCCAGGCGGCGACGGAGACCATGTTCTACGCCTGCCAGCAGTATGGGATCGAAACCGGGCTGAACGAGAAGATCATCAACCAGGTCAATGATTTCTTCAAGCCTGTCAAGCAGAAATACATTGACACCGGGCTGATCAACCCGAAATCCATGGCGACGGATTCCCAGGCCCTGGTATACAAGGTTCCGGGCGGCATGCTGAGCAACATGATCGCGAATCTGAAGGACATGAACGCCATGGACAGGTTTGACGAAGCCCTGGTGGAAATCCCCGCGGTCCGCAAGGATCTGGGATATCCTCCGCTGGTCACGCCGCTGAGCCAGATGGTCGGAAACCAGGCTGTGACGAATGTGCTGGTGGGCGAACGGTACAAGAACATTTCCAACGAAGTGAAGAATTACTTCCGCGGTGAATACGGCATTGCTCCGGCGCCGGTGGACAGGGCCCTGGAGGAAAAGATCCTCGGAGCGGGCGGAAAGCCCGTGGACTGCCGGATTGAGGACAGCAGACGAACCGGCGAGGACTTCATAAAAGCCCGGGAAGCGCTGGGCGAGCTGGCCGAGAGCGAGGAAGATGTGATGAGCTATATCTGCTTCCCGGCTCAGGCGGAAAAATTCTTGCAGAATCGGAAAGCGGAACGGGAGAAAAAGGCAGCCTACACGATCGTAGAAATGTAAGGAGGGGATCACATGGAAAACATCAAGGGTGAGATGCTCCCCGTCGGCACGGCGGCGCTGGACTCCGTGCTGGGCTACGCGGTAGTGTTTATCGGGCTGGCACTTCTGATGCTCGTGATCATGCTGATGGGCAAAATCATGGTCGGCAACCGGAAGAAATCAGCGGAAAAAACAGCAGCATCCCTTGCCGATCTGGCGGCAAGCACCCCGGCTCCGACGGAACCGGCCATCCCCGCCGCTGAAAGGAAGCTTGCTCCCGGCAGCGCCGGAGAGATCAAGCTCTACGATACGGACCCGCGGGATGCGGCCATGATTATGGCGATCGTGGCGGACAAGATGAAAAAACCGCTGAATGAGCTGCGCTTCATATCCATCAAGGAGGTTAAGTAAATGAAATACAAGGTAACGCTCAAGGGGAAAACCTACGAAGTAGAAGTGGAACATGGCGAAGCCATGATTCTGGATGAATATGAAGCCCTGGCGCCGGCGCAGGCGGCCCCCGCCGCGTCGGCAGCCACCCAGCCCGCCGCTCCGGCTGCTCCCGCTGCCGCTCCGGCAGCTGCGCCCGCGACGGTTTCCGGAGAACAGGTCACTTCTCCCATGCCCGGAACGATTGTTCGCGTGAATGTGAAGGCCGGACAGAGCGTGAAGAGCGGCGAAGTGCTGGCCGTGCTGGAAGCGATGAAAATGGAAAATGAAATCATGGCTCCCCATGATGCCACCGTTGCGCAGGTTCTGGTCAGCACCGGCGCCAAGGTGGATTCCGGCACCCCCCTTCTGGTGCTGGGGTAAGGGAGGAAAGAGATGAGTATATTTGACAGTCTGGGCAAGCTGGTGCAGGAATCCGGCTTTGCCATGATGCTGCAGGGGGATGGCTGGAAGAACCTGATCATGATTGTCATCGCCTGCGTGCTGCTTTATCTCGGAATCAAGAAACAGTATGAACCGCTGCTGATGGTCGGAATCGCGACCGGATGCCTCCTGGCGAATGTCAGCGCCCTGGGCGGATTTGCCAATGCCCTGTATCATCAGGAGCTGTGGGACGCTTTTCTGATGGAAGGCGGTCCGCACGCCCACGACTACGGCTATATTATGGCCAACGGCGGGCTGATCGATATCCTCTACATGGGCGTAAAAGCCGGAATCTATCCCTGTCTGATCTTCATCGGCATCGGCGCCATGACGGACTTCGGCCCCCTGATTTCGAACCCCAAATCCCTGCTGCTGGGCGCGGCTGCGCAGTTCGGCGTTTTCTTTGCCTTCTTCGGCGCAACACTGCTCGGGTTCAACGGCAATGAAGCGGCTTCCATCGGCATCATCGGCGGCGCCGATGGTCCGACGGCCATTCTGACAACCACGAAGCTGGCTCCTCATCTGCTTGGCCCGATCGCGGTTGCAGCCTACAGCTATATGGCACTGATTCCCATGATCCAGCCGCCGCTGATGAAAGCCCTGACCACCGAAAAAGAGCGGAAGGTCAAAATGGAGCAGCTGCGGGTTGTCGGTAAAACCGAAAAGATCCTTTTTCCGATTATCGTTACCATTTTCGTGGTTCTGCTGCTTCCCTCCACGGCACCCCTGATCGGCTGCCTGATGTTCGGAAACCTCCTGAAGGAAACCGGCGTGACGGATCGGCTGAGCGATGTGGCCCAGAATGCCCTTATGAACATTGTAACCCTGTTCCTGGGCATCAGCGTCGGCGCGACGATGGTCGGATCCAACTTCCTGAATGTTCAGACCATTTATATTGTTGTTCTCGGACTGATCGCCTTTTCCTTCAGCACCATCGGAGGTCTGCTGGTCGGCAAGCTGATGTATAGGCTGAGCGGAGGCAAAATCAACCCGCTGATCGGTTCTGCAGGCGTTTCCGCGGTACCGATGGCAGCCAGAGTAAGCCAGAAGGTCGGACAGGCGGAGAATCCATCCAATTTCCTGCTGATGCACGCGATGGGGCCGAACGTGGCCGGCGTCATTGGATCTGCGATCGCCGCAGGCTTCCTGATGAGCGTTTTCGGATGAGCTGATCAGGCGGAATAAGGGATTGAATCTATTTTCATAAGACCTTGTTGAATTTTCATCGGAGGAAGAATATAATAAAAATTGCGGTTCAGCCCTGCTCGAGGGTAATGAAGGAACCGCAAAGAAAGAGGTGCCCAATGTCCAATCTTGACCTGAGCCGGTATGGAATTACCGGGACAACCGAAATCGTGCACAACCCTTCTTACGAAGTTCTCTTTGCAGAAGAGAACAAGCCGGAGCTGGAAGGTTTTGAAAAAGGCCAGCTGACCGAGCTGGACGCCATGAATGTCATGACCGGTATCTATACCGGACGGAGCCCCAAGGACAAGTACATCGTGATGGATGAAAACTCCAGGGATACTGTATGGTGGACGACGGAAGGATACAAGAATGACAACCATCCCCTGAGCGAGGAAAACTGGGCAAAGCTGAAGAAGCTGGCTCAGAAGGAGCTGAGCGGAAAGCGGCTGTTTGTGGTGGACGCCTTCTGCGGCGCAAATAAGGATACCCGGATGGCAGTACGCTTCATGATGGAAGTAGCCTGGCAGGCCCACTTTGTGACAAACATGTTCATCAAGCCCTCCGCTGAAGAACTGGCAAACTTTGAGCCGGACTTCGTTGTCTACGCGGCCAGCAAGGCCAAGGTGGATGACTACAAGGAAATGGGCCTGAACTCTGAAACCGCGGTCGCCTTCAACATCACCAGCCGGGAGCAGGTGATTCTGAACACCTGGTACGGCGGCGAAATGAAGAAGGGTATGTTCTCCATGATGAACTATTACCTGCCGCTGAAGGGCATTGCAGCCATGCACTGCTCCGCGAATACCGATATGAACGGGGAGAATACCGCAATTTTCTTCGGCCTGTCCGGAACCGGAAAGACCACCCTGTCCACTGATCCCAAGCGTCTGCTGATTGGCGATGACGAGCACGGCTGGGACGACAACGGCGTTTTCAATTTCGAAGGCGGATGCTACGCGAAGGTTATCAACCTGGACAAGGAATCCGAGCCGGATATTTACAACGCGATCCGCAGGGATGCCCTGCTGGAGAACGTGACGGTGGACGCGGAAGGCAAGATTGATTTTGCCGACAAGAGCGTGACCGAGAACACCCGCGTCTCCTATCCGATTGATCATATCGAAAAGATTGTCAAGCCCATCTCCGCCGGCCCTGCTGCGAAGAATGTGATCTTCCTTTCCGCGGATGCTTTCGGCGTGCTGCCGCCCGTTTCCGTGCTGACCCCCGAACAGACGAAGTACTACTTCCTGAGCGGGTTTACCGCGAAGCTGGCCGGTACCGAGCGTGGCATTACCGAGCCCACGCCCACCTTCTCCGCCTGCTTCGGACAGGCTTTCCTGGAGCTGCATCCGACCAAGTACGCGGAAGAGCTGGTCAAGCGCATGGAGATGAGCGGCGCCAAGGCCTACCTGGTTAATACAGGCTGGAACGGAACCGGCAAGCGGATTTCCATCAAGGATACCCGCGGCATTATCGACGCCATCCTGAACGGCGATATTCTGAACGCGCCCACCAAGAAGATTCCTTACTTCAATTTCGAAGTACCCACCAAGCTGAACGGTGTGGATACCGGAATCCTGGATCCCCGTGACACCTATCAGGACAAGTCCCAGTGGGAGGAGAAGGCCAAGGATCTGGCCGGACGTTTCATCAAGAATTTTGCCAAATATGAAAGCAACGAGGCGGGCAAGGCGCTTGTCGCTGCCGGCCCCCAGCTGTAAGCTGACTTAACAGTACCAAAAAGAGAGGGTGTGACTGAATTCACACCCTCTTTTTTTGCGGGAACGCCAGATTGCAATGAGAGAAAAAGTTTACAGCGTAGCGGCCATGACGGCTTTGATGGTATGCATGCGGTTTTCCGCTTCGTCGAAAACGATGGAAGCGCTGCCCTCGAAAACCTCATCTGTCACTTCCATGCAGTCGATGCCGAACTGGTCATGGATTTTCCGGCCGATGGAGGTATTCAGATCATGGAACGCCGGCAGGCAGTGCATGAAACGGCACTGGGGGCCGGCCTTTTTCATCAGATGCGCGGTGACCCTGTAGGGAGTCAGATCATGAATCCGTTGTGCCCAGACTTCGTCCGGCTCTCCCATGGAGACCCAGACGTCCGTGTACAGCACATCCGCTCCAGCCACGGCCTCTTCCGGATCGGTGATGAATTCAAGCGTGGCACCGGTGTTTTCTGCAATTTTCCGGCAGGTATCCTGCAAGGCTTCGTCCGGCATGTAGGCTTTGGGAGCGCAGGCCACAAAGTGCATTCCCATTTTGGCGCAGCCGACCATGAGGGAATTTCCCATGTTATAGCGCGCATCTCCGAGATAGACCAGCTTTTTTCCGCGCAGGGAGCCGAAATGCTCCTGAATCGTCAGAAAATCAGCCAGAATCTGGGTGGGATGGTATTCATTCGTCAGCCCATTCCAGACCGGCACGCCGGAATAGGCGGCCAGGTCTTCTACAATCTCCTGGCCGTATCCGCGGTACTCGATGCCATCAAACATGCGTCCCAGTACCCGGGCTGTATCCCGGATGCTTTCCTTTTTTCCGATCTGGCTGCCGGACGGATCCAGATAGGTGACCTGCATACCCAGATCATGGGCCGCAACCTCAAAGGAGCAGCGGGTTCGGGTGGAGGTTTTTTCGAAAATCAGGGCGATATTTTTTCCTTCAAAGAAGCGATGCGGAACTCCGCGCTTTTTGAGGGATTTAAGCTCGGCTGCCAGATCCAGCAGTCCCTGGATCTCTTCGGAAGACAGATCAAGGAGCTTCAGAAAGCTTTTTCCGGTTACGTGAAACATGCGATTCCCTCCTGAAAAAAGATGAAATTATTATAATTGTATTTCCGTTTTCCGGTCAATGGGAAAAACCCGGGTTGTCTGCACAAAGAAATTGTGCTATACTTTTGTCAAAGAACAGGGGGAGAGGTGTCTGATGAGAGAAAACACATCTGAGATGCTGAATGCTGCCGGCTGCTCATTCGGGGATCTGATCCGGGAATATCGTCTGAAATGCGGCATGACGCAGGAAGAGCTCGGCGCCCTGGTCCGAGTGAAAAAGAATGCCGTCGGCGCCTGGGAGGCCGGCCGGAGCCGGCCGGACCTGGCCAGCGTGCCCAAGCTGTGCAAGACGCTCGGGATTCCGCTTCCTGTTTTTTTTGGGCTGCAGGAGCCGGAGGATCCTTTTCGTATCACGGAACGGTTCGAAAGGCTGACGCCCTATAACCGAAAAGTTGTTTTGCGGCAGATGGATATGCTGTATGAGCTGCAGGCAGTCAGGGAGGAGGAACCGCCCAGACTGGTCTGCCTCTACCAGAGCGATCTTTCCGCGGCAGCGGGCCCGGTTTCCTACCTGGAAGAAGCGAGCGGTGAAATGGTCTATCTTTATTCGGATGAGCTGACCAAAATGGCGGATGAGATCATCCAAGTCAGCGGGGACAGCATGGAGCCGACCTTTCACAGCGGCGAAATGGTTCTGGTTCAGCACAGGGATCATCTCAATGAAGGAGAAATAGGTATTTTTGTAAATGCCTCCTCCGGCTATATCAAGGAGTACCGGAAGGACGGTCTGTACAGCCACAATCCGAAATATGCCCCGATCCGTTTCAGCAGCGAGGATTCAGTCCGGTGCGTGGGAAAGGTACTTGGAGTACTGTCCCCATGGCAGCGGGCCAGCGAGGAAGATATTGCCAGATTTACGGAATACCGGATGTAAAAAACAAATGAGCATCTTTCATAAAATGATCACAGAGTGTTCTTCTCTCCATAATCTGAAAGATGATATAATCTGAGGCGGAGCGGTCTTCCGGGGGAAAGGTGCGGCTGAAAATGGCACCCATCATCAGCCAAACAGCCGGAAGGCGTTTCCGGGAGAAACGGAACAGACGGAGGGAGGACGAATGTCCAAATTAATTGGGATTGATCTGGGAACAACCAATTCATGCATGGCTTTTCTGGAAAACGGACGTGCAGTTCTGATCCCCAGTTCGGAGGGCAGAAGAACTACGCCTTCCGTCGTTGCCTTTACCCGGAGCGGAGAGAGGCTGGTGGGGGAAGCTGCCAAACGCCAGGCTGTAACCAACGCGGAGAGGACCTTCAGCTCTGTCAAACGGGAGATGGGGTCTGACAGGATCTATCAGGTGGACGGAAAAAAATACAGACCACAGGAGCTGTCCGCCATGATTCTGCAGAAGCTGAAGGCGGACGCGGAAAAGTATATCGGGGAGAAGGTGGAGGACGCTGTTATTACGGTACCTGCTTATTTTTCGGATGCACAGAGGCAGGCCACCAAGGATGCCGGAACCATCGCAGGCCTGAATGTACTTCGGATCATCAATGAGCCCACCTCCGCGGCGCTGGCCTATGGATTTGACAAGCAGGTTTCCAGAAAAATCATGGTATACGATCTGGGCGGCGGCACCTTTGATGTATCTATTCTTGAAATCGGAAATGAAATGATTGAAGTGCTGGCGACTGCCGGCAACAATCACCTGGGCGGGGACGACTTTGACCAGTGCATTGTCGGATATCTGCTGGAACAGTTCAGGAAAGCGCACGGGCTTGATCTCTCCGGGGATCCGATGGCCATGCAGCGGCTGACGGAAGCAGCCGAAACAGCTAAAATTGAGCTCTCCTCTTCATCGGAAACCACAGTCACTCTGCCATTCCTGGCACAGAAGGGAGGAGAGCCCCTGCATCTGGAAACGACTCTGACCCGAGCTGCCTTTGAAAGAATGACAGAGCATCTGATCTCCTCTACCAGGGGGCCGGTTCAGCAGGCCATGGAGGATGCGGGCCTGACCCCTGAACGGATCGACCGGGTCTTGCTGGTGGGAGGAAGCACAAGAATTCCGGCAGTGCAGGAAATGGTCCGGAAAATGATGGGAAAGGAACCATCCAGAGACATCAATCCAGATGAATGCGTAGCGATGGGAGCCTGCCTGCAGGGAGGCGTACTGACAGGAACAGTCAACAGCCTGCTGCTGATTGACGTGACACCGCTTTCCCTGGGAATCGAAACCATCGGGGATCATTTTGCCCAGATTATTCCAAGAAATACACCGTTACCATGCCATCATTCCCAGGTGTTTACTACCGCGGCAAACTTTCAGACCAGCGTGGAGATCAATGTGCTTCAGGGAGAATGCGACCTTGCTTCCGCCAACAGATCCCTCGGCAAATTCCGGCTGGACGGAATACGGCGGGCCATGCGGGGAGTTCCGCAGATTGAAGTGACATTTACCATCGATACAAACGGAATTGTCCAGGTAACCGCGAAGGATCTGGGAACAAACAAGAGCCAGCATATTTCCATATCCAATTCCGGATCGATGAGCCGGGAA
The DNA here is from genome assembly GCA_946542235.1 of uncultured Clostridia bacterium. Taxonomy (GTDB): domain Bacteria; phylum Bacillota; class Clostridia; order Christensenellales; family Aristaeellaceae; genus Aristaeella. Next base: position 58,197 of record CAMNKK010000001.1, on the reverse strand, counting down.
GAGATTGAGCAGGCGATCCTGGATGCGGAGAACTATGCGCGGAGGGAACAGGAGAAACGTTCAGCCGGGGAGCGGAAAGGCAGGAAGGAAACCGGGAACGGCTCCGGTGAACAGGACGACGGCGCTATGGACGCCTGAAAAAAGAAAGCAGACAGAAAAAGGGAAGATATCCTTTCCGCAGATGGGAGAAAGGGATGAAACCCCGTGTTTGGATATATCGCACCCCGAATGGACCAGATGACGGAGACGCAGAAAATGAGATACCGTTCATTTTACTGCGGCATTTGCAGGGAGATCGGAAGCCTTTCCGGGAAAACGGGACGCCTGCTGTTAAGCCATGATATGACCTTTCTGGCCATCCTGCTGAATTCTCTGATGGAACCTTCGGAGGGGGAGAAAAAGACTCGATGCGGACTGCATCCGGCTCGCAGCCGGGAGATCATCTGCTGCGAACCTGTAAGGTATGCAGCCGGAATGAATATCCTTCTGATGGATCTGAAATGTGAAGACCAGATCCGGGATGATCATTCCAGGACGGGCCGGTTCGCAAGAAAAATGCTGAAAGCCCCGGCGGAAAGACTGCAGAAGGAGTATCCCTCACAGTATGGCAGGATTCGGGACGCACTGGGTGCGCTTTGGCAGGAAGAGAAAAAAGAACGGCCCGATCCGGACCGGCTGTGCAACCTGAGCGGAGAGATGCTTGGGGCGGCGTTTACGCCTTCCTGGGCTGACCCCTACTGGATGAATGCGCTCCGGAGACTTGGGGAAGGTCTGGGACGCTTTATTTACTGGATGGACGCCTGGGACGATCTGGAGGAGGACAGGCGAAAAGAGCATGTGAATCCCCTGCTTCTCATGGAACCCGGTGAAGATATGGACTCATTTGTCAGGGAGTCTCTGGAAATGCTGATCGGAGAAGCGACCGGCTTTTTTGAAATGCTTCCTCTGGAGAAGGATCTTGATCTTATGCGGAATGTGCTGTATAGTGGCGTATGGCAAAGATATGAGATCAGGCAGCAGCGAGCCGGAAAGGAGAGGAAGAACAGATGAACCGAGACCCCTATTCTGTGCTGGGGATTTCTTCCTCTGCGACAGAGGATGAAATCAAGTCGGCTTATCGGAAGCTGGCCAAGAAATATCATCCTGACCTGAATCCCGGGGACAAGGCTGCCGAGGAAAGAATGAAGGAAGTCAACGAAGCATATGCTCAGGCTATGCAGATCAAGAAGGGCGGAGGAACGCAGAGCAGTCACAGCGGAAATCCATACGGGAACGGATATTCCTCCGGATACGGAAGCTATTACGGCCAGAACGGCCGCAGCGGATATGGAGGCTCCTATGGGCAGTATTCCGCTTCCGGCGGATACGGATCCTCAGGAGACGGTTCGGATCAGGGATCCGGGTTCTACTGGCAGGGGAATCCATTCGGCGGATTCGATCCTTTCGAAACCATGTTCAACGGCTCCCGGCGAAGTACCTTCCGCACCAGAAACTATCAGAATCCGGAGCTGAAAACAGCGGAGAGCTATGTGCTTGCCAGACAGTTCCACGATGCGCTTAATCTGCTGAACCGCATACTGGTGCACGATGCTGACTGGCACGCGCTGTATGCCCGGGCAGATTTCGGGCTGGGAAACAGGATTTCCGCGCTGGAGCATGCCAGAACCGCGGCGCAGATGGCGCCGTCTGATCAGGATTATCAGATGCTGCTGAGGGAAGTGCAGAGCGGACGGCAGCAATATCAGCAAACCCGCCGGAACGGATATGATTTCCGCAGCACCATCTGTTCCAATCCTTTTCTCAGCTGCTGCGCGCTGAACATTCTGCTGAACTGCTGCCTGGGAGGAAGAATGGGGTTCTGCTGTTAGTTTCTTTTTCAGCTGGGCGAATGGAAACCCGGTGCCATAACCGAAAGATTGATCAAAGATATACCAGTAAGGAAGTGATGGAATGCGCTTTGGGGACAGAATCAGGAATGGGCTTCAAAAGTTTATGGCAGGCCGATACGGACCGGACAGCCTGGGGGTATTCACCCTGTCTGCGGGAATTATCCTTTCTCTTGCCGGAGCCTTCTCCGGACTGGGAATTATCTCTTTTCTGGGATTTGGGCTGTATGTATACACCCTGTTCAGAATGCTCAGCCGCAAAAGGGAGAACCGACAGGAAGAAAATCAGAAGTATCTTCAGATAACCGAAAATGCCGGAACAAAAACGAAGCAGTTTTTCCGGAGAATGAAAAACAGAAAGGATTACAGATATTTCAAATGTCCTCAGTGCAAACAGCTGCTTCGGATGAAACGGGGATCAGGAGAAAAGGAAATCAAATGTGCCAGATGCGGACATCAGTTCAGTCAGAAGGCATAATATGATAAAGGAGGTTGGGAACCATGGAAAGGACAAATGCCTGGAAGGCGTATGAGGAAAAGGATCTGAAGACAGTTCAGGAAATCGGGGAAGAGTATCGGGATCTGATCAGCAGGTGCAAGACAGAACGGGAATGGGCCCGCGAAATTGTTCGGCGGCTGGAAGCGAAGGGATATGTTTCCCTTGATACGGTCCGCAGGCAGAAAGGGAAGCTGAAAGCCGGCGACAGGGTATATGTAAACAGGATGGGGAAGGCAGTGCTTTCTTTTTATCTTGGACAGGAAGATCTGGAAAACGGAATGAATATCGTCGGTGCGCATATTGATTCCCCCCGTCTGGATTTCAAGCAGAATCCTCTGTATGAGGATTCCGACCTGGCATACGGAGATACCCACTATTACGGAGGAATCAAAAAGTACCAGTGGGTCGCAAGGCCGCTGGCCCTGCATGGCACCGTCGTGAAAAAGGATGGCACCGCACTGGATCTTGTGATCGGAGAGAAGGATGACGATCCCGTGGTTGGGATCAGCGATCTGCTGATTCATCTGTCTGCTGATCAGATGGGAAAAAAGCTCTCCGAAGGCATCGGAGGGGAGGATCTGGACGTGATTCTGGCCGGGCAGCCGCTGAAGGGAGAAGAAAAGGATGCGGTGAAGGCGACACTGCTCAGGATTCTGAAGGATCAATACGGGATCGAAGAGGAAGACTTCATTTCAGCTGAAATTGAAGTGGTTCCGGCCGGAAAAGCAAGGGATTTCGGGCTGGACCGAAGCATGATTATCGGCTACGGCCATGACGATCGGGTATGCTCTTATGCGGAGCTGAAAGCCATTGAACAGATTGAGGGAACGCCGAAGGTTACCTGCTGCGGCATGTTCGTGGACAAGGAAGAGATCGGCAGTGTCGGAGCAACAGGCATGAGGGCAAATTACCTCGAAAACGCTGCGGCGGAAATCCTGGAGCTGATGGGAAACTACAGTGAACTGAAGGTCCGCCGGGCGCTTCAAAACAGCAGGATGCTTTCCTGCGATGTGAGTGCCGGATATGATCCTCTCTATGCTTCCGTTTTTGAAAAGAAAAATGCCGCATATCTCGGCAGAGGCGTGTGCTTCAACAAATACACCGGCAGCCGGGGGAAAAGCGGTTCCAATGATGCGAATGCCGAATTTATGGGCAGACTGAGATGTATCATGGACGGAAATCAGATCCGCTGGCAGACCGCGGAGCTGGGCAAAGTCGATGCCGGCGGCGGCGGAACCATTGCCTATATCTGCGCGCTGTACGGAATGGAAGTCATTGACAGCGGTGTGGCCGTGCTGAGCATGCACGCTCCCTGTGAGATTATCAGCAAGGCGGATCTGTATGAAGCGGTCCGGGCATATCATGCCTTTATGATGGAAGCCTGAAAAAAGACCTGAAGCGCAGGAAGGCCCATCCGTGATGAACTGTAAAATCAAGAAAGATGCCGCGGTGAATTGACAAGAACGGATGAATATGAATATAATGAAAAAAATCTGCAGGAAACTCCAAAGGAGGCAGCAATCAATATGGACATCCAATACTTGAAGGATCAGGCCAGACAGGTTCGCAGGGATATCATTACGATGACCGCGAAAGCCGGGGCCGGACATCCGGGCGGATCGCTGAGCTGTACGGATCTGCTGGTGGCGCTCTACTTTGAAATCATGAACGTGGATCCCGCCGACGAGAAAAAGCCCGACAGGGACCGCTTTGTTCTGAGCAAGGGGCATGCCGCGCCCGCTCTGTACGGTACGCTGTGTGAACGCGGATACTTCGGACGGGAAGAGTTCGATCATTTCCGCCAGCTGCACGGGATGCTGCAGGGCCATCCGGACATCAAGAAGTGCCCGGGCGTGGACGCTTCCACCGGTTCTCTCGGACAGGGAATCTCCATTGCCGTAGGCATGGCGCTGGGCGCAAAGCATACCGGGAATCCCTGCCATGTCTATACTCTTATCGGCGACGGGGAAAGCCAGGAAGGACTTGTCTGGGAAGCGAGCATGGCTGCCGCACATTACAAGCTGGATAATCTGACTGTTATTCTGGACTACAACGGAATGCAAATTGACGGAACAAACGACGAAGTGATGAGCCTGGGCGATATCAGAGCCAAGGCAGAGGCCTTCGGATATGATGTTCTGGAAATCGCTGACGGAAACGATATGCAGCAGGTGCTTGACGCGCTGCGTACTCCCGCCTGCCCCGGAAAGCCCAGATACATTCTGATGCATACCCTGAAAGGCAAGGGTGTCAGCTATATGGAAGGTCAGGTTGGATGGCACGGAAAGGCCCCGAATGCTGAACAGGCAGAGCAGGCTTTGAAGGAACTGGAGGACTGAAAAGATGGAAAAGAAAGCAGTTCGGGTCGCCTACGGCGAAGCCCTTTGCAAGTTGGGAGAAAAGAATGAAAAAGTGGTTGTGCTGGATGCCGATCTGGCTGCGGCGACCATGACTAACGCTTTTAAAAAGCAGTTTCCCCAAAGACATTATGACTGCGGAATTGCCGAAGCGGATATGGTTGACATCGCGGCCGGCATGAGCACCATGGGGCTGATTCCCTTCTGTTCCACCTTTGCCGTATTTGCGGGGCGGTGCTATGACCAGATCCGGAACGGAGTATGCTATCCTCATTTCAACGTGAAATTTGGATTCAGTCACGCCGGCATTACTCTGGGCGAAGATGGCGGAAGCCATCAGGCGATTGAGGATATCGCACTGATGCGTGTGCTTCCGGGTATGACTGTATTTGTTCCCAGCGATGCCAACGAATGCTATCAGTGCGTGGAAGCGGCAGCCAGGATTGAGGGGCCGGTTTTCATACGGACAGCCCGCCTGCCCTCCCCGGTCTATGATCCGCTGCCTTTTGAGGTGGGCAAGGGAAATGTACTGAAGGACGGCAAGGATGCGGTTCTGTTTACCTGCGGTATTCTGAAGGAACATGCCATCGAAGCTGTTGACATTTTGTCCGGACAGGGGCTGGATGTCGCTCTGGTTTCCTTCCACACCATCAAGCCCTTCGATGACTTGCTGGCCAGACAGTATGCCGCCAAATGCAAGCATGTTTTCACCCTGGAGGAACATAGTGTCATCGGCGGTCTGGGGGATACGGTTGCTTCTGCGGTTATCGGCCAGGGCGTAGAAACCTTCCATAAAATCGGAATTCAGGATGTCTTCGGCCAAAGCGGAAAGCCTGCTGATCTTCTGAAGGAATACGGACTGACCGGCCCGCAGATCGCTGAAAACATCAAAAATCATCTGTAAACTTCAAGATACTGCGTAAGGAGGTTAAAGTATGGCTGATTTTCGTTCAAGTATAAAGGGAATCTGGATGAAGGGGATGGAAGCGGTCGGAAACGCGGCCTCCAGTATTGCAAGCAGTACAAAATCCAAAGTGGATGAAATGAATCTGGTTAACCGGCGGACGGAAATCCTGAAGGACTTTGGCAATCGGGCCTATGCGCTGTGGCTGAAGGGTGAACAGTTTCCGGAGGAGCTGGCCAGCCAGCTTCAGGAGCTTGTAAAGCTGGACGATCAGCTGAACGATCTGCGGGCAGAACGTCTCGCCGGGGTTAAGCCGGAAACAAAGCAGGAGGAAGCCCTGGACAGTGATACCGACGCGGCGGACACCGGAGACACAGACAAGCAGGATAAATTTACGGAGGACGAGTTCAGCCGGGAAGAAGATGGAGATCTGCAGTCGGATTCCGACAGGGAAGACCCTGTTCCCGTGATACGGATTGAGAGGCCTGATGAGGAGAAGCCTGCAGGCGGACTGAGCGATGCGATCAATGATCTGTTTGAAAATAACAATCCTTCAGACAGCGCCGCAGATCAGGTGAACAGCGCGCTGGATTCACTGGAGGACGGTCTGAAGCAATTCAGTGAGGATACCACAAGAACCGCAGAGGATCCGGCCGATCAGTTGAAGGATTTCTCTGATCCGGATCACATCTGAAATTCATGACAAGGAATAACGAACAACTGATCAGAAACCAGAATACAGCATTGAATGCCCTCCCCGGAGAGGGCATTTTTGATTGAATTGAGACGGTACTTTTGATATAATAAACCATATGTCTGAAAGGAGGCGGTGAAAGTGAGTCATCGAAGGCAGGAGCTCGTCCGGATTATCCGGGTGTGGTGTATGCTGCTCTGTTTTATTCCTGCTGTCTGCCTGGGGGATACGGAAATCGAAATGACGGCAGATGAATGGACCTGGAACGCCAACGAAGTAGCATCCTTTCATGGCAGCATCGTGACGGATCAGGATGCGGCGGATGCCGTACTGACTCTCCGGGCGGAAACCAGCCTGGAGGATTCCGGAGAGGCTATATTTACATCTGTGAACGGTAAAAAGCTGAAAATCAGGAAAAGAGGCCCGGAGATTACCGAGGATCTTCAGGCCGGAAGCGAATTCCTGTTTGAAGGAGAGTGGAATCTTCCGGCGGATACCGGAAGCGGGATTGCCAGGGCTGTGATAACGCTTACGATTCAGGACGCGGAAGGAAATACGATTGCGGAAGGCAGAATGGAGGAAGGATCCCTGGCGGCTGAGGAAGCCATTCAGGGGGCTTCTCCCGCAAAGAAAGCCGACCAGTTGATTCTTATCCTGCTCCTGGCAGGTCTTCTGGTATGGCTGGCAGCCGTCAGCCGGTATCTGGTACTGAATCTGAGAAGAGGAAGAGAGGGAGCAACGAATGCAGATCTATAACAGCATGACCCGGAGAAAGGAAGAATTTAAACCCATTCATGAAGGAAAAGTCAGCATCTACGCCTGCGGGCCTACGGTATACAATTACTTCCACATCGGAAACGCGAGACCCTTCATCACATTTGACGTCCTTCGGCGCCAGCTCGAGCGGGAAGGCTATGAGGTCACCTTTGTCCAGAACTTCACGGATATCGACGACAAAATGATCCGCAGGGCCAACGAGGAAGGAATTACCGTCAAGGATCTGGGCGAACGCTATATTAAAGAATATTTTATTGACGCGGCTGCGCTGGGGATTCGGAAAGCGACGGTACATCCGAAGGCGACGGAGCATATCGGAGATATCATCAAACTGATTTCCAGGCTCATTGAAAATGGACACGCCTATTCGACGCCGGCCGGAGACGTCTACTATCGGGTTTCCGCCTTCCCGGGATATGGGAAACTCAGCGGACAGCGTGTTGAGGACAGAGAAATGGGAGCCAGCGAGCGGCTGGACGTGGAAACGGACAAGGAAGCGCCCGAGGATTTTGCCCTCTGGAAAGCGCAGAAGCCCGGGGAACCTGCGTGGGAAAGCCCCTGGGGCCTGGGAAGACCGGGATGGCATATTGAATGCTCTGCCATGAGCATGAAATATCTCGGAGAAACTTTTGACATCCATTGCGGCGGAAAGGACCTTCTTTTTCCGCATCATGAAAACGAAATCGCCCAGAGCGAAGGAGCTACAGGCAAGCCTTTTGTCCATTACTGGATGCATAACGGGTTCATCAATGTGGACAACCAGAAGATGAGCAAGAGCCTGAACAATTTCTTCACGGTCCGCGATATATCAAAGGAATTCGATCTGGAAGCGGTTCGACTGTTCATGCTGACAGCGCATTACCGCAGCCCGATCAACTTCAGCCGTGACCAGATCGAGAGTGCGAACGCCAGCCTGAACCGCCTGTATACTGCCCGGGATAATCTGGTTTTTCAGATGGAGAACGGGGAAGACAGGCCGATGAATGAGAGGGAAGAAGAATTTATCGGCAGGCTGAAAGAGTACGAAGCGAAATTTGACGCGGCCATGGATGATGACCTGAATACGGCGGACGCCCTGGGCGCAGTCTTTGAGCTGGTCAGGGACGCGAATGTGGTGATTCAGGCCGGAAGTGCGAAGGAAGCAGCCGCGAAAGCCCTGGAAAGCCTGAACGCGATCTGCGGGGTGCTGGGAATCCTGACCAGACAGAATGACGGACTGACTGATGAGGTTCGCCGTATGGTGGAAGAGCGGGCTGAAGCCCGGAAGAACAAAGACTGGAAAAGAAGCGATGAACTGAGGGACGCGATCCGGGCCGCGGGTTATATTCTGGAGGATACCAAGCAGGGACAGAAGGTCCGCAGGGATCAGGACCGATGAAAAAGAAAGCCGGTTTTCTTCTGACGGCTGCGGCCGTCCTTTGCTGCCTGGCCGTACTGGCTGGCCTGCCGAAGAAGGCGGAGACGGGATTTCGTTCGAAAGTCCCTGCCTCCGGCTTCACAGGTCCGCAGCTTCCGAACGGTACAGTTCGGGTCAACGAAGCGGACCTGGAGGAACTGGTCCTGATTCCGGGCATCGGAGAAACGCTGGGGCAGGCAATCCTGGATGAACGGAAGAAGAACGGAGACTTCCATTACCCCGAAGACCTGCTGGCTGTTCGGGGTATCGGGAGGAGCAAACTGGAGCAAATACGGCCGTGGCTGGATTTGTCTGACAATTAAGTGGACAAAGGAGATCGAGGATGGCTTATCAGGCATTGTACCGGCAATGGCGACCCAGGGACTTTTCGCAGATGGTTGGTCAGGAAGCCATCGTAGAAACCCTTCGGCATCAGGTGCAGACGGGAAGAATCGCCCATGCCTATCTCTTCTGCGGAAGCAGGGGAACCGGAAAGACATCTGCGGCCAAGATTCTGGCCAGAGCTGTGAACTGCATGCACCCGCAGGACGGAAACCCCTGCGGAAAATGCGAAACCTGTCAGAGAATGCAGGCGGAAGACTATATGGATATTCTCGAGTTTGACGCAGCCAGCAACAGCAGCGTGGAGGATGCCAGGGAGCTGCTGGAGCGGGTCAGCTTTCCGCCCCAGTTTGGCGCCTATAAGGTATACATCATTGATGAAGTCCATATGCTGTCCAACAGTGCCTTTAACGCGCTGCTTAAAACGCTGGAAGAACCGCCTGAATACCTGGTTTTTATCCTGGCTACCACTGAACCTTACAAGCTGCCGGCTACGATTCTGAGCCGGTGTCAGCGATTTGACTTTGGCAGAATCCCTGCAGCGCAGATTCAGGGCCGACTGAGAGAAGCGGTCCTCGGCGCCCGAGGAGAGGCCAGCGACGGCGCACTGATGACGATAGCGCGGGCAGCGGAAGGAGGTATGCGAGATGCGCTCAGCATTCTCGACATGTGCCTCGGATACGGGCGGAAGATTGATGAAAAGCTTGTGCGTGATGTACTGGGAACCAGTGACCGCGCCTTTTTGTTCCGCTTCAGCAGCGCGCTGAGGTCGGAAAATGCAGCCGAATTGATCCGCCTGGTGGATGAGCTGATGAGCCGGGGAAAGGATCCGCTGGTTTTCAGCCGGGACGTAAGCTCACATCTTCGAACACTGATCCTTGCAAAATGCTGCGGTGAATCCATTGCAGAGACGCTGGATCTGACCGCGGAGGATGCCGCTGAGTATATCCGGGAAAGCGAAAGCTTCACCACATCCCGCATGATGGATATGCTGGATTTGTTTATGCATCTGGAGACGGAACTCCGGTATTCCGGATCCCCGAGAATCGCGCTGGAGAACACGAGCCTGAAATGCTGCCTTCGGACAAAGGAAACAGATACGCTGGCTTTGAATGACCGTATTGCCGAGCTGGAAGCAGAAATTAAGCTGCTGGAGGATCGCGTAAAGAACATACCTGCTCAGGGGCCGCTTCAGGAGAAAGAACAGACGGAAAGCGGAAAGACAGCGGCTTCCAGCCCTGCGGCAGCTTCCCGGAAGCCCAGGGAGAAAAGTACTGCAGTGAAAAAGCCGGAATCGATGACCCCTCTTGGCCGGAGTACGGACGAAGTTTGGAAGGAAGCACTTAAAATTCTTCAGAAGACGGAACCGAGTATCCACGGCATGTTCCTGATGGGGCTTTTTGCCGGATCGGACGGAAAAGAATATCGATGGAAGGCGAATCCTGGGTTTGAAATTATCGCGAGCAGCCTGAACTCCGGAGAAAGAAAGCCGAAGATAGAGGAAGCGCTTACGGCGGCTTCCGGAACGGAATGCACATTTACGGCTCTGGATGCATCCCAGGACCAGCAGAAAGTCGAGGAGGCTTCCGACGAAAAATACCTGGAAGAACTCTATGATACATTCGGACACGAACCGGTGGACGTGGTGGACGAAATTCCACAGAAGTAGATTGCCATATAAAAGAAAAGAGCCCGGATGGGCTCTTTTTTTGAATACGCCGGGATTTCAGTTCAGCGCTTCCGCATCATTTTCAATGGTGATTTCCTCAACGCTCCGGATTCCCCAGCGGGCGACAACCATGCTCAGATTATCCCGGCCGACGGAAAGGGTAACCGTGTCATCCTTGATGCTCACGATTGTGCCGTAGATTCCGCCGATGGTGCAGACCCGGTCACCGGCCTTCAGATTGTTCAGCATTTCTTTGACCTGCTTATCCTTTTTCCGCTGCGGGCGAATCAGCATGAAGTAGAAAACGACGAAAATCAGCACCATGGGGAGAAAAGTCGTCAGCAGGGCGGCGATAGGATTGGCAGCAGCTTCTTCCCCTGCGGCAGCAGCACCCGCGGCGCCAGCTTCCTCCGCCAGCGCGGAAGTAATTCCGAAAAGCTTTTCAAGAATCATGATTGTCAAACTCCTTTACGTTCATTCGGTCCGAGGTGAATTATAACAGAATCCGGAAAAGGATACAAGAGAGAAAAAAGGAAAAGAAGAACCGGACGGGGGCAGATCAAAGCAGCGGACGCGTGGCGATGACGGAAACGCCGGTTCCGCAGACATCGGGAAGAATGACCTGACCCAGGGCAACCGGTGCGGCGACCTGAACTTTTTTCAGCTCTTCCATCACTGCAAAGATCAGCTTTTTGGGCACGGGCTGAGCGGTTTTTACGGAGAGGGGAACATCGCTGTTCGCCACCGGAATAACGGCCGTCACCATTCTCAGCGGAAGGGTACATTCCTGATGAGCGTATTTTTCACCGCGGGCACAGGTGTTGCCGGATACGGAAACAACTTCGCCGGTTTCATTCAGGGAAACAGTCATTCGGCATCCAACAGGGCAATTAATACAGGTGATGATCTGTTCCATGGATTTATTCATCTCCTTTTTCAATTCGGACCGTCAGCGGCAGAGAACCGTCCAGGCCGGCAAACAGCTCCGGCTTCAGGGAATAGGCTGCCATCTCTCCGGGAGTAAAAATCATGGCCTTCCGACGCATCAGTTCCTTATCTCCGCAGGAAATGACAGCGGAAGCATTGCGGAATACGCCGGAAGGACGGAACATCAGTGTGACAGGCTCCTGCGGAGCCAGGCGGATCAGCTGTGGAACAACGCCGCGGACCCCTGCTCCGTCCTCTACCTTCAGCATAAGGCCGGGCTTCTTCTCGGAGCGCACATACGAAGCAGCAGCATGACCGGCTCGGAAGCTTTCATTTGACACATGATCCACCAGATCGTGAACATGAAGCACATTGCCGCATGCAAATATACCAGGCACGGATGTTTCAAAGGAGTCCGTCACCACGGCGCCGGATGTGGCGGGGGAAATGACAACGCCGGCGCCTTCGCTGAGCTCATTTTCCGGAATCAGGCCTACGGAAAGAAGCAGCGTATCGCATTCGAAGACCATCTCCGTGCCGGGAATGGGGCGGCGGCGTTCGTCCACCTTAGAGACCGTAACGCTTTCCAGCCGCTCTCGCCCCTGAATATCAGTTACGGTATGGGAGAGATAAAGCGGAATATCGTAATCCTGAAGACACTGCACGATATTCCTGTTCAGGCCGGAGGAAAAAGGCATGATTTCCACGCAGGCAAGGACTTTTGCCCCCTGAAGGGTCATCCGCCGCGCCATGATCAGTCCGATGTCCCCTGATCCGAGAATGACAACCCGCTGACCCGGCATGAAACCTTCGAGGTTTACGAATCTTTGCGCAGTACCGGCGGAATAGATGCCTGCGCAGCGGGTTCCCGGCGTACAGAGGGCGCCGCGGGGGCGTTCCCGGCAGCCCATGGCCAGAATCACTGCTCCAGCTTCAATCAAACGCAGACCCTTTTCCCGGGAAATACAGGTGACAACCCGATCCTTTGAAACGGAAAGGACCGTGGTGCTGCATTCGATGGGGATCTTCAGCTCAAGAGCCCTGTCGATATCGCGCTGGGCATATTCGGGTCCGGTCAGCTCTTCCTTGAAGCGATGAAGTCCAAATCCATTATGAATACACTGCCGCAGAATGCCCCCGGGCATGGCTTCCCGTTCCAGCACCAGAATGGAGTCGATTCCGTCTTCCCGCGCCGCGATGGCAGCAGCCAGACCTGCAGGGCCGGCGCCAATAATCAGAATATCCACATGCTCCCGTATCATGTACGATCCTTCCTTTCTGCTCTTTCGGACAGGGTGCCTGTCAGCAGATAACTGCTGCCGCCGTTCTTCGTGATCTCCAGCAGGGGAATTCCCGTTTCCCTGGAAATAATGGAAGCAACCCTGGGAGAGCAGAACCCTCCCTGGCAGCGGCCCATGCCGGCCCGTGTGCGCCGCTTGACAGCGTCAATGTGGAGCGCAGGAACGGGGCGGTGAATCGCCTGTACAATTTCCGCTTCCGTGACGACTTCGCAGCGGCAGATGACATTGCCGTACAGCGGATTCTCCCGGAGCGCTTTTTCCTGCTCCTCCGGGGTCATCTCCCGGAACGGGACAGCCGGCTTCCGGTAGGGAACGGTTTCAGGGCTGGGCGTCAGCGCCTGCTCTTCTGAAATCTGCGCACAGAGGGCCCTGGCGATGGCGGGCGCAGAGGAAAGGCCGGGGCTTTCAATGCCAAGAGCCTCATAGGCCCCCGGACAGCCTTCCACGGCACCGATCACAAAGTCTCCGCTGTCTTCGTGTGCTCTGACACCGCTGAAATTGGTAATATTGGTCCGGAGGGATACTCCCGGCCAGGTCAGCCGAACCTTCTCCATGACAGAATCCAGTCCCTCCTGAGTTGTTTCCGTATTCAGAGGGTCATCGATGTCCTCCGCACTGGGACCGAGAAGAACATTGCCGTGCACCGTCGGAGAAACCAGCACGCCTTTTCCCATCCTGGAAGGACACTGAAAAATCGTCCGCTCGAAGGGCAGCGCCGCCGGACGGTCCAGAAGATAATACTGGCCACGCCGATGCGTTATGCTGTACTTTACGGAAGAAAGCTGATTGTGAAGCGCTGCGGAAGAACTTCCGGCGCAGTTGACCAGAATGCGGCAGAAAAGATCCCCCTGAGATGTGCTGACGAGAAAACGGCCGTCGCTTTCCCGGGAAACGGAATGAACATCGACGCCGAAACGGAAGGAAACTCCGTTCAGTGCCGCATCATCCGCCAGGGCGAAGGTCAGTTCATAGGGGGAAACGATTCCGCTGGTGGGAACCAACAGTGCAAAACAGGCATCCGGATTCAGCTGAGGCTCCAGCGCAAGCATTTCATCCCGGCCGATGATACGAAGCCCGGGAACGCCATTGGCCTCTCCCCGGGAAAGCAGGTCTTCCAACGTATCCCTGTCCTCTTCGGAGAAGCCCACCACAAGGGCACCGCACTGACGGTAGGGCACGCTGAGCTCTTCGCAGAGAGAAGGGTAGAGCTGAGCTCCTTCCACATTGTATTTTGCCTTCAGCGATCCGGGGACTGCGTCGTATCCGGCGTGAACAATGCCGCTGTTTGCCTTGGAGGCCCCCTCCGCCACATCCCATGCTCTGTCAACCAGAAGCACGGAAGCGCTGAAACGGCTGAGCTCTCTGGCCAGAGCACAGCCGATGACACCGCCGCCAATGATCAGAATATCCGTAACGTTTGTCATGAAATACCCTCCCGGTAACAAGATACTGCTATTTTATCATACGTTCTGAAGGTTGCGCAAGTTGATCCTGAATGATATAATATTTTGTATTTTACGGGGGTGATGGCATGATTACAACGATCTGTCTTAATCCGAGCTTTGACAAGGCGGTGGAAATGGATTCCCTGAAGCTGGGAGAAGTCAATCGGATCCGTGAGCTTCGGGAGGATCTCGGAGGAAAGGGGATCAACGTCGCTGTAGTAGCCCAGCGGCTGGGTCTGGATGTGCAGTGCATCGGAACTATGGGAGAAACGGGAGCGGATCAGCTGTCCGAAATGATGGATCGGGAGGAGCTGAAGCATCATTTTCTTCGGATTCCCGGGAAGGTTCGCACCAATCTGAAACTGGTGCTGAAGGATGAAAAGGGAATTACGGAGCTGAATGAAGCCGGTGCCCAGCTGGATGAGGAGCATCTGAAGGCTTTTTTCCAGTTGGCCAGGGAGAAAACGGCGGACAGCGATATGGTTGTTCTGACCGGGAGCCTGCCCCCGGGATGCCCGCGTGGGGTATACCGGGATCTGATGCTGGCTCTGAAAGGGAAAAAGTGTATACTTGATACGGAGGGACCGGAGCTGGAACTGGCTGCGAAAAGCGCTCATCCTTTCCTGATCAAGCCGAATCTGCATGAGATGGAGACGACGCTGGGGCTCGAGCTGAGGACGATGAGATCCATTCGGGATGCGGCTCTGCTGTTCCTTCGTCTCGGTGTGCTGCATGTGGTGATTTCCATGGGAGCCATGGGGGCCATGTATGTGGACGAAGAACGGACACTGTTTGCCCCGGCGCTGAGAGTTGCCACCAAGTCGACGGTCGGAGCGGGCGATGCCATGCTGGGCGGCATGCTGCTCGGATATGAAAAAGAAGGGGACATGGGAAGAGCCTTCAGATACGGCGTGGCTGCGGGCGCAGCAAGCGTAATGACGGAAGGTACCCAGCTGATGCGGCCGGATGATTTTTACAATCTGCTGGATCAGGTGCGCATTCAGGAGGTCTGATGAGCCTGTTTTTTCATCTGCATAAGCCGGAGTACAGCGATGAGGAGATTGATCTGATTCCGATCCGTGTTTCTGCGGCCGCAAAAGAGCTTGGATTCGGCAGGGAAAGGGTTTGGCGGATTACCGAGCATGGAAAACGGCAGGAAATCGGGCAGATCAGCTACCGTGACGGGGAAAGCAGAGGAATTTATTTCTACGGACATATCGGCTACCATATCGACCGCGCCTGGCGCGGGAAGCATTACGCGGCTAAGGCATGCCGACTGATTCGGAAGGAGATCCTCCGCAGCGGAAAGAGCAGTGTGGTCATTACCTGCGATCCGGACAATGAACCCAGCCGCAGAACCTGCCTGGCACTGGGGTGCCTGTGGGAAAGCGAGGTTCCGGTGGATTCGGACCTGCAGGAAAAATATGAGATCAGTCCGCGAAAGGAAAGATATATCTGGCGGGTTGGATAAGAGGACAGGATAAAGCATGTTTGCGGATACGAAAGGAACACGGATCTACTACGAGATTCACGGAGAACGGGGAGACAGGGTTGTGCTTCTCCATGGATGGGGATGCTCCGTGAAGCTGATGGAGAATCTGTGCAGCGCGCTGGAGCAGGACCACCGGGTTATGCTGATTGATTTTCCCGGACACGGACAGAGCGGCAGGCCGCCGGAGCCATGGGGCGTGCCGGAATACGCGGAAAGCCTGCGCGAGCTGCTTGAAAAAACGAGCTTTTTTCCCTGCGCAGCGGTAGGGCACAGCTTTGGCTGCAGGATCGCAGCCTATGCCGCTTCCAGATGGCCGGAGCTGTTTTCGAAGCTTGTTTTTACCGGAGCTGCCGGCCTGAAGGCGGAACCGACAGAAGAGGGCAGAAAACGGGCCGAAGCTTTTCAGAAAAAAAAGCGCCTGGTTCTTCAGCTGGAAAAGATTCCGGGAATGAAAAGCATCGGCGAGCAATGGGAAGAAAAGCTAAGGCAAAAATACGGAAGCGCGGATTATAAAGCGCTTGATCCGGAGATGCGGAAGACGTTTGTCAAGGTGATCAGCCTGGATCTGAAGGACTGCTATCCGCAGATAAAAGCAAGCACGCTGCTGATCTGGGGGGATCAGGACACTGAAACACCTCTCTGGATGGGGCGACAGATGGAAAACCTCATTCCGGATGCGGGGCTGGTCATACTGGAAGGGGGAACCCACTTCGCCTATCTGGAACAGGCTCCCCGGTTCAACATGATCGTTCATCACTTTTTGACGGAGGCGTGAGACATATGGAAAGCGTCGGAGCGACGATAGGAATCTGGACTGTCCTCACCTCTGCCTTCTATGCAGCCGGTTGCCTGCTTGCGGCGAGATCCCTTATTCACTGGTTTCAGCTGGAGAGCTATCAGCATCCCGGCTTTTTCAGGACGATCCGAAGAAAGGGGATTCATGCCTGGCTCCCGGGCATCCTGATGGCCGGAGCGGCAGCCTTTCTATTCTGGATGGATGGACTTTTGCACACCGGCATTCCGATCTGGATCCGTTCCCTCCTTCTTTCTTTTTTTCTGATTGCGGCCGGATACGGAATCCGTCAGATCGGAATGCGTCAGAAGGAAAAGAAAAAACTGGTGTATACGGCGAGGATTAAAAGGCTGTACGCAATCAGTCTGATCATTTTTTGCATGCTGATTCTGATCCTGTTTTCCATCTCCGGATCATTGGGCATCAATCCTTGTATTCCGGCTTCGGTATTCGCGCTGTTTCTGCCTGTCTGGGTGGCTCTGGGCGGCCTGATTGCATGGCCTGTCGAGAAAGGAATCAGCGAGATGTACTTCCGGGATGCGCAGCGAATTCTCCGGGAGCATGGGGATCTGATCCGGATCGGAATCACCGGCTCGTGGGGCAAAACCAGCGTCAAATTCATTCTCGGAACGCTTCTTTCTGAAAAATATCCTACCCTGGTGACGCCGTCCAGCTATAACACGCCCATGGGTGTCACCAAGGTGATCAGATCCAGCCTGGAACCAGGACACAGAATTTTTGTTGCGGAAATGGGAGCCCGGCATGTGGGAGACATCAAAGAAATGTGCCGGCTTGTTTCTCCGGTCATGGGCGTCCTGACCTCCGTCGGCCCTCAGCATCTTGATACCTTTCATACGCAGGAAAGGATTACCAGAACAAAATACGAACTGATGGAAGCAATTCCGGAAAACGGGAGCTGCTTTTTCGCTGACGACGGCGGCATTGTGACAGAGCTCTGGAAGAAGACTGCCAAAGAGAAGTACCTGGCAGGCATGGACGCCTCCAGGGATGACGTATGGGCAGAAGAACTGGTATCCACTCCGGAAGGAAGCAGGTTCCTGCTGTGTACGGCCAACGGAAAGTTCCCGTCTGAAACGGAGCTTCTGGGGGAGCTGAACATACGGAACATTGTTCTCTGCGCCAGTGTCTGTCTGAAACTGGGCATGACGGAAAAGGAGATTCTGCGCGGAATCAGAAAGCTCAAGCCGGTAGAACACCGACTTGAGCTGAAACGGAATCCCGGCGGAATCAACGTGCTGGATGATGCGTTCAACAGCAATATCAGAGGAGCGAGGCAGGCTTTTCAGGTACTGAAGGATTTTCCCGGAAAGCGGATTATTGTGACCCCGGGCATGGTGGAGCTGGGAGACCTGGAAGATGAACTGAACAGAGAATTCGGGCTTGCGATGGCGGGCTGCTGCGATGAGGCGGTTCTGGTGGGCCGGAAGCGAAGCGAAGCTCTTTCATACGGACTGAAAGAAGGCGGATTCAGCCCGGAAAAGATACATGTAACCGGAAGCCTGGATGAAGCCGCAGAACTGCTGAAGAACCTTGTTTCCCCCGGAGATACGGTTCTTTTTGAAAATGATCTTCCGGACAATTACAGTGAGGGGTAAGAAAAACAGATGAGCAAAAAGCAACTCGGAGTTATCTTTGGAAGCAGAAGCTGTGAAAGGGAAGTGTCCATCATCAGCGCCATCCAGCTGATGCGGCATGCGGATCCTGAGAAATATGACGTAATTCCTGTATATATCGATGAACACGGCGGATGGTATACTGGGGAAAAGCTGAAGGATATCCGGACATTCCAGCCCTTTCAGCCCGGACAGAGCGGAATTGTCAAGGTGTTTCCGGACTTGTCCCAGGGCTCCGGAGCGCTTCTGGCCGTACAAAAAGGGAAAGGACTGCTGGCCCGGGAAGAGCTGAAAGCAGTCGCGAGGATTGACGTATTTGTGATCGTCATGCACGGCATGAACGGAGAGGACGGTACACTTCAGGGGGTTTTTGAGCTGGCCAACATCCCATATACTTCCGCCGGGGTTGGTGCCAGCGCCCTGGGAATGGACAAGATCCTGATGAAGCAGTTTTTCCGGGGCGGCGGTCTGCCCGTACTGCCTTCTGTATGGTTTTCCCGTTCAGCCTTTGAAAAGGATCCGGATGCTGTGCTGGAAAGCACTGAAAAAGAGCTTGGTTTCCCGGTTTATACGAAACCGGCCAATCTGGGATCCAGCATCGGCGTAAGCCGGGCGGAAAATCGGGAAGAGCTTCGCAGTGCCCTTGAGCTGGCCTTTGAATATGACAGAAGGGTTCTGGTGGAAAAAGGACTGACCAGGCCTATCGAGCTGAACTGCAGCGTCATGGGATATGACGGGGATGTAACGGCTTCCCCTCTGGAAATGCCTGTCAGCGGGGATGAATTTCTCACTTACCGGGAAAAGTATCTGGCCTCCGGCGGAAGCAAGGGCATGGCAAGTCTTCACAGGGTCTTGCCAGCTCCCGTAGAGGATGAGCTGCGGGATCAGATTCAGGAGATGAGCAAGAAAATCTTTACCATGATGGACTGCAAGGGCGTGGTCCGAATCGATTATATGTTTGACCGGGACAGCGGCAACTTCTTTATCACAGAGATCAATACCATTCCAGGAAGCCTGGCCTTCTATCTGTGGGAAAATGCCGGAATCCCGTACCGCAGACTGATTGATCAGATGGTCAGTCTGGCTGAAAAAGCCCATCAGGATAAGAATCAGGCAAGCTATGCTTATACCAGCAATATCCTGGAGGGAGCTGTGCTGGGAGCCAAAGGTGCCAAGGGCAGCAAAGGGAGCAAAGCGTAAGCAGATAAACGGCAGAAAGGCGGGATGAATTTGCTTCTGGAAACTATCCGCGGTCCGGAAGATCTGAAAAAACTGAATCAGGATCAGATTCATACCCTCTGTGATGAAATCCGGCAGGAGCTGATTCGTACGGTGTCCCAGAACGGGGGCCATCTTGCTTCCAATCTCGGAATTGTGGAGCTGACGCTGGCGCTTCACCGCGTCTTTGACTTTCAAAGGGATAAAATCATCTTTGATGTCGGCCATCAGACCTATGTTCACAAGATGATTACCGGAAGACTCAACAGGTTCGGCACACTGCGGCAGTATGATGGGCTCAGCGGCTTCCCCAAACGGGACGAGAGCCCCTATGACTGCTTTGAAACAGGCCATGCTTCCACATCCATCTCCGCAGCGCTCGGAATGGCCAGGGCAAGGGATTTCCGGGGAGAGGACCATGCTGTTATTGCGCTCATCGGAGACGGCGCTCTGACGGGAGGGATGTGCTATGAAGCCCTGAATGACGCTGGAAACGCCGGAACCAGGATGATCGTACTGCTGAACGACAACGAGATGAGCATTGCCAGAAATGTTGGCGCGCTCAGTTCCCGTCTGACCAATCTGAGAGTCAGCAGTAAATGGCAGAATACAAAGCTTGCCGTACGTCGCTTCCGCCGGATTCCGGTGATCGGAGAGCCGGTTTACCATGTGATGCATGCCGCAAAAACCATGATGAAGACGGCTCTCGTTAAAGGAGACAGCATCGGTTTCTTTGAAACGCTGGGATTTGAATACTTCGGTCCCATTGACGGACACGATGTGGCCGGACTGGAAAAAACCCTGCGAAAAGCAAAGGAATTCAACGGGCCATGCGTAATCCACGTGAAAACCAAAAAAGGCTTTGGGTATGAGAAAGCGGAGGAAAGGCCGGAGATCTTTCATGGAACACCCCCTTTCCTGGTGGAAACCGGAGATCGGGCGGAAAAGCCGGAATGTCATTCCAGCGGACATATCATGGCGGAAACGCTGATGGAAATGGCGGAAACGGATTCCCGTATTGTGGCTGTTACTGCCGCGATGCCTCTGGGAACCGGGCTGGATCATTTTGCGGAGAAGTATCCGGAACGGATGGTGGATGTCGGGATCGCGGAAGAACATGCGGCTACGATGGCGGCCGGGATGGCGGCCGGGGGAATGCGGCCTTATTTTGCGGTATACAACACCTTTTTTCAGCGCTGCTATGATCAGATGATTCATGACGTTGCCATGCAGAAGCTTCCGGTCGTTTTTCTGCTGGATCGCAGCGGAATCGGCGGGGAAGATGGAAAAACCCATCACGGCCTTTTCGACTTCGCTGCGACGCTGCCTGTTCCGGGTATTCGGGTGCTTGCGCCTGCGGATGCCAGGGAACTGAAGCACATGCTCCGATGGACCCTGTCACAGGATGATCCGGTGGTGATTCGTTATGCCAGGTCCGGAGAGAGTGTGCCCGGAAGGAAGGATGAGAAATTCCGGCCGGGGGTCTGGCAGCAGATCCTGCGGGGGAAAGATGCTGCCCTGCTCTGTGTCGGTACCATGGTGAGACATGGGATGACAGCAGCGAAGCTGCTCGGAGAGCGAGGAATATCTGTTTCTGTTTACAATTGCTCCACAGTAAAGCCACTGGATGAAGAAACCCTGCGGAAAATCGGAAATACCCCCTTCTATACACTGGAGGAGCACATGCAAACCGGGGGATTCGGTTCCTTTGTGTGTGAAAAGTGTGCCAAGCTGTCGCTTAGAAGGCCGGATATCTGTTTCGGCGTAGCAGATATCTATCTTCAGCATGGGCGGCATGATCTTCTTATGAAGGATGCTGGGCTGACCCCGGAACAGATTGCGGAGTCAATTCTTTACAGGATGGAAGCGCAGCAGCAGAAAGGAGCTGTACTTGAGCGATAGAGTCAGAGCAGATATCGCACTTGTAAATCGCGGTCTGTTTTCAAGCCGGGAGAAAGCGCAGGCTGCCATTATGGCCGGAGAGGTTTATCTCGGAGAACGGAAAATACTGAAATCCTCTGAGGATATCCCCCCCGAAGCGGAACTGACGGTACGGAAACCTGCGGTTGAATATGTAAGCCGCGGCGCGTTGAAGCTGGAAAAAGCCATTCGTGTTTTTCAGGCGGAGATGCAGGACAGGGTGGTGCTGGACATCGGCGCCAGCACTGGCGGCTTTACCGATGTTTCCCTGCGGAACGGGGCAAGAAGGGTTTATTCGGTGGATGTGGGCTATGGACAGCTGGATTGGAAACTTCGGAATGATCCTCGGGTTACTGTCATGGAGAGAACCAACGCCAGGTATCTGAAACCGCAGGATTTTCCGGAAAGGCCCGACATTACGGTGATGGACGTCAGTTTTATCTCCATTCGCCTGATTCTTCCGGCGGCGGCCGAAATCATGGGAACAGACGGCGTTTTTTATACGCTGATCAAACCTCAGTTTGAAGCCGGACGGGAAAAGGTCGGGAAGAAAGGGGTTGTCCGTGAGGCGGCTACCCATGAAGAGGTAATCAACGGGATCATTCAGTTTACGGAAACCTTTGGGTGGCGCACGGTAAAATTGAGCTTTTCTCCCATTACAGGGCCGGAAGGGAATATAGAGTTTCTGGCGGAGATCAGGCACAGGAAAGATGATACCCCCATGATATCCGGTGAGGAAGTAAGCAGCATTGTGGAAGAAGCGCACAGAAGCATGGGGAAAAGCAGAAAATGAGAGCGCTGTCCGAAAGGAGGCGGGAAACACGGACGGAAACAAAATCAGGAAAATTGCCTTTGTGATTCATCCGGAAAGGCCCGATGCCTGGAATGAAGCCGGAAAGATGGCTGAGATTCTGGAAGCGGCAGGCCTCCGGATTGCCTATCCGCAGAAGGGAGAGACTGCGGACGGCTGCGGGATGGTCATGACCTTCGGAGGGGACGGAACTCTGCTGATGGGTGCAGGAACGGCGATTCGCCTCGGATGCCCGCTGATGGGAATCAATCTTGGAACGGTAGGTTTCCTGACCGAAGGAGATCCGGAGCAGCGTGAAACGATTGCACGGAAGATTCTGCAGGGTGAGTTCTCCGTGGAAAATAGAGAGCTTCTGCAGGTTCAGGTGAACAGCGAACCTGAAACCTTTACAGCGTTGAATGATGCAGTGGTCACAAGGGGAGGCTACGCACGGCTGATACAGGTGGAGACCCTCGTGAATCAGGACCATTGGGGAACATTTACGGCAGACGGCGTGATTGCGGCTACACCAACCGGTTCCACTGGCTATTCCCTGTCCGCCGGAGGGCCGGTGGTCGCCCCAGGCGTCGAATGTATGGTAATCACACCGGTTTGTGCCCACAGTCTGCAGCACTGTCCGTGCATCGTTCCCAGGAACGCCGAGGTGATTTTTCATCTGCGGTCTGACCGCGCTCAGCGTGCGGAACTGCAGATTGACGGGCAGAGCAAGCGGAAGATTCACGCAGGAGACACGGTGCGGATCACCGGATCTTCCGAGTCGCTTCAGCTGGTCCGTATACATGACTACCGTTTCTTTACTGTGCTGCATACGAAGCTGAACGAATGGAGCCGGGAGGATTCAGAAAGATGAAAGCAAAGCGACAGGCAGCGATCAGAATTCTGCTGAAGGAGAAGATGATCCAGACGCAGGAGGAGCTTGCAGAGGCGCTGCGTAGAGATGGCTTCCAGGTAACACAGGCGACCGTCTCCCGCGACATGAAGGAGATGCATCTGATCAAGGTCCCCTTTGAAGAAGGCGGCTATCGGTATGCGGAGCCGGAAAACGGCTGGAGCGGAATCAATGAGAGACTGGTACGAATGCTGCGTGACTGCGTCCTCAGTACGGAAGCCGCCGGGCAAATGGTTGTGGTCAAGACCATGAGCGGTGCTGCCAGTACTGCAGCGGAAGCTCTGGATACGCTGGAGATGCCGGAGATAGCTGGCTCTATTGCCGGGGATAACACCATCTTTCTGGCCGTGCGGGATCACGATTCCGCGGAAGCGGTTTCGGACAGAATCCGGGAGCTGATCCGATAAAGGATGATTCACGGCAGGAGGGACAATCCGAGCGATACGGACGGATAATTATCGGCCCGGTTTTCCGGACTTGTGTCAAAGAGGAGCGTTACGGGTATGATTCAGTCGCTGACAATTCAGAACATCGTCCTGATTCAGCAGCTTCATCTTCAGTTCCACACCGGCATGCAGGTGCTTTCAGGCGAAACGGGAGCCGGCAAAAGCATTGTGGTGGACGCGGTGAACCTGATCCTGGGCGGCAGAGCCGACAGAAGCCTGATCCGAACCGGATGCGAAAAGGGCAGCGTGGAAGCGGTGTTCGATACTTCCGGACAGGAAAAGATCGCGCAGATTCTGGAGAGGGAAAAGATTGACTATGACGGAAGCACCGTAACCGTATACAGGGAAATGACTGCGGGAGGGAAGAACGTTTGCCGGATCTGCGGAGTCCTGGTTTCCGTATCACTGCTGCGGGAAATCGGAGCTCAGCTGATGGACATTCACGGACAGCATGAGCATCAGTTTCTGATGGATCCTGAAATGCACAGGGAGTTTCTGGACAGGATGGGGGACGAGGCTTTCCGGAAGCAGCTGGAGAAAACAGCCCTGTCCTGCCGGGAGTTTCTGGAAGTCCACCGGAGATATGCCAGGCTCCGACGGGAAAACGATCAGAAGCAGCGGCGCATGGAGGAGCTTGAACTGGCCCTGGGAGAGCTGCATGGAGCGAAGCTGAAAAAGGGTGAGGAAGAAAGCCTGCAGCATGAAATTCTGCGACTGCGCAGCAGTGAAAAAATTGCATCGGTTATCCGCAGCGTGCAGGAGGATCTCTCCCTGAACGAAAACGGTTCCAGTACGCTGGAAAAGATCAGGCATGCTTCCGTTTCTCTGTCATCCCTGAAAGGATACGGGGAAAAGAACGGACTGGCCGAACGGTGCGAAAGCGCCTATTATGAGCTGGAGGAAATTGTCTACGAACTTCACCGAATGCTGGAAGAAAATGAACATGATCCCCTGAAGCTGGAAAAGGCGGAGGAAAGGCTGGATCTGATCCGCAGACTGGAAAGAAAATACGGGGAGAGCGTGGAAGCGGTCCTGCAGGAGCAGCGGAGGATGGAGGCAGAATATGAACAGCTTGGCTGTCTTGATGACGACCTCCGTGATACAGCCCATGAGCATAAGCGCCTGCTGGCATCCTACCGACAGGAATCGGGAGCCCTTTCGGCAGCACGGAAAGAGCTTGCAGCCCGGTTTGAAGTCCAGATGATGGATCAGCTGAAGGATCTTGGCATGGAAAAAACGAGGTTTCAGGCAGTTTTTGCGGAGACGCAGAATGAAAAGAAAACCATGCCGCAGCCCGGGGGAGACGATCGGATTGAGTTCATGATCAGCCCCAACCCCGGGGAACCGATGAAACCGCTGGCCAGAATTGCATCAGGCGGAGAACTGAGCCGGCTGATGCTGGCTATGAAAACCCTGGAAACCGAGGGGAACGGGGTGGACTGCATGGTGTTCGATGAAATCGATACTGGCATCAGCGGACGGATGGCTCAGGTTGTTGCGGAAAAAATGGGATCGATTTCAAGAAGAAAACAGGTGATCTGTGTGACACATCTGCCGCAGATTGCGGCCGCCGCGGATTACCAGTATTTCGTCTCAAAAACGGTGGAAAAAGGGCGAACCCAGACCGCTGTCAGGGAACTGGACAGGGAGGGAAGAATCCGAGAAGTGGCCAGAATGATCAGCGGTGCAAAGGGCAGCGATGAACAGGCAGAAACATATGCCCGCTCCATGATTGAGGCCTCTGAAAGGCAGAAAGCAGCCTGGGATGCCGGGAGAAAGATATGATTCTTCCTGCCGGTGTTCACGATCGTTAAAAAAATGTTTTGTCTTTGCCGGGGACAGTATGGTATAATTAAAAGAAAAACGAGGGTCAGGAGGGCCATCCCCCTGAAAGGAGGTTTTTTTCCTGTGTTTGAAAAAAGAATGTTTCCCGGTGGAATTCATCCAAGGGAAGGCGCCAACGGGAAAAAAGTGAATGGGCTGAATCCCATTCGCTCTCTGGAAGCGCCTCCCAGGGTGATTATTCCGCTGCAGCAGCATATCGGGGCTCCTGCGAAGCCTGTGGTTTCGCAGGGAGATCATGTCCGAATCGGACAGAAGATCGGTGAAGCCGGCGGATTTGTTTCCGCACCGGTTCATGCCACTGTATCCGGAACCGTTCACGATATCCAGGATGCGCTGCTTCCCAATGGTACAATGACTCCGGCAATCATCATTGACAACGATTACCAGGAGGAATGGATCGAACTGCATCCTTCGGATCATCCTGAGAATCTGAGCGCGCAGGAACTGCAGACAATTGTTCGGGAAGCGGGAATCGTCGGACTTGGCGGAGCAACGTTTCCTACTGCGGTGAAGCTTTCTCCTTCCGGCGGAAAGAAAATCGAGAAAATCGTCCTGAACGGGGCGGAGTGCGAGCCGTTTCTGACCGCGGATCATCGGCTGATGCTGGAAAAAGCTGCCGATATTATTGACGGTGTACGTCTGATCATGCTCGCGCTCGATGTGGATGAAGCAATTATCGGCATCGAGAACAATAAACAGGATGCCATCGAGATCATGGCGGCATCGGCCAAAGCGGTGGAAGGAATCAAGGTGGTAGGCCTGCCCGTTCGCTATCCCCAGGGTGGAGAAAAACAGCTTGTATACGCACTGACCAGACGGCAGGTTCCCAACGGAGGGCTGCCGCTGGATGTGGGCGTGGTGGTCTGCAATGTCGGGACTGTCTATGCCATAGACAGAGCGATCCGGGAGGGCCGTCCGCTGATTGACCGGATTACGACTGTGGGCGGGCTTGTTCAGAATCCCGGTAATTTCCTCGTGCGGATCGGCACCCCCATCGATCACCTGATAGAAGCCTGCGGCGGACTGCAGAGCAACGTGAAACAGTTCATCTACGGCGGGCCCATGATGGGCATGGCCATTGCCCGCTTTGATATCCCGGTGACCAAAGGATGCAGCGGCCTGGTGGCGCTGGGAGAAGAAGCCATGGAACCTAAGGAAAGCCCATGCATCAAGTGCGGAGCTTGCCGGGAGGCATGTCCGATGAAGCTTTTCCCCAGCCGGATCGATGCCTTCTGCAGGCACGACCGGTTTGAAGATGCGGAAAAGATCGGAGTCATGAACTGCATTGAATGCGGATGCTGCAGCTTTGTCTGCCCTGCCAAACGCAGCCTGACGCAGAGCATGCGCACGGCGAAAAACGCCATCCAGCGGAAACGCCGGAGGGATGCGGCCCGGAAAGCACAGGAAGAAGCAGCGCAGAAAGCCAGAGAAGCAGCGGAACAGGCTGCTGTAATTCCGGATAAGCAAACGGCTGAAAAAGCTGGAAAGGAGGCGTAAGGATTCCATGCAAAAGAACCTGATTGTGACTTCTTCGCCCCATCTGCGCTCCAGCCGGACTACTCGGAGCATCATGATGGAGGTATGCCTGGCCCTGGCACCCGCGGGGATCGCCGGGATTGTTCTCTTTGGATGGAACGCGCTGGCCATCATGATTACCTCGGTTCTCAGCTGCGTTGTCAGCGAATATGCTTTCCAGCGGATCAACCATCGCAAAATCCTGATCGGTGACTGGAGCGCGGTTGTGACCGGATTGCTGCTGGCCTATAATATTCCAGCCAATGCTCCTCTGTGGATCCCGCTGGTGGGAGGAATTATTGCCATCGTGCTTGTGAAGCAGTGCTTTGGCGGCCTGGGCGGAAATTTCATGAACCCGGCGCTGACTGCCAGAGCTATCCTTTTTGTGAGCTGGGCAGGAATCATGAGCAATTATCCTGCCACGAGATATATGACTGATGCGGCTTCCGGAGCCACCCCACTGGTCCAGATTGCCGGCGGACAGTCTCCGAACCTGATGGATCTGCTGCTTGGCAACTGCGGCGGCGTTCTGGGAGAAACCTGCAAGATTGCCATTCTGCTCGGCGGAATCTATCTGATTGTGCGGGGAATTGTGGACTGGCGGATTCCGGTTTTCTTTATCGGAAGCGCTTTTCTATGCTACCTGATTCAGGATGGATTCAGCGTAGCGATGATGGAAATCCTCAGCGGCGGTCTGCTGCTGGGCGCGTTCTTCATGGCCACGGACTACGTAACCTGCCCCATGTCGGGACTGGGGAGAATCATTATGGGAATCGGATGCGGAGTGCTCCTGTTTGTCATCCGCAGCTACGCAAGCTACGTGGAAGGATGCAGCTTCGCGATTCTGTTCATGAATGTAATGACACCCCTGATTGACCGTTTTACGGCGGGCAGACTTTTCGGGGAGGTGAAAAAGAATGGATAAGAAAAATACCTTCCTGGGCGCACTGATCAACGGACTTCTGTTTGAAAACCCAACCTTTGTTCTGATGGTTGGCATGTGCCCGACCCTGGCTGTGACAACAGCGGCTTCCAATGCGATCGGTATGGGGCTTTCCACTACTGTGGTTCTGGTCTGCTCCAACCTGTTCATCTCCCTGCTTCGGAATCTGATCTCCGAAAAGATCCGGATTCCCGCGTTTATCGTGGTCATAGCCAGCTTTGTTACCATCGTAGAAATGGTGCTGAAAGCCTATATGCCTGAACTGAGCGCGACGCTGGGGCTTTATATCCCGCTGATTGTAGTCAACTGTATTATTTTTGCCCGCGCGGAATCCTTCGCCTTCAAAAACGGACCGATTCTTGCACTGGGCGACGGAATCGGTATGGGCCTGGGCTTTACTGCAGCCATTACGGTACTTGCATCAGTGCGGGAAATCTTCGGATCCGGAACGCTGTTCGGACAGGAGATCATGGGGAGCGGTTACCAGCCCATGTCGCTGCT
This sequence comes from uncultured Clostridia bacterium, assembly GCA_946542235.1. GTDB lineage: Bacteria > Bacillota > Clostridia > Christensenellales > Aristaeellaceae > Aristaeella. The sequence continues at coordinate 29,993 of CAMNKK010000001.1, read as the reverse complement.
GACAGCGCCCGCCGGGGGCTTCCTGACGCTGGGTGTGCTGCTGATTATTGTCAATATGATCCGGAAAAAGATCGATGCCCGGATGGCCGCGCGGAAGGGAGGTGAGCCGGCATGAAGGAATATCTGCTGATGCTGGTTGGATGCCTGCTGGTGAACAACTATGTCATGTGTCAGTTCCTTGGCATCTGCCCCTTCCTGGGAGTGTCCAAAAAATTTGACACTGCCCTGGGCATGGGCCTGGCGGTCACCTTTGTAATGACGCTGGCTTCCTTTATGACCTGGATGGTGGAACATTTTCTGCTGATGCCCCTGGATTTGATGTATCTGCGGACAATTGCTTTCATTCTGGTCATAGCCGTGCTTGTTCAGCTGGTGGAGATGGCACTGAAAAAGCTGAGCTTCAGCCTCTATCAGGCGCTGGGCGTCTATCTCCCGCTGATTACAACCAACTGTGCTGTGCTCGGCGTGGCCGTGCTGAATTCCAACAACGGATACGGGCTTCTGCAGAGCACTCTGAGCGGTTGTTTCAGTGCGCTGGGTTTCACCCTGAGTCTGCTGCTGTTCAGCTGCATTCGGGAAAGACTTGAGATGAGCGATATGCCCAAGTGGATGCAGGGGTTCCCCGGCGCGTTGATCGCAGCCGGACTTATGGCTGTTTCCTTCATGGGCTTCAGCGGACTGATCGGATAATAAGGAGGATCGCGTAAATCATGGAAGTATTATATGCGGCGCTGGTCCTCGGCGGAATGGGGGCCCTTTTCGGAATCCTGCTGACGGTGGCAGGAAAGATTTTCGCGGTTCCTGCAAATCCGCAGCGGGATGCGGTAAGAGAGGCTCTTCCCGGAGCAAACTGCGGTGGCTGCGGCTTTCCGGGCTGTGACGGCTGCGCGGATGCGATCGCTTCGGGAAAAGCACCGGTGAATGCCTGCCCGGTGGGCGGCAGTGAATGTGCTAAAAAGATCGCTGCGATCATGGGCCAGGAAGCTCAGGATGAAGGCGAAAAAATGGTGGCAACCGTACTTTGCCAGGGCGATCTGGAACACTGCAGGACGAAGTTTAATTACAGCGGTATCCAGGATTGTGTGGCAGCCAGCCTGGTCAACGACGGAAACAGGGGGTGCAAGTATGCCTGCCTGGGACTGGGGACCTGTGTGCGGGCTTGCCCCTTTGACGCGATTCATGTGGATCCGGTCAAGGGGATTGCTGTGGTAGACCGGGAAAAGTGCCAGAGCTGCGGGAAGTGTGTGGATGTGTGTCCCAAGCATGTGATCCAGCTTCAGCCTGCCAATCTGCCTGTCAGACTGATGTGCCGGGCGGCGGATAAGGGCATCCTGGTGAGCGACAACTGCCGCGTGGGCTGCATCGGTTGCGAGCGCTGCTTCCATGCATGCAAATTCGGCGCCATCGAAATGAAGGATCACCTGCCCATCATTGATACGGAGAAATGCCGGGGATGTATGATGTGTGCGGAAGCCTGCCCGACGAACGCCATCTGGGCTGCCTGGGACCAGCGGAAGATTGCGGAGATTGACAAGAACACCTGCATCGGCTGCGGACTGTGCAAACGGCAATGCCAGTTTGAAAGCATTGTGGGCGAGGTGAAGAAGCCCCATGAGGTACTGGATGCCTGCACAGGCTGCGGAAAGTGTGCTGAAAAGTGTCCGAAGAAGTGTATTACCATGAAGGTTCGTGAACATACACGGGATGCCTTCTCCAAGATCGGTACAACTCCGGAAGCGGTTTCAGTGGACACGCCTGTAGCTGCCGCGTCTGCTGAAGGAAAGCCGAAGTATTCTCCTGAAGTACAGGCGAAAATTGATGCCGCGCTGAAAGCCAAGGCAGAGAGGGAAGCGGCGCAAAACGCGAAATAGATCCGATTGCTGGTTTTCATTTGCAGCGGAGAGTCCGGGAAACTGTTTTCCCGGGCTCTTTTTTCCAAACTTTTTCTTGCAAAAATATGGCTGTACAGCTATAATAAAAACGATGTGCGTGGGCCAATGCGTTGACGCTTTGTGGCGCGCGCCGAAATTGATCGAGGAGGAGATTAAAATGTCCCACAAGTACCTTTACCTCTTCAGTGAAGGCAACGCTCAGATGCGTGAGCTGCTGGGCGGCAAGGGCGCGAACCTGGCTGAGATGACCAATATTGGCCTGCCGGTGCCCCAGGGCTTCACCATTACTACCGAAGCCTGCACCCAGTATTACGAAGATGGCCGTCAGATCAACGATGAAATCCAGGCGCAGATCATGGAGTACATCGCCAAGATGGAAGAGATTAACGGCAAGAAGTTCGGCGATCTGCAGAACCCCCTGCTGGTTTCCGTGCGGTCTGGTGCCCGCGCCTCCATGCCCGGTATGATGGATACCATTCTGAACCTCGGCCTGAATGATGATGTGGTGGCCGCGATGATCGCAGGCAACCCTGATCCCAAGTTCGAGCGGTTCGTATATGACAGCTATCGCCGGTTCATCCAGATGTACTCTGATGTCGTCATGGAAGTTGGCAAAAAGTACTTCGAACAGCTCATCGATGAAATGAAAGCCAAGCGCGGCGTTACATTTGACGTTGAGCTGACTGCGGCTGATCTGAAGGAGCTGGCTGCTGCCTTCAAGGCCGAATACAAGAGCAAGATTGGCTCGGATTTCCCCTCCGATCCCAAGGAACAGCTGATGGGCGCCATCAAGGCCGTTTTCCGCAGCTGGGACAATCCCCGCGCCAACGTGTATCGCCGCGACAATGACATTCCCTACAGCTGGGGCACTGCTGTCAACGTGATGCCCATGGTGTTCGGCAACCTGAATGACAATTCCGGTACCGGCGTTGCTTTCACCCGTGATCCCGCCACCGGCGAGAAGAAACTGATGGGCGAGTTCCTGACCAATGCTCAGGGCGAAGACGTGGTGGCCGGCGTGCGTACCCCCATGCCCATCGCTGAGATGGAAAGCAAGTTCCCCCAGGCATACGCAGACTTTATCCGCGTATGTGATGTGCTGGAAAAGCACTATCACGACATGCAGGATATGGAGTTCACCGTGGAGAACGGAAAGCTCTACATGCTGCAGTGCCGTAACGGCAAGCGCACTGCTCCTGCCGCTCTGAAGATCGCATGCGATCTGGTGGACGAAGGCATGAAGACGGAAGAAGAAGCTGTCGCCATGATCGATCCCCGCAATCTGGATACCCTGCTGCACCCGCAGTTTGATGCCGCCGCCCTGAAGAAGGCCGAGCCCATCGGCAAGGGTCTGGGCGCCAGCCCCGGTGCCGCCTGCGGCAAGATCGTGTTCACCGCGGAAGATGCCGAATCCTGGGCTGCCCGCGGCGAGAAGGTCGTTCTGGTTCGCCTGGAAACTTCTCCTGAAGACATTACCGGCATGAAGAGCGCTCAGGGTATCCTGACCGTTCGCGGCGGCATGACCAGCCACGCGGCTGTGGTTGCCCGCGGCATGGGCAAGTGCTGTGTTTCCGGCTGCGGCGATATCGCCATGGACGAGGAGAACAAGAAGTTTGTGCTGGCCGGGAAGACCTATCATGAAGGTGACTTCATTTCCATCGACGGCTCTACCGGAAAGATCTATGACGGCCTGATTCCGACCGTGGATGCCACCATCGCCGGTGAGTTCGGCCGCATCATGGCCTGGGCGGACAAGTATCGCCGCCTGAAGGTTCGTACCAACGCGGATACCCCCGCTGACGCGAAGAAAGCCCGTGAGCTGGGCGCCGAAGGCATCGGCCTCTGCCGTACCGAGCACATGTTCTTTGAGCCGGAGCGCATTGCAGCCTTCCGCGAGATGATCTGCTCCGACACCGCCGAAGAGCGCGAAGTGGCGCTGAACAAGATTCTGCCCTATCAGCAGAGTGACTTCGAAAAGCTGTACGAAGCGCTGGAAGGCTGCCCTGTGTGCATCCGCTTCCTGGATCCGCCGCTGCATGAGTTCGTGCCCACCACGGAAGAAGAAATTGCTGCCCTGGCCAAGGCGCAGAACAAGTCCGTGGAGACCATCAAGAACATCATTGCCAGCCTGCATGAGTTCAACCCGATGATGGGTCACCGCGGATGCCGTCTTGCGGTTACCTATCCGGAAATTGCGAAGATGCAGACCAAGGCTGTCATCCGGGCTGCCATCAACACCAAGAAGGCTCATCCGGACTGGGATGTGAAGCCGGAAATCATGATTCCGCTGGTTTGCGAGGTCAAAGAGCTGAAATTTGTCAAGAAGGTGGTTGTGGAGACCGCTGATGCCGAAATCGCCGCTTCCGATGTGAAGCTGGAGTACGAAGTCGGTACCATGATCGAGATTCCGCGCGCTGCACTGACCGCGGATGAGATTGCGACCGAGGCTGACTTCTTCTGCTTCGGAACCAATGACCTGACCCAGATGACCTTCGGCTTCAGCCGCGATGACGCCGGCAAGTTCCTGGGAGCCTACTATGACACCAAGATCTTTGAAAGCGATCCCTTTGCGAAGCTGGATCAGACCGGCGTGGGCAAGCTGATGAAGATGGCGATCGACCTCGGCCGTCCCGTCAATCCCAAGCTGCACGTTGGCATCTGCGGCGAGCATGGCGGCGATCCGAGCTCTGTGGAATTCTGCCACAAGATCGGCCTGGACTATGTGAGCTGCTCTCCCTTCCGCGTACCGATCGCCCGGCTTGCTGCTGCGCAGGCTGCCATCGCTGACAAAAAGTAATTCAACCCAGATACAATCAAAAAAAGGCGCCGCTTCCTTTCGGGAAGCGGCGTTTTTTTATGCAGAATGAACTGATTGGCGGGGCGGCATTCTGCTTTCTGATCCGGCCGGATCACCTTCGCGGAAAAAATTACGGCCATTCGTCATCTGCATTCAGAACCTGATCTACAGCCTGCCTGGCCAGGTCCCAGCTGTAGCCGCGGCGCACAATGGAAGCCAGTATTTTTTGCCGGGTTTTTCGGGGATCTTCGCCCGCTTTGGCACGCTGCAACGCTTTCCGGGCAAGCCTGACGGCGTTTTCCAGCTGTGCTTCTTCCGGAACTTCCTCCAGAGCGCTTTCCGCTTCTTCTGCGGAAACACCCTTGATGCGGAGCTCCTGGGAGATCCGCCGCGGACCGTATTTCTGGCCGGAGCGATACTGAACCCACTGAGCAGCAAATTCTTCGTCATTCAAAAGATGGTTTTTTTCCAGTTTGTAGATTACCATATCCGCGGTTTCTTCCGAAAAACCGATTCTGCGAAGCTTCTGCCGGATTTCTCCCTTGCTGCAGGCTCTAACTGCCAGCATGGCCACTGCTTTATCCAGCGCGGAACGGTATTGACGGGTCAGAACCCACTGGGCATATTCCTTTGGATCCACTTCATCACCGGCCTCCAGCGGCCGATCCAGATACATGGAACGAAGAAGCAGATAGCTGGAGCCATCCTCGAAGGTGATTTTTATTTTTTGGCCTCTGAGCTTTTCCACATTGCTTACCTGGACCATTGCGGCATCTCCTTTCGAAAAGCCCATTTCAGCAGATCATAATTGCATAATCCAAGACGTCCTTTTCTTGCTTCGCTTGCGCCGCCGTTCAGGAAAAGAACCATGCGATTTGTACCATTCTCCCAGAAGGCTCCATCCGCACAGCCGTAGGCAAACCCCTGATGCCCGAAAATCAGGGAATCGGAAAGGGAACGATCCTGGATGCGAAGAATTCCCAGCCCGTAGGAGAGAGTGGGTGAGATTTGGCCGTATTCGGCGTGCTTCCGAATCATGACCTGCCCGAGATCGGTTTTCAGGATTGGTTGTCCGTTCCGCATCAGACAGTCCGTCAGTTTTTCAAGAGAGGGAAGATCCAGGTACATTGCACCGGCTGTATGCCCGTAATGGCGAAGAGGGTCCGGCTTCGTGAGGGGCCTTTCTCCCAGGGGTGTCTTAACCAGATCCTTTCCGGAATGATAGGGAAAAACACGGGTAATTGGAACAATCTGTTCCGGAAGAAGCTCAGAAGCATCCAGTGTTGCATTCATACCCAGAGGAGAAAAAACAAGATTCTTCAGCACTTTGGAAACAGGCTTGCTGTAAACAGCTTCCAGCAGGGAACCGATGAGGCCGAACCCCAGGTTGGAATAATGGAATTCAGTGCCGGGCGCCGACTGCCGAGTATTCAGCACGATCTCCGGAAATGTTTTTTCCTGGATCAGTGCAGACTCCATGTCCGGCGGATCCATCAGCCCGGAAGTATGGGAGAGAAGATGCAGAAGGGTAACATCCTGAAGGTCGGGAAGAGATGAAATCTGCGGGAAATAAGACAGGACGGGCAGATCCAAAGCGAGCATCCCTTCTTCTGCCGCGCGAAGCGCGGCCAGCGCGGTCGCCATTTTCGTAATGGAAGCAACACGAAACATGGAATGCCAGAAAACGGAATGATCCGGATTCCGGGAGGAACAGAGCAGCACAGAACGATGCGACTGATCCTTCAGAAGCGTGGCGGAACCCATGACATGGTGCATGCGAAGCAGCCTCAGAAACGCATCAGGGGAACTGAGCGGATCTCCTTTTGCGGTAAGCTCAGGATACAGACGGGGCGCCTTCACGGGAAGGGCCAGCCGGTACAGCGTATTTTTAAGCCTGGTGGTGGGCATAGCAAACCTCCGAACGATCGCTGCGCCCGTAGAGGAACACGGCGAAAAGTATCATTATCAGGGAATAGACGGCCAGATAACGCGCCTGAACCAGGGGGGTATTCCAGCCGGGATAAAAGGAAGTCAGTGAAAGAAGCAGAGCAAAAACGGTAAGGCCCAGTGAAAGACAGATAATAATAAATCGCGGCCAGCAGCCTTTTTCCTTCTTTTTTCTGAACCAGAAAAGGGCCAGTACTGAGATCAGAATCAAAATACTGAGCAATTGACTGATCCGGACGGAGGAGCCAAGATACAGGGAATCCATCCGAAGATTCTCAATCACAAGGCGTCCGGCTGAGTAAAGCATGAGATAAAAGAGGAAAACATCTCCCCGCTTTCTGAACCAGCGGCGTCTGCCCCAGAGCAGAAACAGAAAGACCAGAAAATCCCAGGATGATTCATAAAAGAAAGTTGCCATATGCCAGGAAGAACCGGATTCATTCCGGATCAGTACAGCCAGAGGGAAAAATGCCAGGGGAGAATTATCCCGAAGAGGCAGGCCGAAAGCTTCCTGATTAAAGTAGTTTCCCCATCTGCCGATTGCCTGAGCCAGGGCAACTCCGGGAACGATGATATCGAGCATCTGAAGCACGGAAAGCTTTCTCTTCCGGCAGAAAAGAACCAGGACGGCTGCGCCTGCAATCAGTCCGCCGTAAATGGCAAGGCCGCCTTCCCAGAGATATAGAACGGATACCGGATTGGTTCTGAAGGTGGGCCAGGTAAAGATTACATAGTAAATTCTTGCGCCTATAATGCCAAAGGGCAGGATCCAGAGAGCAAGATCCAGGATGCAGTCCTTCGGCAGGAGGAGCCTTTTTGCTTCTCTGTCCGAATGAAAAACAGCAAGAGCCGCCCCCAGCACAATCAGCAGCCCATACCATGGGACCAGACCGAGAAACAGTCGCGAAGAAGGCGTTGCCAATCGCAGCTCACCAGCTTTCATACGAATTACATTCATTATAGAAGTCATAGTCAACCATGTCAAACCGAAGCAGTACAGAAAAGGAATTGAAATCCGGAGTGGAAAATGGTAAAATAAAAAAGGAAAAACAGTGGGCTTTGCCCGAAGGGAAGGAAGGAAAAGTCTGATGAGCAAGGTAGTGGTATTTGATCATCCTCTGATTCAGCATAAGCTGAGCATCATGCGTGACAAGAATACGGGGACCAAGGAATTCCGGGAACTGCTGTCTGAAATAGCGATGCTGATGGTTTTCGAAGTGACCCGGGATCTGGAAACGGAAGAGGTGGAAGTTGAAACCCCGATCTGTACTGCAAAGTGCCGCAGACTCAGCGGTAAGAAACTGGGCATTATCCCGATTCTTCGGGCCGGCCTGGGCATGGTGGATGGTGTAACGAGCCTGATTCCTTCCGCGAAGGTAGGCCATATCGGACTTTACCGCGATCCGCAGACGCTGGAGCCTGTGGAGTATTACTGCAAGCTTCCTGCGGATGCCGAGAACCGGGAACTTCTGGTGCTGGATCCCATGCTGGCAACCGGCGGGAGTGCCAGTGCAGCGATCAACTTCATCAAAAAGCGCGGATGCAGTCATATCCGTCTGGTCAACCTGATTGCCGCGCCTGAAGGAATCGAGCGCATTCAGAAGGATCACCCGGATATTGATATTTATGTTGCAGCCTTGGATGATCATCTGAATGATCACGGATATATTGTGCCCGGCCTTGGAGATGCGGGTGACAGACTTTTCGGAACCAAATAAGCAAAAGCACCAGCATGCATGCAGCAGCTCGCTACAGAGCTGCTGTATTCTGTTTGCTTGCACAGGACCCGGATTTGATCTATAATAGTCTGGCCGCACCGGAACCGGAAAGCGGTATTCCCGCTTTCGCATAGGCTGTCAGCTGATTCGGATTTTTAACCTGAGAGATGGAGTTGAGGATGATACAGGTAAGGCTGGCGCCGCTCTGCGGCGTAACAGATCATGTGTTCCGCGGACTATGCGCAGAACAGGGCTGCCAGCAATCCTATACAGAGATGATCAGTGCCATGGGATATCTGTGTGCGCCGCGGCAGCGGGCTGTGCAGGAGCTGCTGATTCGGGGAGAAAATGAGCCCAGGGTTTGTGTACAGCTCTTCGGCCGTGACCCGGAGGTGGTTGCGGAAGCAGCCAAGCAGATGGAGGCGCTGGGCCGATTTGACGGGATCGACCTGAACATGGGCTGCCCTGCACATAAGATTGCGCCTTCCGGCGAAGGGTGCGGCCTGATGCGGACACCGGATATTGCCGAGAAAATGATGCGGCTGACGGTACGTGCTGTGTCCCTGCCCGTAAGCATTAAAATCCGGCTGGGCTGGGATGCTGAGCATATTAACGCACTTGAACTGGCTCAAAGAGCTGAAGATGCCGGTATAGCCGAGATTACTGTTCACGGGCGTACCAGGATGCAGCAGTACAGCGGGGAAGCAGACTGGGATCAGATTCAGCTTGTTGCTGAAAAAGTACAAATTCCCGTTTGGGGAAACGGAGATATTTTTCAGGCGGAACAGGCGATTCAGCGCTACAGAACAGCTGGAGTGGCAGGCGTCATGATTGGGCGCGGAGCCATGGGAAACCCTTGGATATTTCGACAGATTCTGGAGCTGGATCAGGGAAGAAAAATCACGCCTGTAACCGTAACAGAACGCTTCAGAATGATTCGAACCCATTATGACCGGATGCTTGCATGGAAGCCTGAGCCTATTGCTGTGAGGGAGATGCGAAAGCATATCGGATGGTACCTTCATGGACTTCGGGGAGCCAGCCGGGCCCGCAGAGAGATTAACCGGGCAGAGACCCCTGAACAGGTGTGGGCTGTTTTGTATGAGGTAGAGAAAGAAGCGCTGGCTGCGGATGATACATGAAACGGCGGTATGAGCATGTACGGCGGGGAAGGGTGCAGTGAGGATGGAAAGCCGGTGCTGCAAACCGGACGACGGATTCATGCATCGGTAGAAATCTGACGATACTGGAGGGCGGACTCAATGAAAAAAATCCTTTGTGCCTTATTGTGCATGATGCTGGTGATGATTTCCGCGGAAAGCCTGGCAGCGGTGGATTATACGCTGCAGGAAAAAATGCAGAAGCAGCTGGACAGCGGCAGCGGTCTGAAAGGCACCCTGCAGCTTCACGGAGAAGGGAATGATCCGTTCATTCTGTCACTTCAGCCTTTTCAGGACGTTGAGCTCCAGTTTCGGGGTATGAGAACAGGTGAACAGGGACACTATTATTTCTATCAGGCAGGAGACGATGAAAGCCAGAAAGGGCTGACAGAAATCTTCGATGATGGCAGCAGTCTGTTCTTCCGGTCCGATTTTCTTCCTGGGGAGGTTATTCGTTTTCCTGCGCTGGCAGCATTGGCGGATGCCATGCTTCCTTCTCGAGGAGGAAATCCATCCATTGCGTCCGCTGCTGTTCGCTGGATACAGACTGGAAAAGCTCAGCAGGAAGCACTCCTGAATCCGGTTCTCGAGATCCTGGAAAAGCAGCTGGAAGTCTGGCTGGCAAGGTATGCGGAAGCCTCGGAGGTAAAAACAACAGAAAGCGGCACTTCAGCGGTGGAACTGTCCTACAGTATTCCAATGGATGATTTCAGGCAGGAAATTGTCAGCCTCATGAACATCCTGCAGAACAGCGCGGAGGGAAAAGCCCTGATGGATCAGATCTTTTCTGAGGAACAGAAGGGGCTGTTTGAAAATCAGAATCTGGGTTATTATTTTCTGGATGCGCTTTCCGCGCTGAACAATGAGTATGATATAAACTATACCAGCACTATATCCACCTTGGGAGTTCAGCTCTCCAGCAGCCTTGAGCTGCCGCTTGATGAAAGCAGCATGGGATTCAAATCGCTGCTGATTGAAGATAAAAACGGTCTGATCTCCTATACGCTTCGGAACGATGAACAGGTGATCACGCTGCTGATGGGAAGAGACTATGACTGGAGTCAGATTGATTCCGCCAGTGCGTGGGTGATTATGCGCCCAAATCCGAATGGGGAGGAAACAGAAAAGGGCTTGTATCATGCGATTCGGCTGGAGTTGCAGCACTCCTCCGAAAAAACGACAGATGAAGAATCCAGAGATCATGAGAGAACGGTCTGGAAGCTTACTGCTGAACGGGATGTTTCGAGGCTTCCCGAAGGGGAGGATGAAAAAAACTATCCGGAGGAGCTTCCGCTTTCCGCAGAATTGAATCTGCACTATTTCAGCAGGTATTCCCAGTCCAGCCCTACTACGCTGGAATACAGCCTGAGCATCATAAGAGAGGACTTTCTGATTTCGGGAAACGGGCAGATGAAGACTTCTTCTCCGTGGGTGTTTTCTCCGTTTTCCACGGAAGGCGCCAGGGAGTTTACGACCTTTTCCGCCAATGAGCTGACAGTGAAAATTGCAGAATTCCTGGCTGGCGCAAGCGAACAGCTGACGCCTGCCAAGCCTGAAACAGCCGAAGAAAATACCGAGGGGACAAATCAGGATCAGAACCCGGAAGAAAATCAAAACGATGCTGAAACCGGAGAAACGGAATCCACTGCAGCTGTGATGGAAACTTCAGAAGATGCTTCTTCCGCTGAAAAGCCGGAAAGCCCGGAAACAACGTCTGCCGATCCTGAAGGGAGTTCTTCCGAAACTGCGGATGCAGCGGATGGCAATTCCTGAGAAACCGCAGATTTCCAAGATATTATCCGTCTGTCCGGATACGGAATGAAAAAACCGGCACCGCTGAATAGCGTGCCGGAAGAAGAAGCAAGGTTTACAACGGCTGAACCAGACAGACGGCCTGGGCGGAGATTCCTTCCATCCGACCTTCAAAACCAAGATGCTCTGTTGTTGTAGCCTTGATATTGACCCGAGATAATGGCAAATCCAATGCTGACGCCACCTTCTCCGACATCAGGGGGATATATGGCGCCAGTTTTGGTTTTTGGGCAACGATTGTAATGTCTGCATTGGAGGGATGATAGCCGGCCTCAGAAAGCTTCCCGATTACGGATTCAAGAAGTTCCATGGAGCTAATTCCCTTATACCTGGCATCTGTATCCGGGAAATGACGCCCAATATCCCCCAAGCCTGCCGCTCCCAGCAGAGCGTCCATCAGAGCATGCAGTGCGACATCTGCATCACTGTGCCCCAGAAGTCCCATCGAGTAGGGAATTTCAACTCCGCAAAGGATCAGTTTTCTGCTTTCGACCAGTTGGTGCACATCATAACCCAAACCCACCCGCGCACAACACAAAACGGAATCCGGCTTCTGCCGGACACGGCAGGATGATTCCCGCAGAATTTTTTCAGCCATTTCCAAATCCTCCCGTGTGGTCAGTTTCAGGTTGAAGCGGCTTCCTTCTGACAGAAAGACAGGAAAACCGGCATGAACCATCACGGATGTATCGTCCGTTCCCTCAAATCCATCTTCCGCGGCTTTTGAAAAAGCAATCAAAAGATCTTTTAAATAGAAGCACTGCGGAGTCTGCATAGCTTGCAGATCATTCCGGGGAACAGTAATGCCTGCAAGACAGGATTGATCGGACTTCCGGAGCGTATCCGTCACTGAAATGGAAGCCGCACCAGATCCTTTCGTATACAGGGAATGAAGACAATTCTGGATGACTTCCGCGCTTACGAGACAGCGGGCTCCGTCATGAATCAGAATGACTGCGTTATCATCCTGCGCATGTGCAGCAGCTGCATGCAGCCCGTGATGAACAGATTCCTGACGTGTAGCACCTCCGGAGGCAAACAGAATGGGTTTATTGATGCCGGAATCTTCCAGCAGTTTTAGCAAAAGCGCTTTTTCCTCCGGACGTCCGACCAGCACCAGGTAATCGGTAAAAGGCGCCAGCGCCAGAGCACTTCGGGCGATGCAGGGAATTCCGGCAACTGGGAGGAGAACCTTGTTGACGGAGGAATGCATTCTGCTTCCGGTACCTCCGGCCAACAAAACAGAATAGACAGTTTCCTTCATCATGATCTCTCCCTGGCTGTGGATTCATCCTCTTCGATGATCCGATAAAGCTGATCAGCCTCTTCTTTCCGAACTGTTTCCGCCGTGGAAACGACTTCATAAATGCCGAGATGCTCACCGAAACGGATTGTGAGACGATCGCCGGGCTTTACATCAGCACCAGGCTTGGCCACTTTTCCGTTTACCGTAACGCGGCCGCCGGAGCAAGCCTCGTTCGCAACGGTACGGCGTTTGATGATGCGGGAAACTTTAAGATATTTATCCAGTCGCATTATTTCACCTCAGATGCCTGAATAGAATGGAGCCTGATTTTTACTTCAAAGTGCGATCAGGATGAATTCACAGTTATGAAAAAAGTATTCCAACCTGACCGGACAAAAAAAACCACAGGGAAGATCCCTGTGGGTAATATAACAAAAATTACTTTTTGCCCTTCTTCTTGGCAGGGACATTCACCTTGTCCTTCAGAGCCTTGCCGGCCTTGAAAGCAGGAGCCTTGGAAGCGGCGATCTTAATTTCTTCGCCGGTACGGGGGTTACGGGCGACACGGGCAGGCCGCGCTTTTACGGCAAAGGTACCGAACCCAATCAGCTGGATCTTATCACCGTGGGCCAGGCTGTCGCTGACAGTCTCGACAAAAGCGTTAACAGCTTTCTCTGCATCTTTTTTAGAAAGCTCAGTTTTTGCTGCCAGAGCAGTTACGAGTTCGCTCTTGTTCATAAAGAAAAACCTCCTCAGATGATCCGTTTTACGGATCCATAATAATGTTAAGGAAAAAACTATTCAATTTCATCCCTAACTGAATTAAAGTATACACAAAGCTGTTGAAATGTCAAGCTTTCCGGGGATTTTTCATCATGAATAATCAATTTTTCCGATTTTTGATACAATTTAGCCAGCTCTTCTGCCCTTCGATGAAGAAGAACCTCAGGATCAAAGCCGGAAAGGAAGCATAATTCGGTACATTTCAAAAGCAGATCCGCTGCTTTGCAATCGGAAAGCGGAGTGTCACTCATCAGTGAGCCGGATATGGCTTGGATGTCCTGAATGACATCTTCGGGATTCCGGCGAAGAGCCGGAATCTGGGAGAGCTTTTTCATGATCTTGGCGGCATATTTCAGGGAAGGAAGCGACTTTGATACATCATCCAGGCTTTCGCCGATGGTCCTGCTTCCGGTTTCCATTCTTTTCAGCTGCTCCCAACTGATCGAGGCCTGGGATGCTGCGTTTTCCTCCTGTGTGCGAAACACATGGGGATGACGGTGAATCATTTTTTCGCAGATTCCAGAGATCACATCCGTCAGGGTAAATTCATCAAAGTCTGATCCGATGGAAGAATGAATCATCACCTGAAACAGAACGTCACCCAGTTCATCCGAAAGATGCTGCATATCATTTTCATTGATGGCACCAACAGCTTCCCAGGCTTCTTCCACCATATAAGGACGAAGGGATTCGTGGGTCTGCACCCGATCCCATGGGCAGCCATCCGGACTCCTGAGCCGGGAAGTAACGGCAGCCAGATCCTGAAAGGTAAAGCGGGATCTGTGCAGGAAATCCATGCCTGGAACATAAACAGAGGCGGTATGGTCGTATTTCTTTTGGGCATCCAGGAGATAAAGAGGAACAGGTCTGACGGAAGGGAAGTCCTTTTCAGAGGGAGGGAAAAAAAACACGGTCTGCTCATCCGGGTGCAGCTCCAGAAGACGCAGCTTGACATCCCCGGCCAGAAGGGGGGAATCAAGCTCTGTGATTATCAGCGGACGGGATGGGTTTTCGTCCATATGCAGATAATCTGTTGCGGTGTAAAGCTGAAGCCCTGATAGCGTTGCATACGAATCCGGAACGGAAGCCAGACACTGACTTGCTCTGGTGATTCCAGGGAGAATACGGATTTTTTCCGGAGCCAGCAGGGATCTGAGAATCCGGACTGCACCGTCTGTCTCAGGATCCATCACACAAAAACAGACTGGAGAAGAGGCTGCTTTTTCCTTTACATAAGCTGCCATCGCCTGATGCATCAGGTCAAAATCATCATAGCGATTGTAATAATCATCCAGCGACTCGAAAAAACGTCCCTGCTGCTTCAGCAAGTCCGCCACAGGATGACGGGATGTCCGAAAAATCAGATACTGGTTGGATTCCCAAAGAAGATGGGAAGCCTGGAGCGTAAGCAGCTCAGGAGAACCGGGTCCAAGCGGAATGATCGTTAAGTGAATTGACATGTTAATCCCCACGCCAGTGCGGCACCGGCGCAAATAGCCCATGAAAGTCCGCCGCAGTATTGAACTTTCACACTAATCCTCCCGGTCTGATGTGGAATGCCGATAAGAGTTCGAAATGTGTTGTATCAGTGAAGCAGATCAGCCCTGCTTCTTCCTTCTGCCGGTTATCCTATGAAGCAAACCTGACAGCTCGCCGGAAGAGATCATCTTCAGCTTTACCGCCATAAAAGCGTAAACTGCCACGCCGACAGCAACCTCCAGCAGGGTAAGAACGCGGTTCAGGGGAAGGAAGGACCGCATTGCGAAGATGACAATACCCATTGCGGCGGCCGAGAGACCAGGCTTGAATATCCAGTCTCTGAAATTGAAGGAAAGATGAGCATACTTACAGACAAAATAAAGATTTGGAACCATGGAAACCGTATAGCAGACCAGGGAGGCGTATGGACCGCCATGGATATTGACGCCCGGAATGCCGACCAGAATATAGTTCATCAGGATTTTGAAGCTGACGCCGGCGATCAGTGTATACATGGGAATCTTCTGCTTGCCAAGCCCCTGCAGGATGCCGCTGGTGGCCTGGACGACAGTAAATAGAACAATGGTCAGGCTGGAGACTGTCAGCAGTTCCCAGCCGGTCTGGAACTGCTCGGGTTTAAGGCTTTCCAGATACAGAAAGCCAAAAACCTGCCGGGCCAGAACACTCATTCCGATTGAACAGGGGAAACCAATCATAAAGGCCAGCTTCAGCCCCTGATCGGCTGCTTGGCTGGTTCCCTTTTCATCATGGACAGCCTGTGCGGCGGAGACTGCAGGCACAAGGCTCATTGCGATGGCCAGTGCCAGCGCTGTCGGCATGTTGATCAGACGGATTACCAGGCCCGAGAAAACACCGTAAAGGGATCTGGCGGCTTCGTTGGTCAGTCCGGAATCGATCATACGGGGAACCATCATGACTGAATCGACAAACTGAGCCAAAGGAACAATACAGGCGCTGATGGTAATTGGAATGGAAATGGAAAACAGCGTTCGGGCCAGGGATCCGGTGGAAGCTGGCGGCTCTGCGGAAAGCTGCGGAAGGAGGGCAAAGCGCTTTTTATTCCGGAAGTAGAGGATTGCCACGATGATTGTTGCGCAGGCTTCGCTGAGCGTGATTCCCAGCAGGGCACCGGCAGCACCGTACGCAAGACTGCGGCGGGCGCCCAGGTAGGCAAGAGGGAGAGAAAACGTAACCTTTCCAATCTGCTCCGCTATCTGGGAAATGGCAGTGGGTTTCATATTCTGCTGCCCCTGCATAAATCCGCGGAAAGCGGAGAGCGCGCAGACGATGGCCAGACAGGGAGCAATTACATAGAAGCCCTGGGAGGAACGCGGCTCCCGAACCCAGACAACCAGCGCGCCGTTTCCGGCCAGCATGAGAATCATGCACAGGCATCCCAAGCCCGTCAATAGCCAGAGCGCGGTTATAAAAACATGATGAGCATTCTTTGGGTCATCCTTGGCCAGAAACTGACTGACCATCCTGGAAACGGCTACCGGAAGTCCTGCGGAGGAAAGAGTGAGCAAAAGATTGTAAGTCGGGTAAACGGACTGATAAATTCCCAATCCCTCCGAACCGATAATCCGGGTCAGCGGAACAGTATACAGCAGACCGATCAGCTTACAGATTATTCCGGCCAGGCTTAGGATGGATACTCCTTTTACAATGCCTTTTCTGGTGTCAGAAGCCATAGACTACCCCCCTCAATGTGATTTCCATGCTCCACGGGTTAACAGGAACAGCATGGGGAACAATTCAAGACGACCAGCCAGCATCAGGAAACAGCACACCAGCTTACCGAAAAAACCGTAACCGGCAAAGTCGCCGGACAGTGCCCCGAATGCCGGTCCAACATTGCTTACGCAGGTCAAAGCTCCGGACAAATGATCGATTGCCGCAAATCCGGCGTCCAGAGAAAGCAGTAATCCACCGGCCAGAACCAGCAGAACATATACAACCGCAAATATCGTGATCTGGTTCAGCATGGATTCTTCCACGGCTTTTCCATCCAGACGAACTACCTGCACCTTTTTGGGCTGCCCGGTCGCCTGAATGGAACGCTTGCTGATTTTACCAAGAAGGACAACACGGATGACCTTGATTCCGCCTGCGGTGGAGCCGGCGCTGGCGCCGATCCACATTGCAAAAAATACCAGCATCTGAGAGGCGGAAGACCAGCTGTTAAAATTAGATGTGACAAAGCCAGTTGTCGACAGAACCGAACAGATTTCAAAGGCGCTGTAACGGAAAGACCGAAGCAGGTTTCCCTGATAAAAGGAAAGGTTCAGTGCTGTCAAAGCCAGAATCAGAACGATATTGATTCCGAAATACCAGCGGAATTCCTCATCCAGGAAGAAGGAACGGATTTTATCCCGCGGACCGGCGATAAGAAAACGGTAATACAGCGCAAAATTGACACCGAAAAGAAACATAAAAAGCGTAATCACCGCTTCTGCTGCTGGATTCTGGAAGGCTGCAATGCTGGATCCGTAATTGCTGAAACCACCTGTACCTGCATTGGACAGCGAATGCAGCGCGGCATCATAGGGAGAAAGACCGCAGAGCAGCAACGCCAGAAACTCCATGGCAGTGAGCAGAATATAGATTCGATACAGCAGCTTTGCGGTCGTTCCGGTATGCGGAACCAGCTTGCTCAGAGAAGGACCGGGGCTTTCTGCCCGGACAAGGTGAGAAGTGCGGCCGGTAAGCTTCGGCAAAAGCGCCAGAGTCAGTACCAGTACGCCCATGCCGCCGATCCAGTGCGTTGTTCCACGCCAGAACATGATTCCTCTTGGAAAATCTTCAAAATGGGTTAATACCGTGGCTCCCGTTGTGGTGAAACCGGAGACAGACTCAAAGAGGGCGTCTTCAAATCGTGGATAAAGTCCGGAAAAGTAAAAAGGAACTGCGCCGCCAAGGCTTAAAACCAGCCAACCCAGTGCCACAATGATAAAACCTTCCTTCAGACGCAAATGAGAGCTGGAAGGAGATTTGACAAGAAACCAGAGGAGAAGGCCTGGAACGGCAAGACAAAGGATGCAGATGCCAAGGACAAGAGCATCTCCATCCCCGAAATAGAGTGCGATGGCAAAGGAGGGGACCATCGCCGCTGCTTCTATTCCGAGAATGGCACCCAGCAGACGGATGATCAGTTTTCTGTTCATCTGTAGAGCACCTCGTTCAAATCACCGATTCCGGATTCCCTGGAAATGATGACTACGTGATCACCGGCTTCAATTTTATCGTTGCCGAAAGGCACGATCACTTTTCCCTGATGCAGGATTACCGCAACCAGGTTCCCGGGACGGGTGGTCAGGTCTTTCAGCGCGGTTCCGATATAGGAATCTCCCTCCCGGGCGATGAATTCGATCGCTTCCGCTTTTCCGTCGGCCAGACGGTAGAGCCGCTCGATCTCAGTTCCCTTGCTGTGTTCCCGGGCACGCACATATCGGAGGATCGTTGAACAGGTGATGCTTTGGGGGCTGACAATGGAGTCCAGGCCCAGCTGATTCAAAACATCCGCATATGTGGTGCGTGTATTTTTGGCAATCACTTTCGGCACACCGCACCGGGAAGCGTACATTCCGGTCAGTAGATTTTCCTCATCCCGGCTGGAAAGAGAAATATATGCATCCATCTGGGCCAGACCTTGCTCTTCCAGTAAATCCTGATCCGTTCCGTCTCCCAGGATCACATCTGCTTTGGGAAACTGCTCGCTGAGGGTGCGGGCCTTCTCCGGATTAACCTCAAAAATGGTGATATGAATCCCGATTGGCATGATCATCCTGGCCAGATAGTAGGTGATCTTTCCGCCGCCGAGAACCATGGCACTTCGAATTTTCAGCGTATTCCGGCCTAGAAAACGGAAATAGTTTGTAATATTCAGAATATTTCCGGAGATATGGACCTTGTCTCCGGCTTCGATAAAGAAATCGCCGCCGGGAATAATGACTTTTCCATCACGTTCCACCATGGAATAGAGGACATGGGGAATGTTTGGGATGGTGGAGGCAATATCCTTCATGGGAACACCAATAATAATATCGTCTTTCTGCGCGCGGAACTCCACCATTTCAACCTGCCCCCGGGCGAAGGATTCGATACTGCCGGCAAAGGGATATCTGAGGAGCTTACTGATTTCAAGGGCTGTAGCACGCTCCGGATTGATGGCGACATCAATACCGAGCTCATTTTGAAGCAGAAGCTGACTTTCATTGTATTCCGGATCCCTGATTCTGGCGATGGTATATTTTGCGCCCAGCCTCTTGGAAATCAGGCAGCAGAGCATATTGGTTTCGTCACTGGCGGTAGTGGCAATTACGATATCGGCTCGATCCACGCCCGCTTCCACAAGCGTTTTGGCATTGGCGCCGTTACCTTTGATGCACATAACGTCCATGGAATCCTGACAGCGGTCAACCACTTCATCATTGTTATCGATGATGGTTACATCATGCTCTTCCGCTGTGAGCCGGTCTGCCAGGATGTGACCGACTTTCCCCGCACCAATCAGAATAATGCGCATAAGAAACAGACTCCTCCTTCCAAGGATTCTTTTTATTCTATCACGATTCATAATGGATGGAAAGAAATTCACAGAATCGTAAGATTTCGGTGAATTCAGAAAATGACAGGTACGCTTGACAAAAGGGATGACTCACAGTATAATCCAACCTGTTCGGTTTGCGGCCGTGGCGGAATCGGCATACGCGCACGTTTGAGGGGCGTGTCCAGCAATGGGTACGGGTTCAAGTCCCGTCGACCGCACGAAAAAAGCCCTGCAGATAATCTGCAGGGTGCTTTATTGTTCTGCCGGTATGGGAGCTTTTTCGAACCTCGTCAGGGAGCAAAGCTACAGCGCTTTCAGACGGCTGATTTCCCGTTCTGTCAGGCGGCGCCATTGCCCCCGGGGAAGATCGCCAAGGATGATGGGCCCGAATTCCACCCGCTTCAGGCTGACCACCTGGTGTCCAACAGCTTCCATCATTTTCCGGACCTGGCGGTTTCTTCCTTCATGGATGGAAACAAGAAGAACGGTATCGAAAGTTTCATGACGGATGAGACGGACCTGGGCAGGAGATGTCATTTTTCCGTCAATCATGACGCCGGCACGCAAACGCTGCACTTCCGCTTCGCTCACCTGATTGGAAACCTTTACAAGATACACTTTACTGACTTCATGACTCGGGTGCAGCAGATGATTCATCAGGTCTCCGTCATTGGTCAGCAACAGAAGCCCCTCACTGTCAAAATCAAGACGGCCGACAGGAAACAGACGCACCGGATAATCCCGGAATTTATCCATCACGGTGGGACGGCCTTCCGGATCGGATACCGTTGTCACTTCTCCGATGGGCTTATTATACGCAAGATAATGCTTCTCAGCCTCCGGATGCACAGTCTCTCCGGAAACGCTGACTGTATCTCGGCTTTCATCAATCTGAATTCCCATCTCCCGAACGGTTATGCCATTTATCTGGACCAGCCCGTCCTGAATCATCTTTTCAGCCCGGCGCCGGGAAGCAACCCCGCAAAGCGCAAGGTATTTCTGCAAACGCATCATTCTATTGACCGTACATCCTTTCTGCCTTTTACAGCGGACAATCTTCCTGAAGAATACGATGGGTATAGCGCCGCGCTCCGGATTTCATTTCCGCCATGGTCTGACCATTTCCAAGAAGTTTGTATTTATATGTCGTAAGCCCTTCCAGACCCATCGGACCGCGGGAGTGAATTTTTCCGGTGGATATTCCGACCTCTGCCCCGAAACCATACACAAATCCATCTGCAAAACGGGTAGAGACATTTCTGTACACGCCTGCACTGTCTACTCTGTCCAGGAAAGTCTTTGCAGCTTCGTCATTTTCAGTAATGATGCAGTCGGTATGATGAGATCCGTAATGATTGATATGCTCGATAGCCTGCTCAAGGGAAGATACCACCCGGATAGACAGGATCGCATCCAGATATTCGGTCTTCCAGTCTTCCTCCGAGGCCGGCTTGCACTGGATCAGGGAACCGGTCATTTCATCTCCCCGAATTTCCACATGGTTCTCCGTGAGCATCCCGGCAAATTCCGGAAGGAAGCGTTCCGCGATATTCCGGTGAACAAGAAGGGTTTCTTCCGCATTGCAGACAGACAGATTCTGGATTTTACTGTCAAGAGCAACCTTGAATGCCAGATTCAGATCTGCATCCTGATCCACATAGACATGGCAGATTCCATCCGCGTGCCCGAGAACAGGGATCCTGCTGTTATCCATAATATAGCGGACAAAAGCATTGCTCCCGCGCGGAATCACCAGGTCAATCAGAGCATCCTCTTTCAGCATGGCGGAAACATCCTCTCTGGTTTCCAGCAGCTGGGCAGCGTCCGGAGAAAAGCCGGCGTCATCCAGGGCGGAGCGGATGGAATGGATCAGAGCCTGATTCGTTCGAAGCGCTTCCCGGCCTCCCTTCAGAATTACGGAATTTCCGCTTTTGACAGCGAGCGAGGTGATCTGTACAAGCGCATCCGGCCGGCTTTCAAAGATAACGCCGATGACCCCGATGGAACAGGTTACACGGTACAGCTTGAGACCTTCTGTGATTTCATGACAGAAGACGGTATGGCCGATCGGATCTTCGAGCGAAATAAGAGAACGAAGGCCGGCCTGAACCTGCTTCAGTTTGTCTCCGGCAAAGACAAGCCGGTGAAGAAGCGGTGCAGCAAGTCCTTCCGACTCTGCTTCAGCTACATCGACCTTATTCGAATCAAAGATCAGTTCTCTGTCGCGCTCCAGATAATCAATCATCAGGGACAGGGCCTTGTTGCGTTTTTCCACGGAAGAGACGGAGAGATCATAGGAAGCAGCTCTGCTGCGGGATGCAATTTCATGAAGATTCAACAGTTACTCCCTCCTTTCTGCAGAAAGTATACCAGACAAATGTGATGTTGAAAAGAGACGATTATTCTGATATAATTTTATGAGGAAAGGAGGGGGAGCCGGTGCCGCATCAGCAGGGAATCAAAGTGATTGCCACCAACAAAAAAGCCTTTCATGACTATTTTGTGGAAGACAGATACGAGTGCGGTATCGTTCTTTTCGGAACGGAAGTAAAAAGCGTCCGTCTCGGAAAAGTCAATCTGAAGGAAAGCTGGGCCCAGATCCGGAAAGGGGAAGTCTGGATTGAAGGAATGCATATCAGCCCCTATGAACAGGGAAACATTTTTAACCGGGATCCGCTCCGGGCGAAAAAGCTGCTTATGCATAAAAAAGAAATTCGGAAGCTTGACGGGTTGGTTATGCGCCAAGGCTACACACTGGTTCCCCTGGAAGTGTATCTGAAGGACGGCAGAATGAAAATTCAGCTTGGCCTTTGCAAGGGAAAACAACTGCATGACAAGAGGGACAGCATGGCTAAAAGAGATTCCGAGAGAGAAATCCAGCGGGCGATGCGGAACAGGCAGAAGTAGAAATGTATGATCCGTCTTTTGAGGAACTGCTCCTTCCGGGAGACAGAAAGAAGACGTGATGGAAGCAGCCTGAGCACACTTCATCATGGGGATGATCCGGTTTCGACGGGGATTGCGAAGGCAGGATAAGCGAGCCGCGGCCCCTGTACCGCGCAACAACGGGGAAAAACAATAACTGACAATAGCAATTACGCTTTCGCGGCTTAATGCCGCGCGTCGGCCCTGAGCGCCTGCGGCTCAGCAAGCCGGCGTCATTGACGCAGGGAACGAGCTCCGTTTAAGCTTTGCGGCGGAGTCCGTAATGATGAAGCTACTGTCTCCGCAGCCTTTCCGCGGACGGCGTGAGACGGGAAAACAAATCACGGAATGCGCTCGGAGAAAATCCTGTTGACGGGTCTTCGGACAGGGGTTCAACTCCCCTCATCTCCACTGTTTGGGCTTGAACAAACCAGGAAGGTTTGTTTAAGCCCTTTTTTTCAGCAGGAAAGGACGGTAAAAATTTGTCCTTGACAAATATTTCTTTTTCGCTATACTATTTCGAGTGAGCACTTCAGCTCTGGTGGAGAGTTGGCTGAGTGGTCTAAGGCGCACGACTGGAAATCGTGTGTGGGGTGATACCTCACCTAGGGTTCGAATCCCTAACTCTCCGCGGAGGATGCAGCTTATGCATCCTCATTTCATTTTCAACTGCTTTTCCGGGTTCAGCATGTATCATGCTGTAAACTTGTTTTTCAACATGAACGGGAATACACTTATTGAAAGGGAAGCGCATGAACCAGCGAAAAATGATCACAGCTTTGCTGATCTTCTTTTTCATCTTTCTCTGTGGGAAAGGCTTTGGCGAGGGCTCTTTTCAGATCAGCGTTCCCGGTGAAATCTCCGGGTACCAGGACAATCCTATTGTTGTGCTTGCGCCTGAAGACGGAACAGTCTTGTTGAAGATTCATGACGAGCATACAGTTTATCGCGTCATCGAAAAGGAAGTTTCTTCCGGGAAAACCCAGATTATCTGGGACGGACTTGGATGGAATGAAGAACGGATGGCCAAAAAATCCTTTGTAATTGACGGAACATTTTCAGGAGTGTCCGGAATTACGCTGACCTGCAGCGCGATGATTCAGGTTGGACCGGCGCAGCAGGCGATCCTGTTTGCGCTGCCCAGCGACCCCACGGTTTATCTTTCAGATGCGGGAGATTGGTTTCTTGAGTTCAAAATTCTGTACACGGATCAGCTGGTCTCGGAATTCTATGACGCGGAAAGCGATGAATTGATTCTGAAGTCGAGCCATCAGTCAAAAGGTGCCAGAGTCAATCATATTTCCTATTATGCGCTGACGGGACGAAAAAAACTGCCCGAGGGCAAATATCGTGTATCCGTATACGGGCAGAGACATCCTTCCTACGCCAGGGAATTCATGCTGGAGGTCAGGGAAGGAAAGCGACCGGTGCTCTCACTGGAAGTAACGGGGGATATCATGCCGTCCCGGGAGGACAGCGATCAGGAAATCTGGGAGAAAATGATTGCTCCCGCGACCGTGATCAATATTAATAACACGTCTCACCAGAAGGTGTTTGAGGAACCGGATCAGGAAAGCCGGGTGCTGGGTACGCTTCATGGACAGAGCCAGGCTGTATCGGTGCTGGAAATACGGGACAAATGGGTCAGAATCAGCGCATGGAACCACGAAGACGGCTCTCCGGTGGAAGGATGGGTACCCCGCAGGGTGCTGATGGTGGTTCGTCCGCAGACTGAATACGGTCTCCTGGTAGACAAAAAATATCAGACGCTGACGGTATATCATCAGGGGAAAAAGATTGATACCCTGCTTGTCTCCACAGGACGGATGGCCAAGGGCGAGCTGTATCAGGAGACTGCCGCAGGCAGTTTTCTGACAGACTACCATATGAGTGATTACTCTACCAATGGCCTTAAATATGACTTTGTAATCAGGTATGACGGGGGAAACCTCCTTCATCAGATTCCATATGCCTGGAACGAATCCGGGAAAAAGGATATGATTCCCGGAGAGGTATATCTGGGCACGAAAGCCTCCCACGCCTGCATCAGGGTTCAGGAAAAGCCCAGCGGGCAGGGAATCAATGCTTATTGGTTCTGGACTCATCTGCCGTATCATACCAGGATTATTGTCCTGGATGATCCGGAGGAACGAACCAGTCTGCAGAGAATAATAACGGGCAATACGCCGAATCTTCTGGAAGGACTGGAAAAAGCATGGCTTGTTGAAACCGGCGAAGAGGATGAAGAGCATATCACGATCACCTTCGGCGGCGACGTTGTGCTGGGAGGTCGGGAAGCTTATTACGGGCTGGAGGACGGACTGCCGGCCTATCTCCGGAAAAAGGGAATGGGCTGGCCTTTTGCGGCCCTGCAATCCCTGTTTTCGAAAGATGATCTGACCGTGGTAAATCTGGAGTGCGTACTGAAGGATGATGGCCGAAACGAGGACATTACCAAAGCCTGGAGGTTCCGGGGACTGACAGAATATGTTCAGGCACTGGAAGAAGGCCATATTGATCTGGTAAATATAGCCAATAATCATACGGTTGATTATGGTGAAGAAGGGTATCGGTCCACCCTGCAGACGCTGGAGGACAGAATTCCTTACTGCGGAAATGGATATAATATAATTCTGGAGATCGGGGGACACCTGTTCGGATTTGGCGGCTGCCGCGAAACCAATTACTGTCTGAATCCGGACATTATAGGTACGGATATCCGGGAGCTGAAGGAGAAAGGAGCAGAATATATCATTTACCAGTGCCATTGGGGAACAGAATATGAAGAGAACCACAATGTACTGCAGGAAGCGATGGCGAGAGCCTGCTATCGGGCTGGGGCAGACCTGGTTGTGGGACATCATCCCCATGTGGTTCAGGGTGTGGACTGGATTGATGGAATGCCCGTTGTCTACAGCCTGGGAAACCTTGTTTTTGGCGGGACGCTTCGCCTAACGACCTATGACGCGATGCTTCTGCAGGTGAAGATCTATCCTGAACGGGAGGATCATCAGATGGAGTTGAATCTGATCCCCGTTCTGACCAGTTCTTCCTCTGGCAGCAGGGTCAACGATTATCAGCCGATGATTGCACTGGATACGGATGCGCTCAGGGTTCTGCAGCAGGTACAGAAGGATACGCCATTCCTGCTTACGGACAGAATGAGGGTAAACTATTGACGAAAGTCTGCTGCATTACGCAATTCTTACTTCTTCAACGGAAAATAGGTATAGAACTGGCACTCCAGACGGCCGTTATACAGCCTGCGCTTTCGGTCCGCTCGTCTGCCATATGCTTTTTCAAATCCGGGATCTGAGGAGATAGCGCACAGGGACCAGGTGGGATGACGGCATTGCAGGAGATGGAGGTCATGATATAGCTTTCTGCAGGACAGATTGTCTCCGAGCCTTTCCCCATAAGGTGGATTACACAAAAACACACCGCGTTCTGCTTCGAGATGCAGTTCCTGCAAGGGAAGACACCGGAAATTGATTTTGTCCGCCAGACCTGCCTGGGAAAGGTGCCTGCATGCCAGATCAATCGCCCCTGTGTCAATATCCGAGCCGTTGATTTCAGAAATGCGTTCCGGAACGCACTCCTTCTCCGTATCGGACTTCAGTATTGCAGCCTCTTTGAATGGAAAAAATGCAAAGCGCTCCATGGAAAAATTGCGCCGCAAACCGGGAGCGATATGCCCCTGACGAAGCGCCGCCTCAATCAGAATGGTTCCCGTACCGCAGCAGGGATCATACAGGGGCATACCGGGCCTCCAGGGGCTGAATTCAACCAGTGCGGCCGCAAGTGTTTCCCTAAGAGGCGCTTCTCCGTTCCAGGTCCTGTATCCACGACGTGACAGGGAAGTCCCGGAAGTATCCAGCAGCACTCTTACACGATCGGAATGGATGTTGATATGGACTGGAAATTCAGGACCTGTTTCCGGAAATACAGATCTTCCGGAAAATCTTTTCAGCCTTTCGAGAAGAGCCTTTTTCGTAATGGACTGGCAGTCTCTCGGACTCATCAGCTTACTTCTTGCACACTGGGCTGAAATATGGAAAGCTTCCATTCCGGAAGTATACTCCTCCCAGGGAACAGCAAGAATCAGCTGAAACAGATCTTCAAAAGAAAGGCAGGTTTTCTCCTGCAGCAGTAAATAAACCCTGTCGGAAAACCGAAGGGAAAGGTTACAGCGATAAGCGTCCAGAATTGTACCATGAAAGCGGACAAGCCCGTTTTCTGCTTTCACATCATGCATTCCGAGGCGCTTCAGTTCTGCGGCAATGGGCCCTTCCAGCCCAAATGCGGAGACAGCGACCAGAGAGAAAATCTGATTTCTCTGCATTCGTTTCCTCTTCCTTTCAACCGAATCATACATGCAACCGGATAAAGTTTATTCTATTTTCAGGTGTATGTAAAGCATGAATCGCTGATCCAAAGGCAGTCAAGCTTGATTTTCGGGGGTAGGTTGTATATAATTAGAAAGAAATTCAAAGATGGAGGTAGTTTCGATGAAACTGATTGTTGCCATCGTTCAGGATGAAGACTCATCCAGGCTGCTTACCAGCCTGATGAACAAGGGTTTCGGGGTTACAAAGCTGGCTACGACGGGCGGTTTCCTGAAAGCCGGGAATACTACGCTTATGATTGGCGTGGAAGATGAGAAGGTTCAGGAAGCTATTGAAGCGATTGAATCAGTCTGCAAAAGCCGGAAGCAGCTTACGACGGCGCACACCAGCGCGTCGGGCATTTCTTCCAGCGGATATGTGCCTTTTCCGGTGGAAGTTACTGTGGGCGGCGCCACACTTTTTGTGCTGTCGGTTGATCAGTTTCTGAAGGTATAATCAATGATTTCCATTGATCGGTTTTTGCCGCAGGGTGAAGCCATCTCCTCTCTGATTCAGCAGATGCGGGAGGGGAGAATGAATCATGCGATACTGATATCCGGAGAAAGAGGAACCGGAAAATGGTCACTTGCTCAGGCAATAGCCGCCTTTCTTCTCTGCGAAGACATCCATTCGGAACAGAAACCATGCGGAAAATGCAGATCCTGTACGCAGATGGAAGGCCTCTCTCATCCGGATCTGATCGTCATGAGAAAGGGAAAGCCTCTGGTGCCGACGGAGACAAAGAATGCCATTCCTGTCTCGGATGTGCTGGAAATGCAGAAGAGAATCAGCTTGCAGGGCTTTCAGGGAAACCGGCATATTGTTATGATCTATCATTCTGAGGACCTGAATGAGGCAGCTCAGAATAAAATGCTGAAAACTCTGGAAGAACCGCCTGCAGGTACTTTTTTTCTGATGACCAGCGTCAATCCGGACAGGCTGCTTCCTACGCTTATCAGCAGGTGCCGGCCGCTGAAAATCCAACCATGGGGAGACCGGGAGATTCTGAGGGTGCTCGCTGAAAACAACGTCGATGAGATTCGCGCACAGGAATCTGTCATGGAAGCTGGAGGATCCTTCGGAAAAGCCCTGACTGTATCTTCGGACGAGGAATATTGGAAGCTTCGGGAAAAAGTGCTCAGGGAGTTCCTTTTCTGCGATCATCGAAGCGATATCCTGAAAACATCCTCAGAATGGAAAGACAGAAAAGATGAAGCCGATGTCCTGTTTTCCATTCTCGAAAATGCTGTGCACCGGATGATGCATGGCGCAGTGACTGCTGACTCATCGCGGGAATCCATGCGGTGGATGCCGTCTGAATGGATAGAATTTACGGAGAAAGCCAGGCCGAAGGATTACGTTCAGCTCTTTGAAGCAATTGCACTGGCCAGAAAACGTGTCCGTTTTTCCGTCAATTTCCAAGCTGTTCTCGAGCAATTGATTTTATCACTGATGGAGGCTGTTCACATATGATAAATATTGTTGGAATTCGATTTCAACAGGATGGAAAGATGCTGTATTATGATGCAGGATCTTTCTCTCTACAGAACGGGGATTATGTTGTTGCGGAAACATCCCGCGGACTTGATCTGGGAGAAGTGATTCTGACCGGAAACGAGATGGCGGACGATCAGGTTAATTCTGCCCTTCCCAAAGTTATACGCATCGCTACCGAGCAGGATATCCAGCAGGCTACCGATAATCGAGCCCGGGAAAGGGAAGCCTATGCTGTCTGCCAGAAAAAGATTGCGGAACATAAACTGGAAATGAAGCTTGTTTCAGTGGAAACTACTTTCGACAATGGGAAAATGCTTTTCTATTTTACCGCTAACGGGCGGGTTGACTTCAGGGCTCTGGTCAAGGATCTGGCGTCCACATTCAGAACAAGGATAGAACTGAGACAGATCGGAGTCCGTGATGAAGCCAGAATGCTCGGCGGCCTTGGCCCATGCGGGAGACCCATATGCTGCGGTGCGTTTCTGAATGATTTTCAGCCTGTTTCCATTAAAATGGCAAAAGAGCAGAATCTGTCACTGAATCCCACTAAAATCAGTGGGGTGTGCGGACGTCTGATGTGCTGCCTCAAATATGAACAGGACCAGTATGAAGAGATACGAAGGAAAATGCCGCGGATCGGAAGGGATGTGGAGACACCTGACGGACGGGGAACTGTGTGCGACCTGAATGTTGTCAAGGAGACCGTTTCCGTCAGAATTCCCAACGGAGATTCGACAGAGATCAAACAATATCCGCTGAGCCAGATCACCAGAATCACTCCGGATGGAGCAGGCGCGGCCGGAAAGACGGAACCCCCCAGGCAGGATATGGATCCCGCCGGGACTTCGGAAATCACCGAAGAGGAAAGAAAAATGATTCAGGATCTGGAGGCGAATGATTTCGCTGCGGAAAATTCCGGAGCTGAAGTAACCCGGGAGAGTAATCCCCGTGACAGAAAGTCCAGGGCAAAC
Source organism: uncultured Clostridia bacterium (assembly GCA_946542235.1). Classification (GTDB taxonomy): domain Bacteria; phylum Bacillota; class Clostridia; order Christensenellales; family Aristaeellaceae; genus Aristaeella. The sequence goes on along the minus strand of CAMNKK010000001.1, from coordinate 811 downwards.
GCAAAGACTGCTGCCGGCCTCACAAAAAAGCCCCAGCAGGCCGGCGCGCCGGAAGATGGAGTACGCAGAAAAGAGAATCGACCCAAAGGGAAAAATAATCACAATTCAGGGAAGGACAAGCCCGAAAGAGAGAACAACCAGCTTGGCCGTCCGGTTCGCAGGGAGAATCGTACTGCCGCACCCGGAAATGCCGGAAATTCTCCTGCGCACAACAGCCGTGGAGAACAGAAGGCAAATGATTCAGCCAGAACTCCGGCAAAAAAAGGAAGTGGAATGCCTTCTGCAAAGAAAGAGGATACAGGAGCCGACAGAGGCGAAAATGCGATCAGTAAAGATTCATCGCGATCCGGTTCCAGGGGATGGGCTGATGCACTGGAAAAGGCGATGAAGGCGGCTGAAAAATGACTATGTTTGAACAAATGATCATTTGTTCGGAATAATAAAATTTGTGACCGAAAAGAACAAATTAATATTGATTTTTAGCAAAAAATGTGTATAATACAGATGAGTCCAGATATGGATTAATTTGAATGGAGGTATTGTTTATGGCCTATAAGATTTCTGACGAATGCATCGCTTGCGGTGCCTGCGCTGCGGAATGCCCGGTGAGCGCGATCTCTGAAGGTGACGGCAAGTACGAAATCGATGCGGATACCTGCATTGAGTGCGGTGCCTGTGCTGATACCTGCCCGGTCGGTGCTCCTGCCAAAGCCTGAGCATGAGAGGTTTCCCGACGCATTTACTGCGTCGGGTTTTTTATTTGGAAGAAAATAAGGATAATACGGACGTGCAGAAAAAATTTGGAAATTGT